>JAYTXQ010000054.1:0-3059 GCA_043742825.1 Caulobacteraceae bacterium | reverse complement strand
TTAGCTGACAATGGCTTGAGCGTCGTGCTCACATTGGGCGCCAACGGAATTTGCATGTTGGCAGGATGGCTGGGGCGTTCTCTTTAACCAGGGTTTACGGCATGATAGGCACACATTGCTCGAAGGCCTGCTTTTCAGGCTCATAATCGTGCCGGAACTCTGTTGCAAAATCAGTGTGCCGGTGTAAGAATCGTGTATGGCTTCCGGCACGAAAAAGACCACCTACCTTACTCCTGCCCCGGCGGGTGATGGCGTTGGGGTGCTAATCGGCTATGCCCGCGTATCGACTGAGGACCAGAAACTTGACCTGCAGCGCGACGCTCTGGCCCAGCTCGGCTGCCATCGGGTTTTTGAGGACCGCGCCTCGGGTGCCCGGGCTGATCGACCGGGCCTGGCGGCCGCCCTTTCCCACCTACGCCGCGGCGACACGCTGGTCGTCTGGCGGCTCGACCGGCTCGGTCGCACCACTCACCAGCTGGTCAACCTGCTGGAGCAGTTTGAGCGCGAGGGGATTACGCTCCGCTCTCTTCAGGACGGCATTGATCCCGCGTCTGTCATGGGCAAGGCCATGCTCCAGATCGGCGCCGTCTTTGCCGAGATGGAGCGCAACCTGCTGCGAGAACGGACAAAGGCCGGCCTGGCCGCCGCACGCGCCCGTGGACGGCTTGGCGGTCGAAAACCCCGCCTATCTGCGGATGGCCTTGATACTGCGCGGCGGCTTATGGCCGACCCACTGCTGACCATGGAGGAAATTGCCTCTCGCCTTGGAGTTGGACGGACCACCCTATACCGCGCGCTCGGCCGGTCACGTGCTGGTGGTGTCGGGGTTGCTACTTCTCGATCTCAAGCAATCGCCGCTCGTGCGCCGGGCCGCAAGCCGCGTCCTGCGATAGCTGCGATGAAGGGAGAGACATAAGCATGCCGATCCGCCCCGAGCTGCAGCGTTTGTATCCGCTTCACTGGCGAGAGCTAAGCCAGCGGGTGCGGTTCGAGCGCGCGGGTGGTCGGTGCCAAGCGTGTGGCCGGCCGCACTTGGCCCAGCTCCGCTGCCTGCCAGACGGAAGATGGTTTGATGAGACCGCCGTGACCTGGCGCGATCGCCGCGGCCGAGCGGCTCGCTGGCCCGATCTAGTCGAAGCAACTCGGATGCGCAGCACGCGGGTGGTGCTCGCCGCCGCACACATGGATAGCAATCCGGCGAACAACCGACTTGGCAATCTGCGCGCGCTTTGCCAACGCTGCCACATGCTGCACGACCGGCCGTATCACCTAGTCCAACGCAAGATCACATACCGCCGACGCTATGCCCTAGGCGACCTGTTCTGGGGTTACTACGACACCAGCCTGACCGGTGCGGAATAGGCCCTAAAAAGTGGCTGACTGTGAAACAGCACAGAAGTGAGATTCTACCGCAAACCTGCACAGCTTTCGTACGCAATTCCAAACTTTCTCATCGGTCTAGGGAAAGTTATAACCGGGGTCCCGCTATGGTGCTGATTCACATTATGGGGTTGAGCTTCTCGACCAAGGATACCAGCCCGGCCCCAACCGGGGTCGTGGGCTGCTGACCTAAGGGTTTGCATTGTCGACAGGCCCGACAGTCGACACGGACATTAACTCGGACGGCGTGGAATAGAACACCTCAATCGCAGCGCGGCGCGATATTGGCGCGGCGAACGTGTTCGGGCCCGATACCGCCTGGGCAGGCTCGGTCCCAGCCAGCTTGATCACGGCGGACGCGGTGATGGTGCCCGAACCAGAGAGCCTTGCGCTGCTAGCTTTGGCCCTGGCCGGAGCATTTGCGGTCGTCAGGCGCTGGGCATACAGTCCTTCCTCAATATAGGTGCGACCCGCAGTTAAAGTTGCGCCAGGCATTCGGTCAGCAGTTAGGCGCGACAAGGTAGCAGCATGGGCATGGGCATACTTCGGGAATTGGTTACACTTGCTAGGGATGTGCGAGACTTCGGTCCCTCAGTCTTGATGCAGGTGTTTGCAAGGCTGGATGCAGACGGATACGCCTGCGTGAATACTCGCGTGGGCGTTTTCAAAATACGACCTTCTGAGACGGACATGAACGTGCTGAGGCAGGTTTTCGTCGCCCGGGAATATGATTTTGATCGCGTGCCGCAGGGACGTCTGATCCGGGTCGCCTACGAAAAAGCTCTTCGATCTGGTGAGCTTCCACTAATTATCGATGCAGGTGCCAACGTCGGATTCGCTGCTCGTTTTTTTTCAGCCGCTTATCCAGAGGCTCACATCATCTCGATCGAACCGGACCCGGACAATGCGGCGCTTTGCCGCGAAAATACGAAGGGCTTCCCCAATATCGAGGTGATCGAGGCGGCAATCGGTTCAAAGGCCGGTCACGTGACCATGACCAAGCATGCCGGAGAAGCATGGGGCGCGCGCACGCACCACGCCGAAAGCGGCATTAAGGTCGTTATGATAAACGATCTTATTGCGCGGAGTAATGCCAGGCCAATTATTGTTAAAATCGATATCGAAGGGTTCGAACTCGAATTGTTTTCGGAGAACACGGAATGGATCGACAAAACCTGCGCGGTCGTCGTTGAGCCGCACGATTGGCTGTTCCCGGAGGATCGAACAAGCCAGACGCTGCAACGGGCGATGTTAGGAACTGGCAGAGACTTCCTGATCCTCGGCGGGAACGTGATCTGGATGAAGGAGCTTACCGCTTCCCCAACGGGAGCCGTACAACGGGCTCCGGACCACGCGAGTTACGGACTGGTCGATGCCGCAGGCGAGGGTGACCGATAGGACAGGACCGCCGCACCATGCCTGAAACGCTAATTACCGTTCTGATGCCTGTCTATAACGCGATGCCGTTTCTGAAGTCAGCATTGGCGAGCATCCAGAAACAGACGCACCGAAACCTGGAAATCCTGGTCATTGACGACGGGTCCACCGACGGATCAACAGCATTTTTGACGGCAGCAGCTGCCTCAGATCATCGAATCCACCTGGTGACGCGTGAAAACCGGGGCCTCGTCTATACGCTAAACCAGGGGCTGGCGCTCGCATCCGGTGACTTCGTAGCT
>JAYTXQ010000053.1:0-11699 GCA_043742825.1 Caulobacteraceae bacterium | reverse complement strand
TTTTTCCATGGTAATACCTATAGCGCGCACCCGCTGGCGACGGCCGCCGCCTTGGCCAGCCTTGAGGTTTATCGCGAAGAGGACCTGTTCGCCCGCGCCGGCACCATGAGCACGCCTTTTGAAGCCGCCGCCCATGCCTTGAAGGGCACGCGGCACGTGATCGATGTGCGCAACCTCGGCCTGATCGCTGGAATTGAGCTTGAACCCCGAACCGGGGCACCGGGCGTTCGCTCCATGGAGGTGTTCCACCGTTGTTTCGACGAGGGCGTGCTCATCCGCGTCACTGGCGACATCATCGCCCTGTCGCCGCCGCTGATCCTGACCCAGGCTCATATCGATCAGATGTTCGGCAAAATCGCCGAGGTTCTGGCGAAAACAGACTAGGATCGACGAACCCAGCCAAGGCCAAAACGCGGTGAGGTCGGCCAGGTGCGCGGACAGAAAGTCATGCTCGGTCGACAACAACGGATTGCGTCCGATTTGCCTGAATTTGGACTTGCCTGTGAGCAGACAACATGCGATATTTTTGTGGGGGTCGAAAAAGTCTGAAGCGCCTTTTTCCTTAACGCGCCCGACCAGGGTGCACATTCTGGAGTTCACTGTGAATAAATCCTCTCTTACACGCTCGCTGGTAGCCGTTTCCATGGCTGCCGCAGCCCTGGCCGGTGCATCAACCGCCAGTGCCAACGCCGGTGCCTATGCATTCGGCTATACCTATTCCCCCAACAATTTCGGCGTCCAGCAGCTGATTCTGAATGGTGGGGCGATTACCCTCACAGCCATGGATATGGGTTGGTACGATTATAAAGGTCTGCATGTCGCGGTAAACAAGGACTATATCGTCGGCGATTGTTCGATCGGGACTTGCGGCGGCGTAGGCGCGTACAACAACTTTTTTGAATTCGACCTGAGCGGCGTGACCGTTCCGATCACTTCGGCCCAATTGAGCCTGGGGAATCCCAGCACTAAACCAGGCTATAGCGGTTTGTCGTCGTCGACCTACACCACTTATGATGTGTCGACGCCGCTCTCGGCTTTGTCCTCGGACAATACAAGCGCTGTGGGTATCTATAACGACCTGGGTTCGGGAACGAGTTATGGATTTGCTACTGTCAGCGCCGCAGATAATGGCACTCAGGTGATGTTCGGCCTGAACGCCGCCGGTCTTGCCTCTCTTAACGCTGCTGAGGGTTCACAGTGGGCCGTCGGTGGGACCCTGGGCACGTTCAGCGTGCCGGAGCCGGCGAGCTGGGCATTGATGCTGGTCGGTTTTGGTCTTGTCGGGTTTGGCCTGCGCCGCTCGAAGACCCGGGCCGCTTCGCTCGGCTGAGCTGTTCGCACCTGATCTGAGAAGGGGCCGCCGCGAGGCGGCCTTTTTTCATTCAGGTGGTGCCCGCGCCTTTATTCGATTTCCAAGCCTGCCAGGCTGCCCTCAGCCCGCCACGCTTCCAGCACGGCGACAAAGGCAATGGGGCCGCCGCCGTAGGGGCCGTTGCGGGCGGCCAGGACGGAAGGTTTGCCTTCGTTGTTGTAGTAGCCGGGCGTGCACGCCTCGAGGAATTTCTGGCGCATGATCGCATTGTCCGCGATTGTTTGAACCCATGCCTCTTCCGCAGCCTGCGAAGGTTCGACCCTATGCGCCTGGCGGTCCTGGCACTGGCGGATGACATAGGCCAGGTGTTTGGATTGCTCGTTCAGCATATGAGGGAAATTGGCCGTGAATCCCGACTGAGAATTGCTGACGATAAAACAGTTGGGGAAACCGCGACTGAACATGCCGTGCAGGGTTGACACCCCGTTGGCCCACTTGCCGCTAAGGCTCATTCCGTCGCGACCATAGAGCTCATAGCCGCTGCTGCGGGTATAGCCGGTGCCAACCTCGAACCCCGTCGCATAGATCAAGCAATCGATCTCATGGGCCTGACCATTGGCGATGACTTCATTAGCGGTGATGGCCTGAATGCCCTGGCCCTGGGTATCGATCAGATGCACACTGGGCCGGTTGAAAGCGTCTAGGTACTCGTCGTGGAAACAGGGACGTTTGCAAAACTGGTTGTACCAGGGCTTCAGCGCCTCGGCCTTTGACTTGTCGGCGACCACAGAATCGACGCGAGCGCGGACCTGCTCCATTTTCTTGAAATCGGCCATCTGCATCATCGTTGCCAGATCCATTGTTGTCTCACCGGCCTGATGTTGTTTGCGAGCGAGAAATAACAGGTTGCCGATAATGTCGGTCCAGCCGTCGTTGACCAGATCCTCTTCCTGGAAACCGCCGGAAACCAGAGTGTTGAAATTGTCCATGCGCTTTTGCTGCCAGCCCGCCTTAAGACTGGCCGCCCAGACCGGATCGGTGGGGCGGTTGGCGCGGACGTCGATCGATGACGGCGTGCGTTGGAAGACATAGAGTTGGTCTGCCGCTGCACCCAGGTGCGGCACGCATTGAACGGCGGTTGCGCCTGTTCCGATAATGCCGACCCGCTTGCCTTTGAGGCTTTTCAGGTTGCCGTTCGAATCGCCACCGGTATAGGCGTAGTCCCAGCGGCTGGTGTGGAACGAGTGCCCGGCAAAGGTCTCGATCCCGGCAATCCCCGGCAATTTGGGACGGTGCAGAGGCCCATTGGCCATGACCACATAGCGCGCCCGCATGGCATCGCCCCGGTTTGTATGGACAATCCAGCGCAAAGCCTTGTCGTCCCAGGTCAGGTCCTTGACCTCAGTCTGGAAACAGACGTCGCGATAGAGGTCGAAATGCTTGCCGATAGCGCGGCTATGGGCGAGAATTTCCGGCGCGCGGGAATATTTTTCCACCGGCACATAGCCAACTTCTTCAAGCAAAGGCAGATAGACATAGCTCTCGATGTCGCAGGCCGCCCCCGGATAGCGGTTCCAATACCAGGTGCCACCAAAGTCACCGCCCTTTTCGATGATCCGAATACCCTCGACGCCAGCTTCGCGCAGACGCGCGCCGGCCAAAAGGCCGCCAAACCCACCGCCGATGACGACCACTTCAATCTCATCGGTCAGAGGCGCACGGCTAAATCCAGGCTCGACGTAAGGGTCGTCCAGATAGTGGGCAAAACTGCCCTCAATTCCGACATACTGGCTATTACCATCGGCCCGGACGCGTTTATCACGCTCCGCTTGGTATCGGGCTTTCAAGGCGTCCGGATCAAAGCCCAGGTCCTGTGGAGCGTGGGATTGGCGAGCGTCTACGTCCAGCGGCATGGTCGTCCCCATCGGTTCAGAAGACTGTAGGGAAACCACTGGCGAGCTTTATGTCAAGTAACCATTGATAAGCTTTCGCCTCATCTAGCCGAATGTCCGCCTTTTGCCCGCCGCAGACCAGAAATCATGTTGACATAACATTGCCCAGGGTGTCTTTTCGGCGGCACTGGGGATCAATTTCGTTCCATTTCAAAAATCGGTGAGGCTGGATCCATGAACTACAAACTTTTCCTGACGGGTGCCGCGTTGGCGTCCGCAACCCTGATTGCGTCAAGTGCGGGCGCAGTGAACGTCATACTCTTCGACAATCTGGGTGCCGCTACAACCGGCTCTGACTCGGCGGCGACCTTTGGTCCGCTGGCCGATTCCTTCTCCACTGGCAATCAGACCATCACGGCGTCGGGAATCTCCGTTCTCGTTGATGGCGTGTCGACTGACAGCGGGTTCTTCACGGTATCTGTCTTGAATGACGCAGGCACCTCGCCGGGTTCGACGTTCGCCAGTGGAACTTTCTCCGATTCCTTTCTTAACGGTACGCCAACGGTCCTGGCATTTGGTTGCGCCTGTACCCTAGCTGCCAACACGCGCTATTGGATCCAGCTCGCGGACGCTGGTGCATCATCCTTGAACTGGTCGTGGTCAACAGACATCAGCGGCGTCGGCGTGGCTGGTGAATATTTCGCCAACAGCGGCGGCGTTTTCCCCAATGATCCCAATGGCCCCTACCAGCTGCAGGTCTCAGTCACAGCGGTGCCCGAGGCGGCAACCTGGGCGATGATGTTGACCGGTTTCGGCCTCACCGGCGCGGCTCTGCGTCGTAGGAACGCCGTCCTGGCGGCCTGAACCTCACGCACTCTCTAAGTTCTAAGGAAAGGTCGCCGCAAGGCGGCCTTTTTCTTGTTAGACTTATTCAAATGTCGATGACGTGAGGCTCCGGAGCGCGGACGTCCCTGTCCGCCGTGTGGAGTCTAGCGGTGCCCGCCTGGGTATCTGCCGGCATCGATGGCAACGATCACCGCGCCGTTGTCGCCAAGGGGCATACAGGCAACGCCGCCGATTTCTCGGTAGCCGTGCGTGCCGATACCGGCATGGACCTCTCCATGCGGATGCTTATCGGCCTTGGTCGAACCGTCGTCAGCAACTTTTGGGACGCCGCCCCAGGGTCCCTGTGCCGGACCCCGGTCATCAAAGTGTCTCAGGTCTGAGATACTCAGCGGGGCGGTCGAACCTGCCGAGATTGCCGGCGCGCCGCCGGTTGGCGCGGCTGTAGCCGTGGCGATGGCTTCCTCTGCGTGGCCGTTCACGCCAGCGAGGAAACTGAGGGTGAGGCTCAAGGCTATGGCGCGCATCGTCGAAAGCTCCAGTTTGTTCGAGGCGATCGTAGCACGATCCGCTGTCACGGCGTAATTACTGTTCCGCAGTGCAGGTATCGGGCGTGCGCAGATACCGCATGTGACCGCCCTCGAATTCCTGTTTTTGTCCGTCGGGGGTATTGAGGGCGTCACCCACCGGCAGACCCAGCCACCCTCCGGGACCGCCGTATTGAAAATAGAGGCGATAGAGGCAGCCGTAAACGGCAAAGGTCTGCCCGGCGAGGGGACCGCCGTCATATTGCACAATTAACCCGTTTTCGAACACCGCCTGATGCGCGATTGACCCTTTTGGCGAAGGGGCCGTCGGGCGTGGGGCCTCGACGCCGCAGCCCAACCGTCCGTCAAACTGGCCGAGGCTTTCCCACTTGTCCTGCATCGCGCCGGGCAGGGCTGGACTACAGTTCAGGGTCGCGGCGGAGGGAGAGGGTGGCGAGGCGGCTGGGGGCAGGTCCGCCGCGCGTAGTTGTCCAGCTATGGCAAATACAACAGCGACCGTGATCGATATTTTTGCCCACATGGCATCTCTCCTGGCCTGATCTCCCCATCGACAGATACCGATAGTCCAGCTGGCCATCGACCTCAACCGCTCAGGCAGCTATGATTAATATGCGTGCGAGGTCTCGAGAGGGGATTTCACGACGTCCCATTGTCTAAATTGAGAGGCCGCATGGCAAAAGAAGAACTATTGGAACTGCCGGGCACGGTGAGCGAATTGCTCCCTAACGCCACATTCCGGGTGATGCTGGAAAGCGATCACGAGATTATCGCCCATACCGCTGGCAAGATGCGCAAGAATCGCATCCGCGTTCTGGCAGGAGATAAGGTCCTGGTGGAAATGACCCCCTATGATCTGTCCAAGGGCCGGATTACCTACCGCTTCAAATAGTTGGGCGAGACTCATGCTCTGGCTCAAGAGACACCCTGTCTTGATCGCTCTGGCTGTAGCGACTGTGCTGGCGATCAGTCTGATCATTATCGTCTGGCCAAAGGGCGAAAATTATCCTGCTGCTATGACAAGTAGCGGCAATCTGACCGTGCAGACCGGTCGCGATGACGATATTAAGCTCGACCCGAACAAGCCTTTGCGGTGTTTCGTCGGTGCCCAGATGGTGGGGGAGTTGCCATTAGAGGACTGTGCCCGCCGTAATGGGGTCAGCCGTGGGGCGATGGATGTCGGCCTCGACCCCAGTGGCAATCTGGCGGCTGCCAATGGTCCCGGCGATGCAATCTCTCCGCTGACGGTGACCGCAGGCGATGAGACAACTGCGGCGACCGCCGATGCGCTACCGCAATCGCCTGGCTCGACAGAGTCACATACCGGTTCGCCCCCATCCCCAGCACCCGACTAGAGGACCCAAGATGCGCCAAATAGCTCTCGCTTTCTGTCTGGCATTGGTGCTTCCAATGGCGGCTTGTGAAAAGACGCTTGAGCCGCCGTTTGATCGCGGCGTGTGTTTTCATCTGGTCACGCAACGCGACGGCAAGGCAAAATTCAATGTCTTGGTCAGAGGGCAACGCGACCTCGAACACTGTGCTGCTGAACTGGAAAAGATGCGCCTTAGCTTTCGCGCCCTTGGAGTCAATCAGGCTCAGGTGATTGGCAGCTATCAGGGGCAGTTTTTGTTTCTGCAACGTGAAGGGGTGTTCACGGCGCAGAGCTATCGCGGTTACCGTTATCCGTTCTTGGTTCGCGGGCCCGGCGGTGAATTGGTCAAAGCTGGGGGCGTGACCATTACCCCGTAGAGTGAACAAAAGAAGAACATTGATCTTGCGTTAACGAAAAAAAATGATAGGGTCATCGTCGATTCTGGCGCGCAAGGCCGCTAGGCGAGCAAAGGTGAAACACTATGGCGGGCAGCGTCAACAAGGTTATTCTGGTCGGTAATCTGGGGCGAGACCCGGAAATTCGCACCCTCAACTCCGGTGATCGCGTTGCCAGTTTCACCATGGCGACATCAGAAACCTGGCGTGATCGCACCTCGGGCGAGCGCAAGGAGCGGACCGAATGGCACCGCGTGTCGATTTTCAACGATAATCTGGTGAAGCTGGCGGAAAACTACCTGCGCAAGGGTTCGAAAATCTACCTTGAGGGTGCGCTGCAAACGCGAAAATACAACGACAACCAGGGTGTGGAAAAACAGGCTACGGAGATCGTCCTGGCAAAATTTCGCGGCGAACTGACCATGCTCGATGGTCGCGGCGACGGCGAGGGTGGCTCACGTGGTGAAGGCGAAACGGGCGGCTATTCCAGCGCCCCACGCGCCGCGACCTCCGGCCCAAAGGAAACCTTCACCGCAGATCTGGACGACGAAATCCCTTTCTGAATTTAAGATAACGGGACTTTCTCGCTACTCTGACGGTAAAGGGAAGATCGGTCAGGGCTATGACACCCGAGTTTATCCGGGTTGAGAATTGGGTCATCACGCCAAGTCTTTCGAAGCCAAGAAGCCAAGAAGCCAAGAAGCCAAGGCGCTCGTGATCATTCGGCCAAGCCGATGAATTCCAGAATTTCGAACCCACCGCGTGTGGCGTAGTCCATTCCGGCCATGGCTTCTTGGCGTTGAAAAAATTTCTTGAAACAGCCCGTTCGCAAGTTTGACTTGACGTGTCGCATTGGCCGAAATGTCCTAGACGAACGGCTTGCGTGCACCCCGTGCGGCGGTGGCTTTTTCCGTCATCGCCTGCTAGAACAAGCATGGGCGAACTGCGTCCGATTCTACAGTGTTGACCCCCCCATTTGACCGACGCGCCGACCATACCCCCGATTGATGATCGTCGAGGCGACGTGACCCCCATCACAATTGAGGATGAGGTCAGAAAGTCCTACCTCGACTACGCCATGAGCGTGATCGTCAGCCGCGCTTTACCTGATTTACGCGACGGCCTCAAACCAGTTCAGCGCCGTATTCTCTATTCGATGAACGAACAAAGCCACACACCTGATCGCGCCTACGTAAAATCCGCGCGCGTGGTCGGCGACGTGATGGGCAAATATCATCCGCACGGCGATCTTTCGATTTACGACACCCTGGTGCGTATGGCGCAACCTTTCTCCATGAGCCTGCTGCTCATTGATGGTCAGGGCAATTTCGGGTCGGTGGACAATGATCCGCCAGCAGCCATGCGTTATACTGAGTGTCGCCTGACCCGCGCCGCGATGGCCATTATGGCCGACCTGGACAAAGACACGGTCGATTTTAAGGAAAACTATGACGGCAAGGAGCAGGAACCAGCCGTCCTGCCCTCGCGTATTCCCAATCTTCTGGTCAATGGGGCCGGCGGTATCGCCGTTGGCATGGCGACAAACATCCCGCCGCACAACCTCGGCGAGATCATTGATGCCTGTCTGGCTCTGATCGACGATCCGGCTGTCGGCACTGAAGTCCTGCTGGACATCGTTCCCGGCCCTGATTTTCCCACCGGCGGCGAGATCATCGGCCGCACTGGCGCGCGCCAGGCCCTGCTGACCGGCCGCGGATCGGTGGTGGTGCGCGGCGTGACGGGAATCGAAAACCTGCGCGCCGGTCGCGAGGCGATAATCATCTCCTCGATCCCCTATCAGGTGAATAAGGCGGCGATGGTCGAGCGCATCGCCGAGCTGGTACGGGAAAAGCGCATCGAAGGCATTTCTGACATGCGCGACGAGAGTGATCGCACCGGTATGCGCGTGGTGGTCGAGCTGAAACGCGACGCGACTGCCGATGTGGTGCTGAATCAGCTCTATCGCTTTACCCCACTGCAAAGCTCATTTGCCGTCAACGCCCTGGCGCTCAATCGCGGCCGGCCCCTGCAGATGGGCCTGCGCGAGATGCTTGAGGCCTTTATCGAGTTCCGCGAGGAGGTGGTGGTTCGCCGCACCCGCTTCGAACTGGGCAAAGCCCGAGATCGCGCCCACGTCCTGGTCGGTCTTGCCATTGCTGTGGCCAATATCGACGAGGTGATCCACATCATCCGCACCTCGCGCGACCCGGCCCATGCGCGCGAGCGCCTGGTGGAGCGTGACTGGCCCATCGGTGATATGATTCCGTTGATTGAACTCATTGCTGATCCGCGCACGCTGATCGTCAACGGTGATCAGGTTCGGCTGTCGGACGAACAGACCCGCGCCATCCTGGCCCTGACTTTGTCGCGTCTGACAGGCCTTGGCCGCGATGAAATCCTGTCCGAAGCTCAAGAACTGGCCGGGTCAATCAAGGCCTATCTGGACCTGCTATCTTCCCGTGAGGCGATCATGGCGGTGGTGCGTGGCGAGCTGGTTGAAGTACGCACCGCCTTCGCCGTGCCGAGGCGCAGCCCGATCGTCGAGGGTGACGCCGACGTCGAGGACGAAGACCTTATCGCCCGCGAAGACATGGTGATCACCGTCACCCATGCCGGCTATGTCAAGCGCACACCCCTGAACACTTATCGAACCCAGCACCGCGGCGGCAAGGGCCGCGCCGGCATGTCGACCAAGGACGAAGACGCCGTCACCCGCGTCTTTTCGGCCAATACCCACACCCCGATGGTGTTTTTCTCCTCTGGCGGCAAGGCCTATAAGCTCAAGGTCTGGCGTCTGCCCCAAGGCACGCCCACCTCGCGCGGCAAAGCCTTCATCAATCTCTTTCCCATTGAGATTGGCGAGACCATCACCTCCATCCTGCCATTGCCGGAGGACGAGGCCACCTGGCACAGTCTGGACATCATGTTCGCCACCCGCTCGGGCGGCGTCCGCCGCAATCGCCTATCGGATTTTGCCCAGATCAACCGCAACGGTAAGATCGCCATGAAGCTGGACGAGGGAGATTCCATCGTCGGCGTGGCCCTCTGCAGTTCAGCTGAAGATATCCTGCTGACCACGGCGCTGGGCCGCTGTATCCGCTTTTCCGCTGACGATGTTCGGGTCTTTGCCAGCCGTGATTCCACCGGCGTGCGTGGCGTGCGCCTGGCCAAAGGCGATAGCGTGATCTCTATGGCTGTACTGGGCGGGGTTGACGCGACGCCGGCCGAGCGCACCGCCTATCTGAAGATCGCCAGCTCCACCCGCAATGCGGGCGATGACGCCGACCCGCCGGTTGCCGCGCCTGAGGATGAAGATCCTGAAGCCGACGCCATCGTCGATATGACGCCCGAACGCATCGAAGCCCTGCGCCTGGCCGAACAATTCATCCTCACCGTCTCATCCGAAGGCTATGGTAAGCGCACGAGCGCCTATGATTATCGCCGCACCGGTCGGGGTGGGCAGGGCCTGATGGCCCATGATCTGAGCCGTCGCGGCGGACGCTTAGTGGCTTCTTTCCCCGTGGTGGATGCCGATGAACTGTTGCTGGTCTCTGATCAGGGTCAGCTGATCCGTGTGCCGGTGGGACAGATTCGCATCGCCGGGCGTAATACCCAGGGCGTCACCATCTTCCGCACCGCCGCTGATGAACATGTGGTATCCGTGGAACGCCTTGAAGGTGAAGGCGAAGACGGGGGTGAGGGCGAAGCTGACGTTCCCGACGATGAGGTTACTGCGGAAGGCGAAGGCTGATGCGTACCGGATTCTATCCAGGCACTTTTGATCCAATCCACAACGGCCACGTGGACTTGATCCGCCGGGCCATGAAGCTCGTGGATCGTCTGGTCATCGGCGTAGCCATCAATAGTGGCAAGGGGCCGATCTTCAGCCTCGAAGAACGGGTAGATATCATCAAAGCCGAAACCGCCCTGCTGCCCGTTGCAGCCGAGATCCAGGTGGTCCCCTACGAGGGCTTAACCCTCAATGCTGCGCGCGACGTGGGCGCATCGGTGATCCTGCGCGGCCTGCGTGCGGTGGCCGATTTCGAGTTCGAATTCCAGATGACGGCGATGAACCAGCAGTTGGACCGCGAGACTGAAACCGTCTTCCTCATGGCCGACCCCCGCCACCAGGCCCTGGCTTCCAGACTGATCAAGGAAATCGCCCAACTGGGTGGTGACGTCTCAAAATTTGTCCCGCCAGGGGTGAAAACAAGACTGCTGGCCAAGGTCGGGCGGGAGTAGGGGCGCTCGTCATCAGCAGACGTAAAAAACTGCGGCCCGTGGTTTTGAGTAGCGCAGGCGATCCTGGTCGCAACGAACGCGCGGACAGCCGCACGTCGGGGAGACTGAATAGCATGCCCGATGCCCTGTTTGGCGAATTTAAGGACGCGGGTGACGCCTATGAAATGGCGGACATCATACCCTGAGCCGTTCGGATAACCGCCCCCTTGTGCGGAACGCTTGCACCGCTAAGTTGCAAACAATGTCATTCGCCAAACTTACCGCCGACGAAAGGGCCCTGGTAAAGGCCTGGGGCGCTGGTGAAACCCGTTCGCCCGGCGGTACGGTCGACGCAGCGGTGATTCGCGCCCTATTGATGCGGTCAAATCCCCTTTGGCTCCTGCCACGCGGACCCAAAAAACTGATGGGCGCGGCCATCGTGGGAGAGCTTGACCTCAGCTTTCTTGAGTTCGACGGCCTCTCGCTGCTGAACTGCCAGATGCTGTCGCTCAACATCCAGGGTTCGAGGATCAACGGTCACCTGGACCTTAGTGGCTCAACAGTCTCGGGGACCTGCGACGGTAAGGGTGACCGGAAAGCGATCATTGGCGACGGTGCCGACGTTCGTGGCACCGTGTGTCTGAGCCTGAACGAAACCATGCCTTTCTCGGCGAAGGGCAGTATCGGTTTCGTGGGGGTGCAACTTGGCGATCTCGATCTTCGCGGAGCGTGTTTGAACAACCCAGGTGGTGACGCGCTTCACGCTGATCGCCTGATCACGCGCGGTGCTGTGTTTCTGAGTAAGGGCTTCACCGCCAAAGGCGCGGTACGCTGCCTTGGTGCACACATTGGTAATGATTGTAGTCTGGATAATTCGGTTATTGACGGGATGCTCAGTTTAAACGGAGCGAAACTCGAGAGAAACCTGTATCTGCGTAACACGACGATCACCGGCGGACCTCATGACCCAAAGAACGTAAAGAGCCCAAAGGTGTGTGTGGATTTCATGGGTCTGACAGTGTAACTGCTCACGAGGTTGGCAAAAAGGACTTGCGGTGGGCCTTGGGATTTGATTCACTCTGCGGGTGACTCATCCGCCGCGCTACAATCTGAGTGATG
>JAYTXQ010000052.1:0-3724 GCA_043742825.1 Caulobacteraceae bacterium | reverse complement strand
TACGGCACCGTTGCAGGCGTTACACAGCCGTGCCGCGCTGGCGCGCACCAGGTAAAGGCACAACGACGATGCGGGCAGCTAATGAGTGTTGAAACCCTTTACGAAGGCGCGATCGCGACGATCACCCTGGCCGCGCCGGACCGGCACAATGCGATTACCGCTGATGTCCACCACGCCCTGAAGGCTGCATTCCTGGATGTACAAGACCGCAATGACGTGCGTGCGATTGTGTTCGCTGCCCAGGGCAAGGCGTTCAGCGCGGGGGGAGATTTTGACGAAATCCTCGACTATCACAAAAATCTTGAGCTCCGTCAGGCGATGCGGGCTCAAGGCAAGCCGCTATTGATGGCGATTGCCGATTGCCCGCTGCCTGTGGTTACGGCGCTGCAGGGCGACGCGGTGGGCCTGGGCGCAACCCTGGCGCTGGCCAGCGACGCGGTGTTCGCCGCGCGCACGGCGCGGATCAGCGATCCTCATGTTATCATCGGTCTGGCGGCCGGCGACGGAGGCTGCGCCACCTGGCCGCTGCATACTGGCCTGCTGCGAGCCAAGCGCTACCTCTTGAGCGGTGACCGCATCGGTGCAGAGCAGGCTCTGGCGATGGGACTGATCACCGATCTGGTTGATACGGCCGAAGAGGCGCTTCCAGCGGCGCGCGCCTATGCGCAACGGCTGGCTACACTGCCGCCGCTCGCCGTGCAGAACACCAAACGCGCGCTCAACCTGATTTTCCGCGCACGGGTGGAGGCGGTGTTCGATTACGGTATGGCGTTGGAGATGGAATGTTTCACCAGCGGCGATGTCATCGAGGCCATCTCGGCCATCAAGGAACGCCGCTCGCCGACCTACCAGGGACGCTGAGCGCCGTCAGAAGCAATCTCTAGCAGGAAGGAATGATGGCCAGCGTGGTAAACCAGCCTCAAAAATTGCCCCAGACGGACAGGGTAAGAGACAGCAAACCGGCAGCGAAACCGTTCCGCTTTGGCTTCCTGGTTCATGACGTCTCGCGGATGCGCCGCACACTGTTCGACCTGAAGGTTAAGCCGCTGGGCATCACCCGGTCGCAATGGTCGGTGCTCGCGGCGCTGTCTCGGATGCCAGGCGAGGGGATGATGCAAGTCGCGCTCGCACGGCATCTGGACGTGGGCAAGGTGACGGTCGGCGGGCTCGTACAGCGTCTGATGGCAACGGGGCTTGTCCGCCGCGAGAGCGACGCCAAAGACGCCCGTGTCAGGCGGGTCTTTATCACCGATAGAGGCTACGACATCATCCATGAAATGGAGCAGGTCGGCACGGTTAACAATGACCTGATACTGGCCGGCGTATCCTACCAGGACCTGCGCATCGCCGAGGAGGTTCTGGCGAAGGTGAAGGAAAACATCCGGGCCGAGCTGGAAGCGCTCGGTGACTGATCGGACTTCAGCTTACAGGCGATAGCCACGCTGGCAAGGCGCTATCAACTGGCTCTCAGTTGACGTTGCGGTTCAGATTAAACTCGCTCCGAAGTTCTGCCACAGGCCGAGCCATCATTTCTTCCCAGCGGACGTAGTTCAGGTTCTTGGCTTGGCGCCCAAACGTCCAGCCGTCGCTGATGGCGTCCATGACCAGATCGGTCATGCCGGGGTTGAGGAAGGTCATCTGGGTGGTGAGGGTGGCCATCCAGATCGACGAATAGGGCAGGTGTCTCTGGGCAAGCGTAAAGGCCTGCAGGGCGATTTCCCCATAAGAATCGGTCAGGTAGCCGGTAAGAATGTGGAAGACATCATGGATCTGAAAGCCGCGGAGTACGGCGTATTTCACTTCGTCGGGCATGCCGGCGAGCTTGCCTTCGGCCTCCATCGTCTCATGGGCGCGGCGGTAATCGCTGGCGATGGTCTTGTTGAGGTTGTTGCTGACAATGTGCTGCGCATATTGGTAGCCGAGGGTTTCTGGCGGCAGGGCCAGCAGAGCGTCAAAGTCCGGATCGTCGCCGAGGTAGCCTTCCTCGTACCAGGCCAGCGCGCCAGCATCGGCGCGAAACTTGTCCAGGTACTTTTGCCGCACTTCGTCTGTCGCGCGCCGCCAGAAACGGAAATGCATCTCGGGCACACCATTCTTCTGGCTGTCGCCGACTAGGCGCAGAAAGTTGTCGGCGATGGCTTGGTCCATGGTCGTTCCTCTACAAAACGGACTAAAGCTAACCGAAGCTGGCCGTCTGGACAAGTTCGTGATTCGTCAGCAAAGCGGTAGGCCAGATAGGGGCTTGGTGGGAAGCGGGGTTGGCGGTTGTGGAACTAAACGGCGCGCCCGGAGAGGTTAAACCGTCCGTCGGCGTGAAGATTTTCCACGGCCTGGGCCAGGTCGCCCAGAGCGGCGGCTTCGACACAGCGCTTGGGTTCGTCTTTTTCGATCACAGCGCCATGCTTGGTCTGTCAGGAACGCTGGTGGGGGCCGCAGCGTCCGCCGTTGATCTCAAGCAACGCTTGGGACGCGTAATCGCCAAACGCGCGCCGGTTCGCAAGAAAAACACCGCGATTAGTGACGAGGTTCAGTTGAGGGGTAATAAGGGAATGCTTATTCTGTCACCATATTTTACGGTCATGCAAGGCCAGCCATGAGACCAGCGCTAAATTGGCCGTCCAATTCGGAATAAAGGTTGCGGTGGTCGCGTCAGGTTCGGCGCGCAGATGGGGCGGCGTCATCAATCATCGTCGGCTAACAGTAAAAGGAGCGAAGTAAAGTTAAGGTGTCATTTAGCGATAACCCGCATCGTCCTTGAACGCCCTGATCGGGTTCTCAACACCCCGCCGATACTGCCCAAACCCAGCAACATAAGGGCCCAGGTGCCGGGTTCCGGAACCGCGACGATGTAGCCTACGTAAAGATAGGCCAAGGGATTGGGGTCGCTTGTCCACAACTCAATCGTCGATGTCACGCCGGTGACTGAGAATCCGTGATTTGGAGCCGCGCCGCAGCAAAAGCCATAAAACGAATCATAACCATCGGACCACGCGTAAGAACCAGAGGCGTAACCAGGCGCGTGCGGCCCGATATTGGGTTCAGGCGACCCTTGATAGCCTTGGACGTCCGTCTGGTAGACCGATAGGTCTGTAAAGGACGGAAATCCATAGCCAGTCGCTGTCGTGTCGCCGAGAAAAACGTCAATCAGACTCTCGGTACTCGACCCCGGTACATAAAACGGTTGCGCGAAGTTGACCTGGACAAGATAGGCGTCGCCAGCATTGGCCGCGATCACTTGCGGAAAGAGCTGAACATTTGCGCAGAGCTTCAATTGGCCATGCATGAAACAGGACGTGGCCGCCGGGTTGTAATTCATCGTCAAATTATAGACTGTAGCGTTCGCAAGATTGGGAAGGGTGCCTCCAGCGAGGAGCGCAGCCACAATTAGCATCGCTTTGAGGCGGGTCATATTAGCGCCTGATTTAAGGATTTGAGTGCCAGATTATGCTGGGTTCTAAGCACCCAATTCCGCAAGTAAATTGACGAACAAAATCATGTCAGACTTGAGGCGGCATTACAATACATCGGTAAGGAATTGTTGGCGAATAAGGTGACAGGTATACTCGTCCCGATAACCTGGGTCACCTGTCGCTATTTCACTCCGACCCTGTCTTGCCCGACTTATTCAGCAGCCATCAGGGTCGCGGGCTGGCGGTGGTAAGCCTTTAGGCGGGGCATGACATCCCGGGCGAAGGTTCGCAGGCTTTGCTCGGCATAGGCAAAG
>JAYTXQ010000051.1:0-9199 GCA_043742825.1 Caulobacteraceae bacterium | reverse complement strand
AGGTGCACGGTACGCAAGGAAGGGCCCAAAAGTTCGATTTCATACGGACCAACATCGCCGCCGGCCCAGGCTGCAATCGAAATCGCTAGCGACTCAGGTTCAAATATTTGGCCAAATACAGTTCCAACAGGCTCAGCCACATCGACTATTTCGGCCAGGGCCGAATTGACCTCTTCGATCTGGCCGGTAAACGGCTCGCTGCCGCTGATCAGTGCCGCGCCAATAGGTGCTTTGGCGGCAAATTTATCCAGGGAACGCGGGCCAGGGGGTGCGCCGACTTCTAGCGGCCCAGGACCAGGATCATCGCACCGCAACAGAAACACATCCGGCGAAATTCGGTCGATCCTGACGCATCGAGCGCCGCCGCCGATGACAACCACTGCAGTGGCATGCCCGGTATCGCGCGCTGAACGCAACCCCACAAACACTCCCGGATTGCCGCTCAGTCGACTGGAGGCACCGCAGGTATGACGCCACAATGTGCTAGTCCAGGATAGTCGGCCATCAAGCCGGCAGAGCGCTACAGCTCCTGGCAAAAGCTCCAGGAGCGCGCGTTGAAAATTAGCTTTGGCATCGGGGCGGCGTGACCAAGGCAATGAAAAACCGTTCCGTGCCGGGTCCGATCCCACCGCCTATCCCCGGGCGCGAAGGCCTTTGGCACCGTGCTGGCCCAACGCCATCAGGGCAGAACGCACGATGCCATCCGCATCCAGCCCTGCGGTAGCATACATGGCTTCTGGTTTGTCATGGTCCTGGAAGATGTCCGGCAAGGTCAGAGTGCGGACTTTCAGGCCCCGATCCAGAGCTCCATGGTCAGCCAGCGCATGCAGGACAAATGCACCGAACCCGCCGATAGACCCTTCTTCCACCGTGAGCAAAACTTCATGCTCTCGTGCAAGGCGCAGGATCAGGTCGATATCCAGCGGTTTGGCGAATCGGGCATCGGCGACAGTTGTTGAAAAACCCCGCGCGGCCAAGGCCTCAGCAGCTTTCAGGCTTTCGCCTAAGCGAGTGCCGAAGGACAAAATCGCCACTGTTGTGCCCTCGCGAACGACCCGGCCCTTACCGATTTCAAGCGGATCAGCCAGTGCCGGGATCTCGACACCGACGCCGTCACCGCGGGGAAAGCGGAAGGCGCTGGGACAATCATCCAGCATCGCCGAGGTGGCGACCATGTGGGCCAGCTCCGCTTCATCTGAAGGTGCCATGATCACAAAACCCGGCAATTGACCCAGGAAGCCGATATCGAAGCTGCCGGCATGGGTGGCCCCGTCGGCCCCGACTAGGCCGGCACGATCCAGGGCGAAGCGAACTGGCAGACCCTGGATGGCGACGTCGTGCACCACCTGATCATAGCCGCGCTGCAAAAAGGTCGAATAGATCGCGCAGAATGGCTTCATGCCATCAGCAGCCAATCCCGCCGCAAAAGTCACTGCATGTTGTTCGGCTATCCCGACATCAAACGTGCGCTTTGGAAAGACTTTGGCAAAGACATCGAGACCCGTGCCCGACGGCATGGCTGCGGTTATGGCGACGATCTTGTCATCCCGTTCGGCGCGTTTGATCAACTCAGCTGCAAATACCTTTGTGTATTGCGGCGCATTGGCCGGGGGTTTTGCCTGAACTCCGGTAATTACATCGAATTTCGCCACCGCGTGGTGTTTGTCAGCGGCGTTTTCTGCCGGGCCATAGCCCTTGCCCTTTTGGGTCACCACATGAATGACCACGGGCTTATCTTCGATCTGACGCACGTTCTTCAGCACAGGTACAAGGTGTTCAAGGTTGTGTCCGTCGATGGGCCCGACATAGTAAAAGCCCAATTCTTCGAAAAAAGTGCCGCCGGTGGCCATACCGCGAGCGAATTCTTCGGCCTTGCGCGCCATATCCTTCAAGGGTCGTGGCAGGTGGCTGGCGACCTCTTTACCAAACCGGCGCATACTCTGATACGCGCCACCAGACACTAGGGCCGCCAGATAGGCGCTCATCCCGCCCACCGGAGGGGCGATCGACATGTCATTGTCGTTGAGAATTACAATCAATCGCTTGGTTGATTCGGCGGCGTTATTCATCGCCTCATAGGCCATGCCCGCACTCATGGAGCCGTCACCGATAACGGCGATGACGGCGTTATCCTCGCCACGCATATCGCGCGCGACAGCGAAACCAAGTGCCGCAGAGATCGAAGTCGCCGCGTGGGCGGCACCGAATGGATCGAAGGCGCTCTCAGAACGCTTGGTGAATCCAGAAAGGCCCCCACCCTGTCGCAGGGTGCGAATCCGATCACGGCGTCCGGTCAGAATCTTGTGTGGATAGGCTTGATGTCCGACATCCCAGATCAAGATATCGCGAGGCGTATCAAAGACATGATGCAAAGCAACGGTCAGCTCGACAACGCCAAGCCCTGCCCCAAGATGGCCCCCGGTGACAGAAACCGCATCGATGGTTTCATTGCGCAGTTCGGCAGCCAACTGACGTAACTCGGGTAGCGACAGGTTACGAGTATCGGCAGGTGCGCTGATTTTATCCAGCAGTGGGGTCGTTGAAGACATATTTGAGGAATCCGGAGTTCGGGGCCCAGCCCCCTGGCAGACTCTTAGGTTCGTCGTTCTAGCACGAAATCAACCGCCGACTCTAGGACCCGCCCGCGCGCGGCAAAAATATCGAGGTGGGATTTGATCTGGAGTGTCAGGAAAGTCACACGCGCCTTAGCATCTTCCACGCCCAGCAAGGTGACATAATTAGCCTTGCCAAGAGCCGCGTCCTTGCCGCCAGCAGCCTTGCCGAGTGTCGTTGGATCCCCTTCGGCGTCCAGAACATCGTCGACGATCTGATAAGCCAGGCCAATATCATGGCCGAAGGCCATCAGGGCGGTTTTTTCGGCATGGCTGGGTTTCGCCATCGCCAAAGGCAATTCGAATGCCGCCGCGATGAGGGCCCCTGTCTTCATCCGCTGCATCCGCGCCACAGCGCCTAAGTCGTCGCGAACGCCCAAGAGATCGATCATCTGACCGCCGACCATGCCCTTTGCCCCAGAAGCCACCGCCAGGCGGTGCACGAGATCGGCGCGAATCTCCCCGTCCGGATGGGTGTCCGGATGGGCCATAATCTCGAATGCCACAGTCAAAAGCCCGTCACCGGCCAGGACAGCGGTCGCCTCATCATAGGCTTTGTGAACTGTGGGCCTTCCCCGACGCATATCGTCATCGTCCATACACGGCAGATCATCGTGTACCAGGGAATAGGCGTGGACGCATTCCAGGGCGCAGGCCGCACGTAGAACCGAGCGCTCCGGGAGTTCAAAAATGCGTCCGGTTTCGAGGGCGAAAAAGGGACGCAGTCGCTTTCCGGGACCCAAGGCAGCATAGCGCATGGCCTCCATCACGCGCGCTTCAGGGCCGTCAGCGCGTGGCAACAGCTCATCTAAAGCTACAGTGACAAGATCGGCAGCGCGCGTGACGCGTTCGGAAACGGTTTGCATCGACACTCAAGAAAACTCGGCCGGTTCAAGACCCGTAGGGCCAGCTGGGCCCATGACGATCTTTTCGACCCGCAGTTGCGCCTCGCGCAGCTTACCCTCGCAATAGGCTTTCAGCACCGCACCGCGCTCGTAGACCTGAATAGAGCGCTCAAGTTCAGCCTTGCCTGATTCAAGCTCGGCCACAATGCGTTCGAGTTCGGCCAGGGCCGCTTCAAAAGACAGTGTTGTGATGTCATCGGTATCGGCCATGCAGACTCTCGTAGTTGGTCATCCACATTAGACGAGGGGCGGGCGAGTGGGCAATCATCGGGTCCAGATTGTCCACCTTCACATCTCAGGCGCCTCAAAGCGCTTCGTCGACCAATAACGAAACCCTTGATCCTCGACCCGCTGCCAGCCCCGCCGAATCAAGACTCTGCCGACCATAAAATTGAAAAATCCATGGGCCACGACCATCACGTCTTTGCCGTCGTCCGCCAGTGCGATCAAGCGTGTGGCAATTGTCTCGGCTCGCGCCTGCGCCTGCGCCCGGCTTTCTGTCCCCGGATCGTGATGGTTGAAAAACCACCACCACACCCGCGCGACAAAGCCCCACGACTTGGGAGAAAGCTTGATCAAGCTGGGAAAAGCCGGTGGCGGAAGCGGAGCTTCGATCAGCCCGTCATCCTGGCTGAAATCGCGCGCTCCGATCAAGGCTTTCGCCGTCTCTATAGCCCGCCGACGTGTAGATGAGAGGATGACGTTAGCGGCATTTGCGCACCGCGCAAGCTCCGCCGGTGGCTGTTGCCCGGGCTTGAGGCCGCCGACTTCATAACGGTCCCACCACTCTCGATATTCACGCGCAGACAGCTTCACCCGTCGTGATAGCGCCGGTTCGCCATGGCGGACCAAAAAAATGGTTCCGCGGCTAAAAGTCACGCAGCTGCCAGGGCTCGAACATGGGCCAGAGCAGATTGACCCAGGGCCTCAAGGTCATAGCCACCTTCAAGCGAAGAGACGATTCGGCCACCGGCCCGTGCGTTCGCCACCGAAACAATCGCGCGCGTTGCCCAGGCGTAGTCTGCTGCTTCCAGGGCCTGATTGGCCAGTGGGTCGCGCGCATGAGCGTCAAAACCAGCTGAAATCAGAATCAGATCGGGCTGAAACGCATCCAGTCTCCACATCAGGCTCTCGAATGCCGCCCGCCAGACTTCACGCGCTGCCCCAGGAGCCACAGTGGCATTGGCGATATTGCCGACGCCAGTCTCGCTCGGGTCACCTGTCCATGGATAGGCCGGACTTTCATGCACCGACGCCAGAAAAAGGGTCGGATCGCGCTCGAACGCCGACTGGGTGCCATTGCCGTGGTGCACATCGAAATCTGCAACCGCGACGCGTGCCAAGCCTGCTGCTTGCGCGACTCGCGCTGCAACCGCGACATTAGCAAAAAGGCAAAACCCCATGGCCTGGCCTGGCGTTGCATGGTGACCTGGGGGGCGAACCGCACAAAAGGCACGCGCGGCCTCGCCTGCCGCAACCGCCCGTGTGGCTGCCGACACAGCACCCGCAGCCAATTGCGCAGCTCGCAGGCTTCCAGAAGACATCTGCGTATCGGGGTCCAGACTTGTCCACCCCTCAACGGGCGCGGAACGCTCGATCACCCGGAGATAGTTATCATTATGCACCCGCAGCAGATCGGCGCGCTCCACCAACTGTGCCGCAAAACGCTCCATTTTCAGGTCCGAGGCATCAGACAGTGCCTCGGTGACGGCGACGAGTCGGTCTGGCCGTTCCGGATGACCAAAGCTGGGCACATGGCCTAGCATGTCTGGATGAGTATAGAGTGCAATGGTCATCTGCGCATTCTAGTTCGGGAAAGCTTTCGAGACCATGACCCAGATTGTCATTCGCCGTGGCAACGCCGGCGACGCCGAGGTTTTGGCTAGGATCGGCGCGATCACCTTCGCCGACACATTTCGTCACCTCTACAGCGAACGCGACCTGCACGACTTTCTGGCCGAGGCCCACAGCCCACAGGCCGCGCTAGAACACCTCACCGACCCACAATACGCCGTGTGGCTGGTCGAACACGACGGCCAGGCCATTGGCCATGCTCTCGCCGGCCCCTGCAGTCTCCCCCATCCGGAAGTCACACCAGCCTGTGGTGAGCTGAAACGCATATACATGCTCAAAGCTTGGCAAAGCGGAGGCCATGGCACGCGGCTACTGGATGCGGTCCTGGCCTGGCTGGATCGCAATGGCCCCCATCGCGTGTGGCTGGGCGTGTGGTCTGAAAATCATGGCGCGCAAATGCTCTACGCCCGACGGGGATTCTCTAAGGTCGGGGAATACAAATTTGTTGTCGGCAAAACCCAAGACCACGAATTTATCCTGCGACGCGGATAGACCGGTTTATCTACGGGGCCAGAGCGATACGGCTTGATCAAAACTGATGCGATGCCAGGACTTGTGGTCGGTTTTTGTAATCCCTCTGGACAGATGGCGTCGCTGGACGCATCTTCCAGTGTCAAACACACGTTCGAACCTCGCCGCGAGCACCGCCCATGTTTCTGCAATTTTTCAATGAACTGAAAGCTGCCAAGCTTCCTGTGACGCTCAAAGAATATCTCATGCTCATGGAGGGTATGGATAAAGCGGTGATCGAGCGACGGGTCGAAGATTTTTACTACCTGTCACGCGCCACATTGGTGAAGGATGAACGTCACCTTGACCGGTTCGACGTGGTCTTTGGCCATGTGTTCAAAGGGCTCGAGATGATTTCGGCCGAGCGCGCGACGGACATCCCGGCAGAATGGCTCAAACGCCTGACTGAGAGTTTCCTCACCGACGAAGAGAAAAAGCAGATCGAAGCCATGGGCGGCTTTGATAAGCTGATGGAGATGCTCCAGGAGCAAATGAAGAAGGGTCAGGGCGAAGGCGAAGAGGGCGAGGACGACGAGAACGCCCGCGGTAACGGTCGTAACCTGCCGATCGGGGCCAATGGATATCATCCTGAAGGCATTCGCATTGGCCAGGACAAGGGCCGCCATGGAAAGGCGATCAAGGTCTGGGACAAGCGCGAGTACAAAAACCTTGACGATTCGGTAGAACTTGGGACGCGGAACATCAAGGTCGCCTTGCGCCGCCTGCGCAAATTCGCCCGCCTGGGGGCCCTGGACGAACTGGATATGAAAGGCACGATCAAAGAGACTGCCAATAAGGGCTATCTTGACCTGATCATGCAACCGGAGCGTCGCAATACTATTAAAGTGTTGATTTTCTTTGATATCGGCGGATCGATGGATAGTCACATTCGCGTCTGCGAAGAGTTGTTCAGCGCCGCACGCAGCGAATTTAAGACCATGGAATTTTTCTATTTCCACAACTGCCTCTACGAAGGGGTGTGGAAGGATAACCGCCGCCGCCATACCGAAAAGCTGGAAACCTGGGACCTGCTGAATAAGTATGGTCGCGACTATAAGGTCATTTTTGTCGGCGACGCCACCATGAGCCCCTATGAAATCACCTATCCAGGCGGCTCAGTTGAGCATTGGAATGAGGAACCAGGTGCGATCTGGATGGACCGGGTCGCCAAGACCTGGGAAAGCGTCGCCTGGCTGAACCCCACTCCCGCGCGCCATTGGGACCATACACCGTCAATTTCCGTTATGCGGCAGCTGGTCGCTGATCGGATGTTCCCCCTGACCATTCAGGGCCTGGAAGCGGCAATGCGAGAGCTGGTACGCTAGTCTGTTGGCCACGGACGCGACCTCTCCGATCTCAGCTGAAGATCCCGAACGGGATGCTGCGACAAAAGCTGCGATCATCGTGGCGGCTGAGCGGCTGTTTGCCCTGAACGGATTTCAAAGCGTCTCGGTGCGCGACATTACCTCTGCGGCAGACGTTAATCTGGCCAGCGTGAACTATCACTTTGGCTCAAAAAATGGCCTCCTGTTCGAGATTTTCCGCCGCCGCACCGCACAGCTCAATCGCGAACGCGCCCGCATGTTGCATGAGGCAGCAGACCGCAATAGTGGCAAGCCTCCGCTGCGCGCTGTCCTCGAAGCTCTGATCGCGCCCCCCCTACGCTGGTCTTCGCCGGGCCACGAACGCCGGGTCTCGGCCCAATTCATCATCCGCGCCCGCAGTGAAGGCACGGAGGCCATGCGCGAAGCCCTGCGCACAGACGTCTCGCATTTGCGCCGTTTTGCCGATGCTCTGATTGCCGCCCTGCCCGCTCTGCCCCCCGAAGAGGTCTATTGGCGGCTACACTTCACCTTGGGCATGATCCACAACAACCGGTTTGCCGAGTTTGACCGTTTGCATGGTCTTTCGGCCGGCCTCACCCGTGAGGGGGATGTCGAAGCCCTGTTGACCCGGATGCTGGACTTCGCCGAAGCAGGCTTTCTACATTGATTGCCGGCACCCCGGATGGCAGAGGCGCGCCGGGATCACGAATAAACGCCAGCACATCGGCCCAGATGCTCGGCCCTTCGTGGTCCCGTGTCAGCATGTGCCAGCCTTCTGCATAGAAGGCTGTGCGCGCCTGAGGCGATAGTCGCCGCACCGCCATCGCGACCGCGTTTGCAGGAATGATCTGGTCGTTGGCTCCATAGAGATACAGGGTGGCGGGCGGTAGTTTTGACGTCGCCTCAGACGCCCGCTGCATCGTTCCCACCAGGCCAAAGATCGCATCCGACCTGGCACCCCAAAGCATCAGGGGATCATGGCCCATAGCCACAAGTTCATCACGATTGTCCGTCGGTGTGATGCGATCGGTAACCCATTTCGGCGGCGTATAGACCTTTGACGGGGTCGCCCGAGCCGCGAGCCATAAAGCCACTCTATTGATCAAGGGCTGGGTGTGCCATCCCCAGACAGCGGGTGCCAGTAAAACGACACGATCCGCCGCCGGTGGTCGGTCCGAGGCAAAGGCTTCCATCGCTATCGCACCGCCCAGGCTCTCGCCGACCACGGCAATCACGCACCGCATACACTCCTGGCGCGCCAGGGCAACAAGCGTGCGCAGATCTTCGGTGGTTAGGGTGTCTGGAGCCCAGATGCCCCGTCGGGGTGACCTGCCAAAGCCGCGCTGATCATAAGCCAGGGTCATGACCCCGCCCCGCGCCCAGAACGGCGCGGCCAGATGAAAGGCATTGGCGTAGTCGTTCATGCCGTGCACGCCGATGATGATCGCCCATGGCGGGCCGTCCCGCGCGTCCCAGCGCGTCAGGCCTAACGGCGTGCCATCAAAGCTGATGAAGCGCTCGGCTTCCAGGTGCGGGCCAACGAAGGCCGGGTCTGGCAGTCGCGCCACTTGCAACGTCGGCGCGCAGGCGCTGAAACACAGCGCCAGCCCGAGCGCCGCAAACGCTTTAGGGCACCGAGCTTTGACCGCTATCACCCCCCTAAGAGCGCTTTTTCCTGAGCGATTCTCTGGGCGAATGACGCTCTGCCGTGAAGTCTGGCCAGGAAGGATACTGTCTTAGGATAGGTCGCCGGATCGGGGCGCACGTTGGCGTGAGCAAAGTTCACAAACGGGCTGGCGACCGCCAGATCTGCCAGGGTCAGCTTATCGGCGACGAGAAACCCAGAAGTTGGAAGTACGCGTTCTAAGTAGTCAAACAACGGTGGCAACTCATTGCGCTCCGCCGCATCGGCTGCGGCGAGATCACCTGGCTGGCCCATCATGGGAGCAACGATACGGTTGAAGAATATTTTACCCACCGCTGCACCGAGGAT
>JAYTXQ010000050.1:0-24768 GCA_043742825.1 Caulobacteraceae bacterium | reverse complement strand
GGTCGGGCTGACCAAGGTGATCGGCTCGCCCGTCGGCACGATCATTTGGGACGACCTGGGTGAAACCGACGCGTTCTTCTTCTTCGGCCAGAACCCCGGAACCAACAGCCCACGCTTTCTTCATCCGCTGAAAGACTTGAAGGATCGCGGTGGAAAGATCGTCACCTTCAATCCGATTATCGAGCAAGGACTCGTGTCGTTTGTCGACCCGCAGAGTCCGGTCGCGATGCTGACCGGCAAGGAAACCAAGATTTCGGATCAGTATCACCAGCTCAAAGCGGGTGGCGACGTCGCCGCAATCCTCGGGCTTTGCAAGTGTGTGGTCGAGGCCGACGACGCGGCGAGGGCGGCGGGCAAGGCCGAAGTCATCGACCATGCCTTCGTCAAGCAGCACACCACTGGTTTTGACAGCTTTATCCAGTCGTGCCGCGACACGGCCTGGGTCGAGATCGAGCATGAATCGGGGCTGACCGAGGCGGCGCTGCGCGAAGCGGGCGATGTCTATATCGCCGCCGAAAAGGTGATCGGCGTTTACGGCATGGGGCTGACCCAGCACACGCACGGCTCTCTCAATATCGCGATGCTGGTCAATCTGCTGCTGCTGCGCGGCAATATCGGTAAAGCCGGTGCCGGCTGTTGTCCGGTTCGTGGGCACAGCAACGTGCAAGGTCAGCGAACGGTCGGCATTGCCGAGAAGACAAAACTGGTGCCGCTCGACAAGTTGAAGGCGCTGTTTGGTTTCGATCCGCCGACCGAGGATGGGATGAACATCGTTGCGGCGGTCGAGGGATTGTTCGAGGGCAAGGTGAAGGCGTTTGTCTCGCTGGGCGGCAATCTTGTCCGCGCCGTGCCCGACCAGACGCGCATGGAGGCCGCCTGGGCTGCGCAGGATCTGACCGTGATGGTCTCAACCAAGCTCAACCGCAGCCACCTGTTTCCGGCCAAGCAAGCTTATATCCTTCCCTGCCTCGGCCGGTTCGAAGCCGACGAGCAGGCAAGCGGCAACCAGACGGTGACAACCGAGGATAGTTTCTCGATGATCAGCGCCTCGATCGGCGAAAGGCCGCCGGTGTCGAACACGGTAAAAAGTGAGCTGGCGATCGTCACCGGCATCGCTAAGACGTCGGTAGCACCCCAACCGTCCCTCAAATGGGATGAATGGACTGCCGATTACGGGCGGGTCCGCGAGCTAATCGAGAAGACCTATCCCGACGATTTCCGGGATTATAACGCACGGATGTACGACCCTGGCGGCTTCTATAGAGGCAACGGCGCGCACGAACGGATTTGGAAGACCCCTGAGGGCAAAGCAGTGTTTACTACGCCGGGCCAGATCAATTCGCTTGGTTTCCAGGATGCACCGGGTCGATATCGCCTCATCACGATGCGCTCGAACGACCAGTTTAACACGACGATTTACGGCTATTCGGACCGGTTACGCGGGCTTGAGGGGTCGCGCGACATTGTGCTGATGTGTCCTGAGGATATCGCCGAGGCCGAACTGACCGACGGCCAGACGGTTACATTGGTGACCGATGTCAATGATGGGCAGGATCGTCGGCTGGGCGGTCTGACGCTGACCGCTTACAAGCTGCCGCGCGGCACGATAGCGAGCTATTATCCCGAATGTAACGTGCTGGTGCCGGTGAAACACCACGATCAGCTTTCGCAAACTCCGGCGTCGAAATCGGTTCCGGTCCGCGTTGAGGCGGGCTGAGCCCGGGAAAGACTTCGCGGCGGGTCGTGGGGACCGGTCGCCTACATCATCCGCGCCCTAAGGTTCATCAGGATCACCAGCGTCCCGGATACCATCAGCAACACGATCAACATCGAGAACAGGATCAGTTGCAGGTCATCGCGCGCCGACCTAGCTAGCGTAATGTGCAAGAAAAAGCGGAAATGGACGATCATCTGCACCAGCGCCAGAGTAAGTATGATCGCCAGCGTTGTCGTGGCACCGAAGCTGGGCCAGCGCACCGCCGCGAACGCCGCCCCGGTAAGGATCAGCGCCCCCGCATAGCCGATCAGATAGCCTCGCACATCGCGCCGCTCGCCCTGGTTCGGGTGGCTCATCGGATCAGCCCTTGCAAATAGACCACCGAGAAGATCGCGATCCAGACAATATCCAGCAAATGCCAGAACAGTCCCAGCCGCAGTAGATTGATCTTTACACGTTCGTCGAGGCCCAAGTGCAACACCTGCACCATCATCACGATGAGCCACAGACAGCCCGCCGCCACATGCAGTCCGTGCAGCGGCACGAGCGCGAAAAAGGCAGAGAGATAGCCGCTGCGGCTGGGCACTGCGCCTTCGGAAAACATCGACTCGAAATCGTGCAATTCCATGCCGAGAAAGGCGAGGCCGAGAACCAGCGTCACTCCCATCCAGCCGAGCAGCCGTAGGCGCGATGTTCCGTACTTCATCGCGATCGACGCCATGCCGAAGGTCAAACTACTGGTTAACAGGATCAGAGTTTCAAGAAACGCGGGAACGATCCTGTACTCGCTCGTCGGCGTCGGCCCGCCGACGGTGGCGGTCAACATGACGCCATAGGTAGCGAAGAGCAGTGCAAATATCACCGCGTCGCTCATCAGGAATACCCAAAAGCCAAACACAGCGCTACCCGCCTGCTCATGCGTCGACTCGTCAGTGCCGCCGAGATTAAGGCCCGCGTGCTTGACCTCGTTCACGCTCATCCGGAGACCTCGGCCAAGCCTTGGTTTGCTGATGTGGTTTCGTTCTGCCTTGAGATCGCCGTGGCCTCGGCCACGGCGCTGAGCCAGCGAAGTTCGGTTCGTTCGACCTCATCTGCCGGGATGATCCGGTGGACGTCACGGGCGAAGCTGCGGGCGATCACGGTCGCAATGACAGCCAGCACGCCGATGACCGCGAGCCACCACATATGCCACACGAGGGCGAACGCTGTTACGGTGCCGCACACCCCGAGCACGGGACCTGTCATGCTGTTTTTGGGAATTTTGATGTCGCTATATGATGCGGGCGTCATACAGGCACCATTATTGCGTTTGCTGACGTAAAACGGATCGCGGCCGGTCACGTGCGGGATGACCGCGTAGTTGTATTCAGGCGGTGGTGCCGAGATCGACCATTCGAGACCGCGCCCGTCCCACGGATCGCCTGCCGTTACGCGATTAGCGTCGCGCTGGCGAATGCTGACCCACAGCTGAACAAAAAGAGATGCGAGCGCGGCGAGCAATACCAACGCGCCGACGCCAGCGACGTAGAGCCAGGGCCGGAATACTGGATCGAACATCCCCTGGGTCCGCCGCGCCACGCCAGCCGCACCCAGCACGTAAAGCGGCATAAAGGCTAAGTAGAATCCAAGTACCCAGCAACCAAAGGAGATGCGGCCCCAGCCCTCGTTGAGCCGAAAGCCAAATGCCTTTGGGAACCAGTAGTGATAACCCGCGAGCATGCCGTAGAGCAGTCCCGGGATTAGCATGTTGTGAAAATGCGCCACTAGAAACAGTGTATTATGGACCAGATAGTCGAGCGGCGGAAAGGCGAGAAGGATGCCGGTGAAACCGCCAAGGACGAAAGTCATCATGAACGCGAGCGAGTAGAGCATTGGCACCGAAAACCGCACCTGCCCACGAAACATTGTCCAGATCCAATCATAGATCTTGACGCCTGTTGGGACGCCGATAGCCATCGTGGCTATGCCGAACACAGCGTTGATATTGGCGTTCTGGCCCATGGTGAAGAAATGATGGACCCACACCGTGAACGAGAGCACCGCGATTGCAGCCGTCGCGACGACAAGCGAGGTGTAGCCGTAGAGCGCCTTGGTCGAGAAGGTGGAAACAACCTCCGAATAAATGCCAAATGCCGGAAGGATCAGGATGTACACCTCTGGGTGGCCGAACAGCCAGAACAGGTTGGCGTAGTTCATCATGTTGCCGCCCAAATCATTCGTGAAGAAATGGAACCCCAGATAGCGGTCCAGCGCGAGCAGCGCGGTCGCGACAGTCAGCGGCGGCATTGCGAAAATCATCAGGATGCTGGTACACAGTGACGTCCACGCAAAGAGTGGCATTCGCATCAAATACATGCCGGGGCAGCGCATCTTATAGATAGTGACGGCGAAATTGATTCCCGTTAGCGTCGATCCGATCGAGCCCAAAGTCACCGCCCAAATCCAGTAGTCTGGCCCGACGCCGGGGCTGAAGGCGATTTCCGTATAAGGCGGGTAACCGCTCCATCCGCCGGTCGAGAACTCGCCGACGACGAGCGACACCATCATCAGGCCAGCAGCTCCGCCTGTTAGCCAGAGGCTAATCGAATTCAGCAACGGGAAGGCAACGTCGCGGCTACCGATCTGCAGCGGCATGACATAGTTGATGACGCCGACAAGGAACGGCATCGCCATGAAGAATATCATGATGCTGCCATGCGTGCTGAACAGTTGGGCAAAATGATCGGGCGCGATGAAGCCCGGATTATTGATCGCTGCCGCCTGCTGCATTCGCATCAGCACCGCTTCGATCAGTGCGCGGCTGAGCATCACCAAGGCCAGCGAGATATACATGATGCCGATCTTTTTGTGATCGAGACTGGTGAGCCACTCAGACCAGAGATAGCGCCACTTGCCCAGTCGTGCGATCAGCAGGAAGACCAAGATAGCGCCAACGATGACGATCAAGGCGGCGCCGGCACCGATGATTTCGTTTACGGTCGGATTTTCCCAGGCCCGAACGAACGCAAGTGCGCGCCAGTCGAATCGGCCCAGCACTGCGGGCCAAATTCCCTGAGTCATTTTCGAGGCTCCTGGGATTGGACGAGGATGCGTTGGAATAGAAGCCGGGGCACCGAGGAGAAGACAATCGGTTGCGGCGGTGACGACTTTCTGAAGAGCTCGCTGTATGCGGTGGCGTCGAGCGGATGAGCAGACGCTCGCACGCCGGCCACCCAACGATTATAATCGGCATTCGGAAGCGCGATCACATTGAACTTTTCGTTCTGGAAGCCCGCCCCGTTGAACTGGGTGTTCTCGCCGCGAAAGACTCCGGGTCGGCCCGCAGCGAAGTTGATCTGCGTCTTCATCCCCGACATTGCGTAGATCTGGCCAGAGAGTTGAGGGATGAGCAACGCTTGCATCACCGTGCCGCTTGTCAGGCTAATATGGACGGGCCGTCCGACGGGTATGACCAACAGGTTCACCGCCGCGATCCCTTCATCGGGGTAGATGAACAGCCATTTCCAGTCGAGCCCCACCGCCTGAACTTCAAGCGCAGGCCGGTTAGACGCGATCGGTCGATAAGGATCGAGCGTGTGCGTATAGTGCCACAACAAGAAGCTGAGGCCGATGACGATTCCGATCGGCGGGATCCAGATAAAGCCTTCGAGCGTCCAGGAAAACGTCCAATTGGGTCTGTACGCGTTATGCGTATTGGACAGCCTGTAATGCCAGGCGATGATCGGGGTGAGGAGCAGCACCGGCCCGGCGACGAAGACCAGAACGATCGCTACGAGTGAGAAGAGGTGCCATTGCTGCCCAGTGATCGGGCCGGCATGATGCATCACGCCAAAATCAAATGCACCGCATCCGCTCAACAGAAAAACGGAAGGTATTGCAAAATAAAGCAGCCAGGCATGTGAATTCTTCATCGGCCGGATTTACCGGGACACTGCATTCAATAGACGCTCCCGACCACTGGCACCCACCGACTGTGGCTTGCGGCCGCCTCTGGCCGGTGGCATTGCCTGACCGGTCGCCGACGCCAGACCGGCCAGCCAGTCATCCGCCTCAACTGAGCGGCCGATCGTGCGTGAGCGGCGCAGCGAGGCGGTGGCGGAAGCGTCCTGCGCCTCGGCCAGAAGGGCGGCGAAGGTGCCGAACCTGTCCAGCACCGGAGCGACCGTCACCACGCCGTCGTCCTGCCCGTCGAGCAGGGTTCGAGTGCTTGACCATGGCGGGTCGGCGGCCCACGACGTCAAACCCGCGCTCACCGAATTCATGGCCACATAGGGGACGGCAGCAAACAGGCCCTTATAGCGTAGATGGGACTGAGCAAAAGTCGCTCGAAGGCCGTCTTGGTCAGCGGGGACCAAGAGAAATGAACGTGATTGGGCATCAGGCAATATCTCACGACCTGCGTCCCAGCGGCCTTCGCCGCCTCTGAGATTAGTGCCAGATAGGCCCGGTAGTCAGCATCCTCAAAAAACACCCGCTCGCGCCAATTGCTATGTTGGGTGATGTGGTGGGCCATACCGGGAATGACAACGCAAGCAAGGCGGACCTCGGAGGAAAAAGCCATTAGAGGGAACGTTGATAGCACGCCAAATGTGCACTGTCACAGTAAACCCGTCCAGCACCGGGACAAAAGCGACCACGCTGTCGTAACGCCCGGACCGCCGGGTGCGCGTGCTCGCCCATGGCCGGTCCAGCTGCCGCGCGCCTAACTGACAATATCTCCACGCACCGTATCTCGCGCCCACCAGAACAGGGCGGCGGCGATGATGAGGACCAGGGAGGAGAGGATCATGGCCCAGCGCAGGCCCTCGGCCTGGCCCAGGCCGAAAACGGGGCCGGCCAAAAGGTCGTTCAGGGCACCGACGCATACGGGGCCCAGACCCAGGCCGATGATATTGACGACGAAAAGCAGGATCGCTGCGGCAGTCGCCCGGCTGTGCGGCAAGACCACGCTCTGACCGGTGCCATAGACTGGTCCATACCAAAGCGTTCCCAGCAGATTGGGAAAGACCCCTAGGCCCAGCGCCACCAAAGGGCTGTGCGCGGTGTAGATGAAATAGATGAACGGGACTGAGGCCAGGGCGGCTATGGCTGGTAAGCTCATATAGGCGCGCTTGTCGCGGGCCGCGGCACGGTCGGCCAGCCAGCCGCCAAGCCAAGTGCCGATCAGGGCCCCCACACCTGCAGTCACGGCACCAGCAATGCCCAGTAGACCCAGCGGGCCCAGGCCAAGCCGGTGCGCCAGCTGCGCCAGGGCGCCGCCATGGACGCGCACATAGAACGGCGGGGCGAAGGCAGCATGGCCGTAGCCGACGAAAGCCATCAGACCCGCGCCACCGCCCATGAGCCAATAGGTGCGCTTGCCAGCGAGCTCGCGCATAGTGTCGGCGAAGCTGGCCGCAGGCGGCCCGGCGGCACCCCGCGTCGCCTGCACAGCCGCAAGTCGCCGGCGCGGCTCTCGTAAGGTAAGGGCAATGATGGCGGCCAGGACCAGGCCCGGCCCGCCAGCGACGAGGAAGGCGGTGCGCCAGCCATAGGCGTCGGCGATGACCCCGCCCATGACCGCACCTAGAATGCCGCCGATGGGTACACCCAGGGAATAAAAGGCGAGCGCCGAGCCGCGTTGTTCCGGCGGTGTAATATCGGCGATTAGGGAATGGGCGCTGGGGTTGCAGCCGGCCTCGCCGAACCCGACGCCGAGCCGCGCCAGAGCCATGACACCGAAACTGTTGGCCCGGCCGCTCAGCACGGTGAAAGCACTCCAGATCGCCATGGAGGCAGCGATGATCATTGGCCGGCTGCGCCGCTCCGCCAGACGGGCGATGGGGATTCCGAGGAAGGTATAGAAAACTGCGAAGGCCAGTCCCGTGATCATACCTAGCTGGGTGTTAGTAATTTTCAGGTCACGCTTGATCGCCTCAGCCAGGATAGTGATCACCTGGCGATCAAGGTAGCTGAGGGTATAGGCACCAAGCAGGAGGAGCAGGACCCATCGACGTGAAAGCCCGGCCACCGCCGGCGTCGCTACCGCGGGCGCATCGGCCACCATATCACTCATGCATTTCATCCCGGACGCGGTCTGATGCCGCGAATGAGGACGCTAAAGGGTTGCGGGGCGCGTGGGAAGAGAGGTGGCACGTTCTGTGGGCAAACGGGGCAGGCATAGCTGCCGGTGAGCCGGCACCTGTCATCCCGGAGCATATAGAGAACATTCGGTCACGTCTCCGATGCCGAGCAAAACAAGGGCGGTCCTGCGTGGAACGCCCCGCCGCAGCGTCTCTCCGGTCCGCTTCGCGTCCCTGCGGCCGGGATGACGCAATTTAGGGGGAAGCGAGTCAGGATATATGCGCTGTGGCATCAGACAAAATCTGCTGGAAAGCTCGCTGCCATGTGATTGGGCCAGGGGAAATTTGTGTAGGTCAGGGTGACGCTGAAATCGGCGGCGCGTACCTGATGCCACCAGCCAAAGGGCACGAACAGGGCCTCGCCCGGTTCGAGCACGATGTCATAGACCCTGGCACCCGCGAGGCCTGGGAAGCGCGTGAGGGGGTTGTCGTCCAGATCGCGCACGTCGCTATAGACCCCGCGCCAGTTCGCCAGTTTGCGCGTCTCTGACGGTGGGGCGAGGCGCAGGCGTTTGCGGCCGACGAGCTGGACGATCAGATTGTTGGTCAGGTCGTGGTGCAGGGGCGTGAACGATCCTGCGGCGCCGATCCAGGGCATGCCGTCCAGAGCGTTGCCGGTGGGGTTGACGAAAGCTTCCAGGCTGCCGATGTCCGCTGCCAGGGGGGCCAGAGCTGCGCCGTTGCGGGCGGCGTTATAGGCGGTCATATAGGTATCGTTGCCAGCGCCGGGGGCGGTGAGTTGGTCGATGAATGCGTCAAACGGCCCGCGCTGGACGTGGCCGACCATGTTTTGCTCGAAATCAGGGTCGCGGCTACGTCCGGACTGATACTCCACTTCGGCGGCACCGACCTTTTGCTTCAGGACCGACGGCGACCAACCCAAGGCGGGCCATCCGGCGGCAGCGTCGGTGGCGATCATCGGCCGCGCCGGCGCGTAGTGTTCACTGAGGAACTGCTCGCGGGTGATAGATTGGCGGCGGGGAATGTCGGTGGCAGATGGCCACGCAGCCCGCTGACCTTCCAAGGCGTCAAGCATCCACTCGCGTCTGGCCAGCGCGACGCGCAGGCGCCCGATCTCCGCACGGGTTTCGGCCGCCCCTCCGGGCGTGGGCTGTGGCAGGGCGCGGACTGGGCAGCTAACCGCAGATGTCGCCTGGGGCAGTGGCGTATCGGGGCCGCCAGTAAAGGCCTTCACCTTCAGCTTGGTCTGGTGATCCTTGATATGAGCCCGGTCATGCGCGTCGATGCCGCGATAATAGTGTTTTTGCCATTTGTCGGCGGGGACAGACGGCGGCGCTTCGACCATGCGTTTGGCGAAGGCGTCACGTCCGGCGCTCCAGGCGGCAAAGCCTTCGGCCAGTTGCGGTGCCGACTCCAGTGGCGCGAACCGGGGGGTGAAGCTTTCCACCACCCCGCGCTGGACCGGAAAGATCAGGGCGAAGGTTTCATTGGCTTCAAATCGGATCCACTGGTTTGGCCGGGTGAATTGCCAGTTCATGGTGAAGGAAAACGGCGACCAGTCGGTTTCGACAATGCCCGACAGCGGGGCGATGGCGTCTTTGGGTTGGTTGGGCGGCCCACCGATCCACAGGTTCCAGCCGGGCGGCGTGCGGAACAGACCCATGACGTGAAACGTCAAGACCCCTTGGCCGAACAAGGCCATCGGCGCGGTATCCTTGTCCACGCCCTCGGCAAGGCGCACGGTCACATCCGACGGCAAGGGGCCGCCGTTCCAGCACGCCTCTGCGGCACAGGGCGTGGCGATTTCCCAGCCGTGGGTATTGGCGATATTCAGCGGCAGGCAGCGATGGGGAAACGCCTCTACGGCCGACTCCATCCAGTCGCGTTTGACCCCGGCGGGGCGGATCAGCGGCCGCCACGCGGGGTGAAGGTAACAGGTCAGGTCCATTAAAGATCTCCCTGGCAACACCATAACCTTCTGTTTGGGCTTGTCGCCACCCCGTCCTGGCCGCAATCACTGGCTTGGCTGATATTTTGTCGCGCGGGGGACGCTCAACAACGCGCGTTCCCACCTCGATCGCCTTGCCGACTTAGCGCGGGCCGAGGAGGGCACCGCAGCGAAATTGACCCAGGCGTTTAAGAACCGGGGATCCCAGCTGTCGGGTCAACATCCGTGCAAATTCGCAGGTGAACTCGGAATTTGCAAGGAGGGGCGAGGTTGGCAGCCAGCACTATCAACGCTATCGTCAAACTGTCAATCCGATCAACGATACCTGAAATCTTAGGGGAAGAAAATGGACGCGGATCAGGCGCGCATAGTCAATCAGCAAGGGTGGGACCAGCGCGTTGCCGAGGGCGACATTTGGACCGTTCCGGTGTCGGCTGATGAAATCGAACGAGCACGCTGCGGCATCTGGTCCGTCGTGCTGACCCCGACCAAGGCTACCCCGCGAGCCTGGTTCGGGCGGCTCGTGGGTGAGGACATACTCTGCCTCGCTTCGGGAGGCTTTCGGGCAGGCTCAAAATCGGGTTGCCCCTGAGGTCTATCTGGCGAAGCTCGGTCAGCGCGCCAATAGCGTCCAGCAGTGTGATGAGCCGGTTGTTGCGCGCATGTAGTTCGCGCAGTCGCGTGAGACCGGTGATCGACACCGGCAGGCGGGTCAGCCGCCGCAGGGACTTGGGAAGCTCGACCAACGCGTTATCATGCAGGTAGAGAAAGTCTGTCAGCGCGTCGAGGTCGCCAAGGCTTTGCGGCAGCCGGCGCAGCTTGTTGTGACCAAGGTCAAGCATCTGCAGTTTTCGCAACTCGCCGATGCGATCGGACAACTCGATTAGATTATTGTCAGCAAGGACGGGCGTCCTCAGCCCCACATTGTCCCAAACATCATCCAGGACGGTGCCGAGCGCCTGCTTCCATCGGGAAAGATGCATTCCAAAGCTGTGTGTCACACGCGGACAATGCATGCGGATCGCCGAGGAGCCAAGCGCGGATCGCGGTCAGTTGCGAAACTGTGCCAGTCTCTGGTTTCCTACTTCAGTACGAATAGGCCCGCAGCAGCACATCCACAGCCCTGATGGCATGTTCTCGCAGATGTGCCGGGCGCGTGTCCACATCGGCACCGATGAGGGCGCGGTTGACCAGATCGGCTTCGATCAGGCCGCGCAGGTGCATGGCGACGGTCCAGGGGTCTTCGGTGCGCAATCGCCCCGCTTGCATCCATTGTTCAAGAAATCTGGCCATTTTTGACCAGGTGAGCATAGGGCCTTGCTCGAACAGGCTCTGACCGATTCCGGCCCTTGAGCCCTCGGCGATCAGAATGCGGCGCACCGAGAGGGTCTCGGGTGCCAGGGTCAAAGCCAGGTAACTGGCAGCGAAGCGTTCAAGACCTTTGCGCAGGTCTTTGGCTGTGGCCAGCGTGTCGAACACCTTGCTAGCCTGATCTACGGCCGACTCCAGCAAGCTGGTCAGGAACAATTCTTCCTTTGAGGAAAAATACCGGTAGATCGTCGCTTTAGAGCCGCCAACCCGGTCGCAAACCGCCGACATCGTCACCCCGGCGAAGCCCTGCTCACGGAACAGTTCTCCGGCCACATCCAGGATCTCGCGACGTTTCTTGTCGGTCTTAGTTCGCATCCATGTGCCTCTTTTCGAAACCGCTTGGTACACTTTTTTCTTGACAGACGCTAGTACGGGAACGATCTGTGGGTCCCTGCAAAAGGCTGAGCGTAAGGTGACCTCCATTTCTGAAGAGACCTCATCGCGCGGTGCCGGAGCGAGGCAATCGCGGCCCTGGCGCTGGCCCGTGATGATTGGTGGCCCGGTTGTGATCTTGGCCGTTGCCGCCTGGTTCGTCCTGACGAGTGGCCGCAGCCAGACCACAGATGATGCCTATGTGCAGGCGGCCAAGGCCCCGATAAGCACGTCAATTCCTGGCCGGGTGATTGAGATTGATGTGGCAGAAAATCAACCGGTGGTTGCCGGCCAGGTTCTGTTCAAGCTAGATCCTTCTGATCAGGTCGCCGCTTTGCATCGCGCCGAAGCCGCCCTGGCGGCGGCGCGTTTACAGGTGGTGACCCTGCATTCAGCCTACGATCAACAAAGGCTGTTAGCGACGTCAGCGGCCGGAACCGCGACGCATGAAGCGCGCGAAGCGGAGCGTCAGGCCAAACTGAGTGCCGCGGGGGTTTCGTCGCGCGAGCAGGTGTCCGAAGCGCAGCACAAGGCCGATCTGGCCGCCGATCAGGTCTCTGTCGCCCGCCAACAGGCCGCCGCAGCGCTGGCTAATCTCGGACCAGCGGCAAGCTCAGCTGATGCCTATCCCGCCGTCCTGCTGGCCAAGGCGCAGTTGGAAGCGGCGCAGCTTGATCTCTTGCACACCACAGTGATCGCCCCGAGCGCTGGCGTGGTCACCCGCGTGGATCAGCTACAGGCGGGGGCGTTTCTCAATCCGTCGCAAACGGTATTCTATCTGATTGCCGGGGTGCCCTGGGTCGAAGCCAACTTCAAAGAAAATCAGTTGGCTAAGATGCGGGTCGGTCAGCCAGCGAAGATTGTAATCGACGCGCTTGGCGGGCGCAGTTTCGATGGCCACGTGGCTAGTTTCAGCCCAGGCTCCGGCTCGAGTTTCTCGCCACTGCCGGCCCAGAACGCCACAGGCAACTGGGTCAAGGTCGTTCAACGTCTGCCTGTCCGCATTGCCTTTGACAAAACACCGCCAGAGGTGGCCTCGCGAGCGGGGCTCTCGGCAAAGATTACCGTGGATGTTCGCGGTCACGAGACTGGTAGCAGCGCGGGACGTTAACCCACATGGCTTCGGCCTCAGATATTGCCAACCGCGGACCCATTACCGTCGCCTTGATCACCGCCACCATCATGACGACGCTTGACAGCACAATAGCCAATGTTGCCTTGCCGCACATGCAGGGTAGTCTGTCGGCGGCACCTGATCAGATCGCCTGGGTCCTGACCTCATATCTGATCGCCAGCGCCATTCTGACGCCCTTGACCGGGTGGTTAGTGAACCGCATTGGGATGAAGCGTTTGTTTCTCATCAGTGTCGGCGGCTTCACGCTGGTTTCGATGTTGTGCGGTCTGGCAACCGGGCTAGGCGAAATTGTCGTCTTTCGTTTTCTACAGGGGGCGTTTGGAGCGACTCTTTTGCCCTTGTCCCAGGTTGCCATTCTTGATCTGTACCCACCGCATCAGATCGGCCAGGTCATGGCTCTGTGGGGCGGCGCGACCGTACTGGGACCGATTTTTGGCCCGTCGTTGGGCGGCTGGTTGACGGATAATTTTTCGTGGCGCTGGGTCTTTTACATCAATTTACCGATCGGCGGCCTGGCTTTGGCCGGGGCGGCATACTTTATGCAAACGGTTGGAGGGACGAAGGGGCGGCCTTTTGACTTTCTGGGCTTTGGGGCCCTGACCGTGTTTGTCGGCAGTCTGCAGATGGTTCTCGACCGGGGCCCCAGCCAGGACTGGTACGCCTCATCCGAAATCTGGTCGGAGACCATTATCGGGGCCATTGGCTTTTGGGTGTTCCTGGCTCAGACCCTGACGGCGAGAAACCCATTCTTTCCCCGCGCCTTAGCCATGGACCGCAACTTCGTCACCTGCGCCATGTTTGCCTTCTTATCGGGCGTGCTGCTGTTTTCCACTATGGTGCTTTTGCCGCCGATGATGCAGCAACTGATGGGGTATTCGGCCTTTGAGAGCGGTCTGGTGAGCGTGCCAAGGGGACTGGGAACGTTTATCTCGATGATGATCGTCGGCCGACTGATCGGCCGGGTAGATATCAGGCTGATCCTGTTCGTTGGCTTCTGTCTGAGTGCCCTGGCCCTGTGGCAGATGACGCGCTTTGATCTGTCGATGTCGTCTGGCCCGATCATGGTTTCCGGCGTGATCCAGGGCTTTGGCGCGGGGTTCATTTTTGTCCCGCTCAGTGCCATGGCCTTTACCACCCTGCCGCAGCCCATGCGGCCCGACGCGACCGCCATGTACAATGTCATGCGCAGCCTCGGGTTCAGTATTGGCATCTCGGTCGTACAGGCCCTGTGGACGCGTAATGCTGCGGTGGCGCATTCGGATATGACGGCGCATGTGTTTTCAGGCGATCCGCAACTGCGTGGCGTGATGCCGGGGCTTGCCAATCTATTCAGCAATGAGGGTTTGCAGGCCTTGAATGGTGAGATCAGCCGTCAGGCGGCGATGGTCAGTTATATCGACGCCTTTCGTGTCCTGTTGATCCTGACGTTTCTAGCCATGCCCTTCCTGCTGTTTCTGCGTGCGCCCAAACGGGCTGAGGAGATTGCCCATGTGGCCTATGAATAAGGCTTTGCCGGCGCTCCTCTTCGCCCTCGGTGGTTGTGCCACGGTAGGTCCGGATTTTAGCCCGCCGGCTCCCCCCACAGCTACCGCGTTTGCCATGGCCGGCGACGTGACTCCCGCCGCCGCAACCTTGGATCCAATCCACCGGGTCGCCGGTGCCTGGTGGGAGGCGTTTGGCAGCGAGAAACTCAACGCCCTCATCGCCGAAGCTTTGAGCGGCAATCAGACTGTGGCCGCAGCGATGGCCAATCTGGAGGTCGCAAGGGCTGAGGATCAGGCGCAAGCTGGCCACCGCTCGCCCGGTATAGATTTCGGAGTCAGTGCCAAACGCCAAAGGTTCAACACCGCTGCATTCGGCTTCGCAGGTTTTCCCAGCCCGACGGTCAACCTGCTGGAGCTCGGTCCGACGGTTTCCTACGATCTTGATGTCTTTGGCGGAGAACGTCGTGGGCGGGAGGCCACTCGCGCATTCGCTGCCGCAGAGGCCGCCCGCGCCGATGCCGCCTATCTGATCGTTACCAGCAAGGTCGCAATGGCTGCGGCACAGATCGCCGGCCTAGGCACCCGCATCCAGGCGATGCGCGCCGTCGTGGCGGATGATCGCCGTCTGATTGAGATTCAACAGGCCTCCATCGACGCCGGTGGGTCGGCACCGGCTGCCGGCATCAGTCGCCGCCAACAGCTCGCAGAGGACGAAGCTCTGCTGGCACCCTTGCAAATGCAACTGGCGCAGGCGCGTCACGGCCTGGCGCTTCTGGTCGGGCATACACCTTCAGAGTGGACTGCGCCGGATTTCGCCATCGAAGAGTTTTCGACGCCGTCAACCGCGGCCCTAAGCGTGCCATCGCAATGGGTTCGGTCGCGTCCAGACATCCAGGCTGCCGAGGCCGATTTGCATGTCGCTACGGCGAGGGTAGGGGTGGCGACCGCTGACCTCTATCCGAAGTTTCGCCTCTCGGCGGGCATAAGCCAATTGGCTGCGGGCCCGGGTGCCCTGTTTGGCTATAAGTCTACGGCGTGGGATTTTGGTGCCGGCAGCACATCCCCCTTGTTTCACGGCGGCATACTTCAAGCTGGCCGACGGGCGGCGCAGGCCCGGGCCAGCCGGGCATTGTCACAGTATCGGCAAACCGTCCTCACCGCCTTTGCCCAGGTGGCTGATGTGCTGAGCAATCTAGCCCAGGACGAAGGTCAGCTGGCGGCCCTTGGCGAGGCGGAGTCAGAGGCTCGCGCCAATCTGGCCAACGTAAAGGGTGCCTATGATCTGGGCGGCGTGGCACTGTTGTCCGTCATCGAGGCCCAACGGCACCTGGATGTCGCGTCATCGGTACGAAACGCTGGCGAACAGGCGCGCCTGCAGGATTTGGTAGAGCTTTATGCGGTGACGGCGACCGATTGGCGCGCGGCGGTTAAGCCTATGTGAAGACTTACCGGTGCTCAGTGCACTGCCAACTCTAGCCTTGGCCAACGGGAAACTTTAAGAGATTGAATCGAGCGCCCGGCATTGACGCAGTGTCGGGGCGCATGGGGTAAACGCAATTAGAAGGGTGGGCCACTTTGCAGCCTACGAAGATCTCGGCACCAGACTACTTTCACAAGGTGGTGGATTGCCAGTGGGCCTGTCCAGCTCACACGCCAGTGCCGGAATATATCCGCCTGATCGCGGAGGGGCGGTATTCCGATGCCTATATGGTCAATTGGAAATCCAACGTGTTTCCAGGCGTGCTCGGGCGCACGTGTGATCGGCCATGCGAGCCGGCGTGCCGGCGTGTGCGGGTGGAAGACACTCCGGTGGCGATCTGCCGGCTGAAACGCGTGGCGGCCGACAATAAGGATGATGTATCCGAACGAATGCCGCCGCCGGCCGAGCGGCGCAATGGCAAGCGAGTCGCCTGCATCGGCGCTGGGCCTGCATCACTGACCGTTGCGCGCGATCTGGCCCCTATGGGTTATGAGGTTGTTGTTTTTGACGGCGATGCCAAGGCCGGCGGTATGATCCGCAGCCAAATTCCGCGTTTTCGCCTGCCAGAGAGCGTCATCGATGAAGAGGTGGGCTACATTACCGGCCTAGGCCCGTCGATGCGCTTTGGAGAGCGTATCGACAGCCTCAAATCGATACTGGATCAAGATTTCGACGCCATTTTTGTCGGTTCTGGCGCGCCACGTGGCCGTGATCTTGAGTTGCCAGGCCGCGAAGAGACCCGTGCCAATGTGCATATCGGCATTGACTGGCTGTCGAGCGTCTCATTCGGTCACATCGAAAAAATCGGCAAACGGGTTATCGTTCTGGGCGGTGGTAATACGGCTATGGATTGTTGCCGCACCTCTCGCCGTCTGGGCGGTGAGGATGTCAAGGTGATCGTTCGTTCTGGCTTTGAGGAAATGAAAGCCTCGCCGTGGGAAAAAGAGGACGCGATGCATGAGGATATTCCCATCCTCAACTTTCTGGTGCCCAAGCAATTTACCCATGCCGATGGTCGACTGACGGGTGTGCTGTTTGAGGAAGTCGCGGCCGCTTACGACGATAAGGGCCGCCGGCGGTTGATGCCTACGGGCAATCCCGATCAACATTTTGAGTGCGATGATGTCCTGGTGGCGGTCGGTCAGGAAAACAGCTTCCCCTGGATTGAACGCGATATTGGTCTTGATTTCGACGAGTGGGGTATGCCCCTGGTCGATCAGGTGACGTTCGCTTCAACCAATTCGAAGGTCTTCTTCGGCGGTGATTCGGCCTTTGGTCCGAAGAATATCATCTGGGCTGTTGCGCATGGCCATGAGGCGGCGGTGTCGATCCATAAGCTGTGTCAGGGCGATGACGTGTCGGATCGTCCGCTGCCCGGCGTGATCCTGACCAGCCAGAAGATGGGCATCCATGAATGGAGTTATGATAACGATATCTCGAACGCCATTCGCCACCGTGTGCCGCAACTCGATAAGGCCAAGGCGCTGGGCAATGTAAAACTGGAAGTCGAACTTGGCTTTGATCCGGCCACTGGTTTTCACGAAGCTCAGAGGTGTCTCAACTGCGATGTACAGACGGTATTTTCAGAACCGGCCTGTATCGAGTGCGATGCCTGTGTCGATATCTGTCCGATGGATTGCATTAGCTTTGTCGATAACGGCGAAGAGGCTGATCTGCGCGGACGTCTGCAGGCCCCGGCGCTAAATCTCGACCAGGACCTCTATGTCTCTGACCGGCTGTCGACTGGACGGGTGATGGTGAAAGACGAGGACGTCTGCCTGCACTGCGGCCTCTGCGCAGAACGTTGCCCTACAGGGGCCTGGGACATGCAAAAATTCCTGCTTAACATCACCCACGCGGAGGATACGTGTCGGATCTAGCCCCGGAACAGGACTTGCGCCGAGGCCCAGAGCCTCTGGCAGCGATTAACGATTTTGTCGTCAAGTTCGCCAATGTCAACGGATCAGGCTCAGCTAGCGCCAATGGTCTGTTTGCCAAGTCGATCTTGCGCATGGGTGTGCCTGCTGCGGCACGAAACATTTTCCCGTCGAATATTCAGGGTCTGCCGACCTGGTATGAGGTGCGCATTTCCGGAGACGGGTATCTGGGCCGTCGGGGCGGGGTGGACCTTATGGTGGCCATGAATCCCCAGACCTTCAGCAAAGATGTCGCCTCAATCGAGCCGGGCGGATACCTGTTTTACGACTCGACCAAGCCGATACACGATATCCTGCGCGGCGATATCAACCTGATCGGCCTGCCCCTGACTGCCATCTGCAATGCGGCCTACACTGATCCGCGCCAGAGGCAGTTGTTTAAGAACATCATTTATGTCGGGGCGCTTTCGGCATTTCTCGGCATCGAGCCGCAGGTCAATGATCAACTGATCGCCGAGCAGTTCCCGGGTAAGGAACGGCTGATCAAGCCCAATCTTGAGGCTCTGGCCATGGGCCGCAAGGCCGCTTTGGATGCCTTCGGGCCCTTAGGGCTGCAGGTCCGGCGTTCCGATAGTGTCGGCGACCGTATCTACGTCGAGGGCAACGCTGCGGCCGCGCTTGGGGCCGTCTATGGCGGTGCGACCGTCTGTGCCTGGTATCCGATTACACCATCGACGTCTGTCGCTGAGGCCTTCATGGCCTATTGCAAAGATTATCGCACCGATCCGGAAACCGGCGGCGCGCGTCACGCGATTGTGCAGGCCGAAGACGAAATTGCTTCCATCGGTATCGTTGTCGGGGCTGGCTGGAATGGCGCACGGGCTTTTACCTGCACCTCGGGACCAGGCATTTCCCTGATGCAAGAATTTGTTGGATTATCGTATTTTGCCGAAATCCCTGCGGTGATCTTTGATGTGCAGCGGGGTGGGCCGTCGACTGGCATGCCAACGCGCACCCAACAGTCTGACATCCTCGCTGCAGCCTATGCTTCACACGGGGATACCAAACATCCCCTTTTGTTTCCCGAAGACCCGGCGGAGTGTTTTGAGATGGGGGCTCTGGCCTTTGATCTGTCGGATCGACTACAAACCACGATCTTTGTTATGCTGGACCTGGATATCGGCATGAATGAGTGGCTGTGCCGCCCCTTTGTCTGGGATGACAATCGCAAGCTGGATCGCGGCAAGATCATGAGCGCGCAGGCCCTGGAAGCGGGCGAGCCGTTTGGCCGTTATCGTGATGTGGACGGCGACGGCATCCCTTATCGCACCTTGCCCGGCGTTCACCCCACCCGCGGTGCCTATTTCACCCGCGGAACTTCGCGCGACCCAGACGCACGTTACAGCGAGGAAGGGTCCGTCTATGTCGCTAATATGGATCGGCTGCTCGCCAAGTTCGAAACCGCCAAATCCCTGATCCCGGCACCGGTAGAGCGCAGAGCCGCGCGCGGAACCCCTTACGGGGTCATCTATTACGGCTCGACAACGCCAGCGATGCATGAGGCGCTCGACGCCATGGCGGCCGACGGCGTGCACATCGATGCGTTAAGGGTGCGCGGATTTCCCTTTAGCGATGCGGTCGCGAAGTTCATTGCCGCCCATGAAACCGTGTTTGTGGTCGAACAGAACCGCGACGCCCAACTACGCACTCTGATCATGAATGAGGCAAATGTGGACCCAGCAAAGCTTGAGCGGGTGCTGAATTTCGATGGCTCGCCGATAACTGCCCGGTTTATTGCTGGCGAAATCCTCAGCCGTCTGGACCGTACTCAAATTCAAGCCCCTGCCTGAGACCGCAATGACCTATATTACCAAGCCCCGCCTGCATCATCCCCTGCTCAAGCCCAATGGTCTGGGCTACACCCGCCGCGACTATGAAGGCAAAGTCTCAACCCTGTGTGCCGGTTGCGGCCATGACTCGATTTCCGCAGCGATCATCCAAGCCTGTTATGATCTGGACCTGCCGCCGCATCGGCTGGCCAAGCTTTCCGGTATCGGCTGCTCATCCAAGACGCCTGACTATTTCCTCGGCAACTCGCACGGGTTTAACAGTGTGCATGGCCGTATGCCCTCGGTCCTGACCGGGGCCAACCTTGCCAATCGTGACCTGATCTACCTGGGCGTCTCGGGTGATGGCGACAGCGCTTCAATCGGCCTAGGGCAGTTTGCCCATTCCATCCGGCGCGGGGTCAATATGACTTACATCGTTGAAAACAACGGTGTCTACGGCCTGACTAAGGGCCAGTTCTCGGCCACCTCCGACATGGGCTCGAAGTCGAAAAAGGGCGTGGCCAACACCGATCAGCCCATCGATCTGGTTGGCCTGGCCTTACAGTTGGGTGCGACGTTCGTTGCGCGCAGCTTTTCAGGCGACAAGGCCCAGCTGACGCCGTTGATCGAAGCGGCGATCCGGCATCGCGGCGCGGCCTTCATTGATGTGCTTTCGCCGTGCATTCAATTCAACAATCACGCCGGATCGACCAAGAGTTTCGATTATGTGCGGGAGCACAATGCAGCGGTAAACCGCATGGACATCATCCTCGATCGCGATGAAATCACGCTGGAGCAGGCCCCAGGCACCGTTGAGCTGGTGACACAGCACGACGGTTCGGTCCTCAAACTGAGCAAGCTTGCCAACGACTATGATCCCACCGACAAGATCGCTGCGGCCAATCATCTGCAGGTGCATCAGGCGCGGGGCGAAATTGTCACCGGCCTGATCTATGTTGACCCCGAGGCTGAGGATTTGCACCAACATCTGGGGACGGTGGCCACGCCGCTCAATTTGCTGGACGATTGCATGTTGATTCCTGGGTCAGCCGCTCTTGATCGGCTCAATGCTTCTTTGCGATAAGCCCTCGTAGTTCCTTATGTGGGGTGCGGGCGAGATTCGGATGCCCTGTGGTTTAAAGAGCTCCGCATTTTGGGGCGTAGAAACGGTGGCTCTATGCCTGACGGCGTAAGTGTAAGTACTGTCGGCTCAATACCGGGACTAGAGCTCGCGCCGACCGCGCATGCACGCTTGGTGGCCTGGGTTTGCGAGATGGCGGCGTTGACCCAGCCCGACAGGGTGTATTGGTGCGATGGCTCGCAAGGCGAATGGGACCGCCTGACTGCCGAACTTGTCAGTTGTGGAACCTTAAAACAGCTCAATCCGGCAAAACGGCCAAATTCCTTTTATGCGACTTCCGATCCCCGAGATGTGGCCAGGGTCGAGAAGCAAACCTATATCTGCTCGCCAGATGAAGCCGATGCCGGGCCGACCAACAACTGGCGCGACCCAGATGAGATGCGCTCTGAGCTGAAGCCTCTGTTTACCGGCTGCATGCGCGGCCGGACAATGTATGTGGTGCCGTTCTGCATGGGCCCACTGGGCTCTAAGATTAGCGCCCTGGGGGTTGAGATCACCGACAGTGCCTATGTCGCGGTTTCAATGCGCATTATGACCCGGATGGGGACGCCGGCGCTGGAGGCCATGGGTGAGGACGGCTTTTTCGTTCCCGCCATTCACACAGTGGGCAAGCCCCTGGCCCCTGGCGAAATTGATGTCGCCTGGCCGTGCAACGAGACCAAATATATCGTGCATTTCCCTGATGAGCGCGAGATCTGGTCCTATGGCTCTGGCTATGGCGGCAATGCCCTGCTGGGCAAAAAATGCTTTGCCTTGCGGATCGCTTCGGTGATGGCGCGGGACGAGGGCTGGTTGGCTGAGCATATGCTGATCCTGAAGCTGACTTCGCCGCAGGGGCGCAGTCACTTTATCTCCGCCGCCTTCCCCAGTGCCTGTGGCAAAACCAATCTGGCGATGCTGCAACCCACGCTGCCGGGCTGGAAGGCCGAAACGGTCGGCGATGACATCTGCTGGATGCGCTTTGGCCAAGACGGCCGGTTGTATGCGATTAATCCCGAGGCCGGGTTTTTTGGCGTCGCCCCGGGCACGGGGACAGCTACCAATGCCAATGCCATCGCCACCATGGGCGAAAACTGCATCTTCACCAATGTCGCCCTGACCGATGACGGCGATGTCTGGTGGGAGGGCCTGACCAAAGATCCGCCTGCTGGTCTTACCGACTGGAAAGGCCGGGCCTGGTTGCCCGGTGGTGAGCCCGCCGCCCACCCGAACGCCCGCTTCACCGTCCCGGCGGGTCAATGCCCCTCCGCTGCTGCCGAATGGGAGGACCCCTTAGGCGTGCCGATCAGCGCTATTCTGTTTGGGGGGCGCAGGGCGAGCGCTGTGCCCTTAGTGACCGAGGCCTTCGATTGGGCCCACGGGGTTTTTCTCGCTTCAAACGTCGCCTCCGAGGGCACTGCGGCAGCTGAAAACAAGGTGGGTGAGCTGCGCCGCGACCCCTTCGCCATGCTGCCGTTTTGCGGCTACAACATGGGTGACTATTTCAAACATTGGCTACGTTTAGGGGCCAGCGCTGATCAATCGAAGCTGCCGAAAATCTATTTCGTTAACTGGTTTCGCAAGGACACATCGGGAAAGTTTCTATGGCCGGGCTTTGGCGACAACAGCCGTGTGCTGAAATGGATTTCGCAACGCCTGGATGGGCAGGGTGAGGCGGTCGATACGCCGATCGGACGCACGCCTGCCACTGGGGCGCTGGATGTCAGCGGGCTGGATATATCGGAGGCTTCGCTTGAGCATCTGCTTCGCGTCGATGCCGATGTCTGGCGCGAAGAGGCCGCGCTGATCCCGGCTGCCTATAGGAGGTTTGCTGATCGCCTACCTGCGGAACTCTGGCAGCAGTATGAGGCTCTGCTCGAGCGCCTGGGATAACGCGGGCGCTCCGTTTACCATTGCGTCGATGTGCCCGGCTGTTATGGGTAGAGGCAATCACAATACTTAACTCTGGGAGAGACAACCAAAATGCGCGAAGCCGTCGTCGTTTCATATGCTCGCACCGGTCTGGCCAAGGCTGGACGAGGCGGATTTAATATCACACCGTCGGTATCCATGGCCGCGCACGCGATCAAGCACGCAGTCGCCAGGTCGGGAGTGGATCCGGCCAAGGTGGAAGATAGCTTTTTGGGCAATTGTGCTCACGGCGGCTCCAATCCCGGCCGCAATGCAGCGCTGCTCGCTGGCCTGCCGATCAGCACCGGGGGCGTGACTATTAACCGTTTCTGTTCCTCGGGCCTGCAGTCCATCGCCATGGCGGCTCGCTACGTCATGGACGACGGTGCTGATTGTGTCGTTGCCGGTGGCACCGAGTCCATCAGTTTTCAGGGCATGGCGGGCGGGCGCGAGCCGATTGACCCGGACCTGATCAGTGCCTACCCCGATATCTTCATGCCCATGATCGATACTGCCGATATTGTTGCTAAGCGGTACAATGTCTCGCGCGAATATCAGGACGAATTTTCCCTGGAATCCCAGCGCCGCATGGCCTCCTCGCAACAGGCTGGGAAATACAAGGACGAGATCGTCCCGATGAAGACCAAGATGAAGCTCGTCAATAAGGAAACCAAGGAAGAGAGCATCGTTGACTACGTCGTCGACAAGGATGAGTGCAATCGTCCGGACACGACAATGGAAGGTCTGGCCAGGCTCGGCCCTGTGCGCGGCGAGGGTAATTCCGTAACCGCTGGAAATGCCTCACAACTCTCCGACGGTGCCGCTGCGGTTGTGCTGATGGAAGCCAAGGAAGCTGAGCGCCAGGGTCTCAAGCCGCTGGGGGCTTTTCGCGGCTGGGCTGTGGCCGGGTGTGCGCCCGATGAGATGGGCATTGGTCCGGTTTTTGCCGTACCCAGACTGTTGGCGCGGCACGGCCTGACGGTTCAGGATATCGACCTGTGGGAGCTGAATGAAGCTTTCGCCAGCCAGTGCCTCTACAGCCGCGATAAGCTCGGCATCGATCCGGAAAAATACAATGTCAACGGCGGTTCTATATCCATCGGCCACCCCTTTGGCATGACCGGCGCACGCCTGACCGGGCATGTGCTGCAGGAAGCGCGGCGTCGCGGCAATGCCAAATGGGCTGTGGTCACCATGTGCATCGGTGGCGGCCAAGGCGGCGCCGGCCTGTTCGAGGTGTATAACTAAGCGGTCGTTTTCTTTTTTCCCTCCTCCTTATGGGGAGGGACAGATCGCGAAGCGATCAGAGTGGGGTTTGGGTCATCCCATAGGCTCGTTGCCCTTAGTAAGCCCCACCCGTCTTCTCACTTCGTTCGAATCCACCCTCCCCATAAAAGGGAGGGAGGAATTCCTACAGGTGTTGCGTTTCAGTGATCGCGCCAACCGGCTCAATAAGGCCTGGCATCCCATCGATGGAGACGGCATTAGTCGCGTAACGTTTGCCTGACCATTCGTCGTCAGTTGTGTGGTCGACCCAGGTTTTGAGCTGGTCGCGTTCAGATTTGAACTCATAAAATGGCACGGCCCAGCCACAGCTATCGGCGATCCGTTGGATGTGCACGGTAATCACTGAGCGGGCGCGGGAAAACCTTGGAAACAGCTTCAATAGATCGGCAAATTCAGGCTGATCAAACGTGGTCGCTTCGCCGCTTCCATACAGACGCAGGATATTGGCCGGTCCCTCAAAGGCGCAGAACATCACGGTAATGCGGCTGTTTTCTCTCAGGTGCGCGATGGTCTCAATCCCCGACCCGCCCAGGTCGAGGAAGGCGACGGTCAAGGGATCGATGACGACAAAGCTGTCGTAGCCTTTCGGCGACAGGTTGACGGACCCCTGAGGCGAGAGCGGTGCGGTGGCGACAAAGAACATCTTTTGCCGGCCGATAAAAGCAATCAGCTTGTCGTCGAGTTTATCATAGGTCGCGCTCATGGTTGAACCCTCAAGACTCATGCAGGCTCGACGACGACGGCAGTGCCGTAAGCCAGGACCTCGGTTACACCGTCCGTGATCTCATTTGCATCATACCGCATGCCGAAAACCGCATTCGCACCGGCTTGTGCAGCATGATCGACCATGTGGGCATAAGCCTCCCGCCGCGCGGTTTCGGCCAGTTCGACATAGATCGATAGCTTGCCACGAAAGATTGTTTGAATCCCTCCGGCGAAATTGCCCAGCACACTACGCGAGCGAACGGTGATCCCGCGTACCAGGCCCACGTGTCTGACGATGCAGTGACCAACGATGTCGTTAGTGGTTGTGACCTGCACGCTGTTCTCCCGACCCTCTAAGAGTCCGTTTGGAAATTCACGGATGAGCGTTTCTGCGTAGCAGATTGCCGCCCATGGCGACGAGGATCATGGCCTCGGAGACGTCGAGGCGG
>JAYTXQ010000049.1:0-7222 GCA_043742825.1 Caulobacteraceae bacterium | reverse complement strand
CGTCCGCACCGCCGTGCAGAAACACCCAACGGTCTTTGGGCACTCCCAAAGCCTCAGCTTTGGCGACACAGGTCATCAGCACCGCTGCGCCCTGATTGGCCTGATCGCGCGCGACCATACGGCGCGGGAAAGGGTCGGACGTCAGGCGGTTGGCGGCGGTGACCGTTGCCAGTTGCTCAGCGTTATAGACCTCGCGAGACATGGCGTGGAGGTTGGTTGAGGCGACCCGCGTGAAGGGGGCGAACAGCCGTCCCATTTCCAGGGCATAGGCTTGGCGGCCCAGTCCCAACCGCGCCCGTCTGGCATTTTCCATTAGGGCATAGAGTTGGATGGCCGTGCGTGCGCCATGACGGGCAAGTTCGCGTGACACCAGACCGTCAGTGCCGAAACCGCGATCTTCCAGCGACCCGCTTACATCTTCAGCCCAGTCGCAGCTTTCGCCTTTTGCCGTTAGGTGACGAACAGTGGAGATCGCTTCGGAGCCCACCAGCAAAGCCATGTCGAGCTCGCCAGCGGCGATGGCACCCGCCATTTCATTGACCAGATGTTGAGGACCCTGTCCGCCAACCACTTCCAGAATCGCCCGCGCAGGATTCGCGTCAATTCGCAGGCCTACAGACCTTGAGAAATTGTTCGACGCCCCAAATGGCGGCTTGGCGTGAGGGCCAGAAACCTCAAATTGCCGTATCGAGGCGATCAGGTCGATGTGTCGGGCGACGTTCGCTGCGCCTGTGTCGGCCAGGGCCGCTGCCGCAGCCCGCGCAGCCAGCACCACGGGTGAGAGGGCCACATAGTCGGCAGCATCGATTCGCTCGGAAGCTTCGCCGACGCCGATCAGGATGGGGGTATTGGGGGCGGGGATCATGCTTAAGGATCTGGGTTCTAGTTTTTACGCATGGCGGGCTTGGATTTGTTCGCCGAGCGGGTTGCGGCGTCACGTTCCAGCTGCCGACGTGGGCCACCGGGACCCTTGCCGGATGCATTGGCAGCCTTTCGTTTGGCGACCAGTTCGGCCAGGATTTCTTTAGCGGATCTCTGTGTTGGTATTTCGTCGTCTGCAGGCATGGAAAGCTCCTAACACATATCTAATCCTCAAGCAGAGCGTTCATCCGCTCTACCGCCTCAAGGAAATCGGCCTTGAAGTCCTGTACCACCTGACCGGCGGAGGTGACCTGGTCGATCAGGCCAACGCCCTGGCCGACGAAATAGGTGACCAGATCGCGGGCCTTGGCATTGCCGCCGGCCGCCGCCTGCTCGACGCTGCGCAGGGCATTTTCACTGACCAGGCTCATGAGCGGCATGGGCAGGGGACCGGGGCTGTCAGGGCTGCGCTCCCAGGCTTCGGTCCAGGCTGAGCGGAGCTGGCGAGCGGGTTTGCCGGTGCGGCTACGCACCCGCACGGCGTCTCGGGAAGAGGCCTCGATCATCTTTTCTCTGAAAATCTCAGAGGTTTCACTCTCTACAGTCGCCAGCCACACCGAACCGGTCCAGGCCCCTGCAGCGCCCATGGCCATGCAGGCGGCCATCTGAGCTCCGGTCATGATGCCGCCGGCGGCAAGAACGGGAACCTGGCGAATGTCTTTGATCGCTTTCAGCACTTCTGGAACCAGCACCAGTGTGGAAACCTCGCCACAGTGACCACCTGCCTCGCCACCCTGGACTACAAGAATATCTACCCCCGCATTAACCTGGCGGATCGCATGCTCCTTGGCCCCGACCAGCGCAGCGACGGGAACGCCGTATTTCTTGCCCATGGCGATCATCGCCGGTGGCGGCACGCCGAGGGCATTGGCAATCAGCTTGATCGGGTGTTGGAAAGCGGCCTCGAGCACTTTTAGGGCCGTATCTGGGTCGAAGGGTTGCGGGCGGTTGTCGGACACTTCGACTTCAGCCATTTTTACCCCGGCCTTTTCCAGGAGGTCAGCGGCAAAACGTTTGTGTTCATCGGGAATGCGGCCGAGCAGGCTGTTGTAGGTAACCCCAACTTCGCCGGCAGTGGCCATATTTTCCGGCACCAATACATCCAGTCCGTAGGGTTTGCCGTCCACATGCTCATCGATCCAGGTCAGTTCGCGGTGAACGCTCTCGGGGGAATGGCCGGTTGCTCCAAGCACCCCAAAGCCACCGGCGCGGCTGACGGCGGCGACCACGTCACGGCAATGGCTGAAGGCGAAAAGTGGAAACTCGATTCCGAGCATCTCACATACTGGTGATTTCATCATTTTATTTATCCTCGGAGCGCCGGCGTCTCGCCAACATCTTTTCTTAGACCTGGGCTTAGACCATGCCAGAACCGGCGAGACGTTGGCGCTTCGGTAATTCGCCGCTCGGCCGATTGTACCATTTCTTTGCTTATGAAATACATCAGTCGCTTATCACCATCGCGGCTTCGGCACTCGTCCTAGCGGCAGCATAGTCAGCCTTGCCGTTGCTGGCGCGCAGCGGTCGGTCGGCTACAAATATTCGTTTTGGCGTCTTGTAGCCAGCCAGGCCGCGCCGGACATGAGCACGCAACTCTATTTCATCCAGGGCATGTCCTTCGGCCAGGACGACCACTCCCGTCACAGCCTGCCCCCATTTGTCGTCGGGAAGGCCCACCACGAGCGCATCCTCCACAGCTGCATGTGTCTTCAGCGCCTCTTCCACCTCTTCGGGAAAGACTTTTTCGCCGGCTGTATTGATGCATGCCGAACCGCGACCCAGGAGGGTCAGCGAACCATCCGCCTCGACCATGCACCAGTCACCGGGGATGGAATAGCGGACCCCGTCGATCATCCGGAAAGTCCGAGCTGTTTTCGCCTCGTCTTTGTAATAACCCACAGGGTTCGGGGGGCTGACCGCAACCATGCCGGGTATGCCAGAGCCCGGTACCACCGGTTGGTCATGTTCATCAAACACCCGGCAGCGGTCACCGAGCATAAATTTCGCGGTCTGAACTTCCATGCCTTTTGCCATCACCGAGGCACCCAGTCCCAGGGCCTCAGATGAAGAGAACCCGTCGTTCAGCACTACCGCTGGCATGTGCTCCAGCAAGCCGCGCTTAACCTCGACGCTCCACATCACGCCCGATGAGATGATCATCGCCAGACTGGACAGGTCATAGTGGCCAGGAGAGGCGTTCAGAGCCCCCAGGATTGGCCGGGCGAAGCTGTCACCGACGATGGCCATGGAGACGGGCTTATGCGCATCGATCGCTCGCAATAATTCCTCTGCGTCAAAAGTCTCACCTTCCAGGGTGATCACGCAGCCCCCCGACAGCACAGCGCCGAGGGCGGTAAGCAGGCCCGTGCCATGCATCAGAGGCGGGGCGGGCAGGGTGCGCCCGCCAGGCCCCACCGAGCGGGTGTGCGCGACCAGGGCCTCTAGGGTCTCAGGCACTGGCCCCAGTTTGCGCGCCGCAGCCAGGGTGATCTGGCGCAGATCATCGTGGGCCCACATGACCCCTTTGGGCATGCCGGTGGTGCCACCGGTATAGATGAAAAACTGATCATCACCGGATCGTTGAATATCCAAAGGGCCGCCGTTGCCATCTTTGCCCAGGGCGTCAAAACGCTCAGCAAAGGGGGCGACATCGCCATCACCGCTAACCTCAATCCAGGTTTTGACCCTAGGCAGGCGAGGTCGGATCTGGCTCACCGCCTCGCGAAATTCAGGCGCATAGACAACGGTCTGGGCATCCGCATTGTCGAAAATGTACCAGACCTCGTCGGGCGTATAACGATAATTGACATTCACGTGCGTCATTCGCGCTTTGAACGCGGCGCTGAGGGCCAGCATATATTCCGGCCGGTTGCGCATATAGATCGCCAGCTTATCGCCCGGTTTCGCCCCCCGCGCGATCATACCCCTGGCCATGTTGTTGGTGGTGCGGCTGGCCTCTGACCAGGTTATTGTCCGGCTGCCATGAATAAAGGCCGGCGCATCGGCGGGCAGCACCGGCTCGATAGCATCGAGAATATCGCCAAAGTTCCAACCGGCCATCAATGGCTCCCCGCCCTTTTGAATTCCATCACCCTAAAGCAGTCCCGCAAGGGCAATCCAACACCAAAGTTCACCTCGTTGGAAGAGGGTTGGTTCTAGTCTTTGCTGCGATGAATCGGATCCACCCAGGCTATGGTCTGCGGGTGTTCGACCCCGGCGATGTCGAGGTTGACCACCACCGCTTCGTTGTCGCTGCGCACCAGAACGCATTCCAGAGCTTCGTCCGTCGAGGCGTTGATTTCCTGGTGTGGGACAAAGGGGGGCACATAGATGAAATCCCCTGGGCCGGCCTCGGCGACAAATTCCAGGGCCTCGCCCCAACGCATTCTGGCGTGGCCTTTGAGAACATAGATGACGCTTTCCAGGGGGCCGTGGTGGTGCGCGCCGGTCTTGGCACCGGCATGGATGTGTACGGTGCCGGCCCATAGCTTTTGCGCGCCAACACGGGCGAAATTGATTGCTGCCGCACGGTTCATGCCTGGGGTTTGCAGGGTATTGTCGTCGAGCTGGTTGCCTGGGATGACCTGTACGCCATCACTCTTCCACCGACCCGGAACGCTATTCGTCATCGCGGTATCTCTCCGGCTACCGTGGTGCGGTGCATAACGCGCAGATAGCCGTCATAGCCACCCGTGGCAAAGTGCATGGCGCGCCGATTATCCCACATGGTCAACATATTCTGCGACCAGACATGGCGATAGACGAAGCTATCCTGAACCATATGCTTGTAGAGAAAGGTCAAAAGCGCAGCGCTCTCTTCGGCGGTAAAGCCCTCGATACCCACGGTGTAGACCGGATTAACGAACAGGGTTTTGCGCCCCGTATCCGCATGAGTTCGTACCAGCGGGTGGCTCCAGGTCTTGTCGGCCTCAACGCTGGGCAGAATCGTCATGCCCTTTCGCCCCGTTTCCTGAGCGTAGAAGCCCTTAGACCCATAGGGACCGGCGGCTGAATGCACCGCTCTGAGCGGGGCGAGCAGAGCCTGAAAGGTAGGTGACAGGGAAGCGTAGGCCGCAATGCCGTCGGCGTAGAGGGTATCACCACCAACCGGCGGTACCACCTTAGCGTGCAAGATGGTGGCAGCAGGTGGGGTTTCCTGAAAACTCCAGTCCGAATGCCAGGCACCACCAAAGGGAGGGCTGATCTCATCAGCTTCGCGCCGCACCTCTAGGATATGCGGTCGATCAGCGAGGGGTGCGACGTAGGGATCCCAGCCAAAGGCTCCGAACTGCTGGGTGAAGGTTTCGAGCGCATCGTGGTCCAGGGTCTGATCTGGAAACCATAAAACGCCGTGTTCGGTGAAAGCGGTAGTTACCTTCAGCAATGTATCAGCCACCATGGGGGCGGTCAGATCAAGACCAATCACCTCAGCACCAAATCCGCCCGGACGAGGGGTAATGATCATCTGCGTCTGCGCCATCGTCGCCTCACTTTTTTCTCACCGTCTATAGACCCGGAAGCCTGTTTTGACAGTCCTTGGCGACCATATCGATCCTTGAGGGTCGCGCACAGCGCACAGGCTAATTCTGATCCCCAACTGGCACCGAGCCCATTTGTCGTGCCGCGTAGATGCTTTAGGCCTTTGTGCGGCTTGCCGAGAGCCGGGTTCCGGCTTAAAGCCCCGCCACTATGTCCATCACCGCGCCAACCCCTATCAATGCCGCGCTGGCGGAACTTGTTGAAGAGTTCGAGGTGCTGGGCGATTGGGAAGAACGCTACCGATATGTCATCGATCTGGGGCGAGACCTGCAGGTTCTGACGGATGGTGAGCGCATAGAGGCTAACAAGGTGCGCGGCTGTGCCAGCCAGGTCTGGTTGGTTACGTCCAGGGCAGACGATATCTTGTTGTTTCGCGGAGATTCCGATGCGCACATCGTGCGTGGACTGATCGCAATTTTAATGCGTCTCTATTCCGGGCGTGCGGCAGAGGAAATCGTTGATTTCGATGCGCGAGCTGCTTTCGGACGCTTAGGCCTCAGCGGTGCTCTGTCACAGCAGCGCTCCAACGGCCTGTTCTCAATGGTCGAGCGTATTCGCCGCGACGCCTCCCTCTCCAGTTAGGAAAGGGAGGGTCTTGCTTGGCTGTATTTTAGCGTTTGCGACCGGGTTTAGGGGCCTGACGGCCGCCTTGGCCCAGTCCCATCTGCTTGGCCAGGTCTGACCGTGCCTTCGCATAGTTTGGAGCGACCATGGGGTAGTCTTTGGCCAGATTCCATTTGGCCCGATAGTCTTCCGGGCTCAAGTTGTATTTGGTCCGCAGGTGGCGCTTGAGAGATTTGAACTTTCGACCATCCTCCAGGCACACAATATGATCAGGCGTAATCGACCTACGAATGGGCACAGCCGGCTCTTTTGGCGCGACCTCAACAGTCTCGCTGCCGCCGGAAACTGACATCAGCGCCTTATGAACACTGTGGATCAACCCAGGCAGTTCGCTGACAGGGATTTGGTTTTTCTCGACATAGGCGGCAACGATTTCCGCCGTCATCTCAATAATTTCAGCCTTATCATCCATTAGAATTTGTCTCTCTTTCGCATTTGAACACTGGGAACTCTTTAGCCATTCACCCGAGGGCTATTTATATATAGGTGTTCCCGGCCTATAACAACTTTGAGTAGCGACATTATGTCGCTACTCAAAGACGACAACGCCGGCTCAACAGTTGGATGTTGTTTCAAAAACACTAGACTCCGACGAAATGTCCCGACAGTCACAATGAATTTAGGGTTTTTCCGTTGCCGTGAGGTTAGCAATTGTCCTCATTCGTTCGATCGAGCAGACAACTCAGATGTTGAGCAACTGCGTGAGGATTTGACGTACTGCGAATTCTTGGCCCGGTTGGCGTAGTGCGAATGCGACGTTTGCGCGCAACAGGCCCAGGGGGTCACCGCAATCATAGGTTGTGCCCTGGTATTGCAGGGCGTGAAAGCTTTGCGTCAGGGCCATTTGAGCCATGGCATCGGTCAGCTGGATTTCACCCCCGGTACCAGCACGCTGTTCGGTGAGAATATTGAATATCTCAGGTTGCAGAATATACCGTCCAGAGATGAACAGATTCGACGGTTCGGTGCCCGGTGGCGGTTTTTCGACCATGCCCGTCATGCGGTTCAGGCGACCTTCGAAACCTTCCGCTGCACCTTCGAGCGCAACAATCCCGTATTTGTGCGCCTCACCCGGCGGGGCGGGCTCCACAACCACGATATTGCCGCCGACGGCCTGATGGGCCTCAAGCGCCTGGGC
>JAYTXQ010000048.1:0-9026 GCA_043742825.1 Caulobacteraceae bacterium | reverse complement strand
AGCCAGCGATATAACCACAACCGACGCGCCGCTCGGTACCGTTTTCGTACGAGGGAAATTCGAACCCGCCTCGTCGGTGCCGATTGCGCCAGGATCGGGCACGCTGAAGTCCGTCGTGGTCATCGGCGGCGGCGCGGCAGGGAATGCAGCCGCAGAAATGCTTCGCCGGAAAGGCTATGCTGGTCGTCTGACCGTACTCAGCGCGGCTAACACGCTTCCTTGCGACCGACCCAACCTATCGAAGGGTTTTCTCGCCGGCACGGGATCTGAAGCATCCAATTTTTTGCGACCGGCGGCATTTTATCAACAGCACAAGATCGACCTGAGGTTGAATGCGACCGTCACTGGCATCGATACGGTGGGGCGCAACGTGCACCTCGCGGACGGAAGTGGTCACGACTATGACGCGCTGCTGCTCGCAACCGGCGCCGAGCCAGTGCGGCTCGATCTGCCGGGTGCCGAGCTTGCCCACGTCCACTATCTGCGCACGCAGTCGGACAGCGAGGCGATCGTCGCTTCGGCCCTGACCTCACACCGTGCCGTAGTGATCGGCGCGAGCTTCATCGGGCTGGAGGTCGCAGCCTCTCTGCGCACGCGCGGCCTCGACGTGCATGTTGTCGCGACTGAAACGGTGCTGATGGAGAAAGTCCTGGGACCCGAAGTGGGCACCTTTCTGCGTCGGCTGCACGAAGATCACGGGGTCACCTTTCACCTCGGCACGACCGCCACTCTGATCGACACCCAGGCTGTGACGCTCAAAACCGGAGAGCGGCTGCCGGCCGATCTCGTCGTCATCGGGGTTGGCGTGACGCCGTCAATCTCGCTGGCAAAACTGGCGGGTCTCGACATTGATCGCGGCGTGACGGTCAACGAATATCTTCAGACGAGCGCCCCCGGCGTCTTCGCGGCCGGCGACATCGCGCGCTGGCCAGACCGGTTCTCCGGCGAGGCGATCCGGGTCGAGCACTGGGTGGTGGCCGAGCGCGCAGGCCAGACGGCGGCGCGCAATATCCTCGGGGCCGGCGAGCGCTTTGACCATGTCCCGTTCTTCTGGACCGAGCAGTACGACTTCGCCCTTGCCTACGTTGGGCACGCCGAGAAATGGGACGAGGCCCAGATAGATGGGTCGCTCGAAGCGCAGGACTGCACTGTCACCTATCGACTGAACGGCCGAGCCCTGGCCAAGGCCTTTGTTCATCGCGATCTTGAGGGCCTTCGCGCGGAACTGGCGTTCGAACAGGCAATAGCCGCACTCGGGCCGACCGGTGCGACATAGGAACGATCAGTTCTTTTCTAATTCGCTCACGACGCAGCGCACGATGACGCGGTCGTGCTGAGGGATGTGGATCTGCGGCGCAGGCCGAAATGAGATGCAAGCGCTTGAATCAATATCTGGAAAGGACAGACTCTAGACGGTTCAGTCTAAAGTCTGCCTTCCCTGATACCCACAGCCTGGGCGGCCGACCCGGTCAGCCGCAGATAACTAATTACTCAGAGCAGGATCATTAACACTTAGAGCGCGGTTCACAGTCATTGTGTACCAACCAAGACTGATTGCGCTCTAGAACTTTTTCGAGAAGCCGACTTTGACCGTGCGGCCCAGGGGATCACCGGTCAGGGCGTCGTAGTTGATCTCTGTGCGGGCGAAGGGTGGATTGGCGTCGAAGACATTGTTAACCGTCAAATTGAGCACCAGTTCGTGCTTCAGCGGCAGGCGGATCGCCACATCTTCGATCACCACTCCGCTGATCGTCTGACCCCGGCCAACCACGCCGGTGGGATTGGTAGGCGTTACGTAGATGCCATTCTTGGCAAACAGAGCCGCGCGCTGATCGACGTACGAGCTGGTAAAGCGCGTCGTGCCACGAAAATTGAACCTTCCGGGCAACTCATAATTTATGAAGAACTGACCCTTCCATTTCGGGATCGGATAGGCGATCTGGCCGGAATTGAACTTACCGGACGCCTCAAATCCGGGGATCGTCGCGCCAGGGACGGTGAAGCTTGAAACCGTGTAGTGGTTCACGTGGCTGGCCAGAGCGCCGATGATCAATTGCCCCTTGCCGACATCATCGATCCGATAGCTGACATTGAAGTCGATACCATCGGTCTTGACGCTCGGCCCATTAATTCGCAGCAGGTTGACCGCGACAATTTTGGTTGCATCACAGGTCGGGGTCGAGAAGGAGAAATGACTGGCGATGAAGGCCAGGGAAGCGGGATCCGTTTTTGTGCAGTCCAGGGCGCTGACGATGGGAGTCAGGGGCTCTGAGGTGAGGATTTTCTTGAAATCATAGCTCCAGTAATCGACCGTGGCCCTGAAGTTTCCCGCGTCAAAGATGCCGCCGACACTCCAGGTCAGGGCTGTCTCCGGCTTTAGCAGCGGGTTGCCGATGGCGCTGACCGGAATGAATGTGCCGGCAACATTTTGCAAAGACGTCTGAGGGTCGGGGATCAGAAAACCCTGGGGTGGCGCTCGGAAGGTTGTGCCAACTGATCCCCGCAGGGCAAAGAATTTCACTAACTGAAATTTCGCCCGGGCTTGTGGATTGAAGGTGCTGCCCCCGTTGGCGCCATAGTCTTCATAGCGAGCGGCGACGTCGATATTCAGACTGTTGGTCACCGGCAGGCTCAGTTCGGCGTATCCGGCAAATATATTCTGCGAGATGTTCACCGGGTTGGAGATGGGTCCAAAGACATTGGCACCTGTGGCCGGGACGCAGATATTGGATCCGCCGGGGAGAGCAGAATCGGCGCAGGGGGCCAGAAGCGAGTTAGCGAATTTGCTGTATTCGGTAACGTAGTGGTTGTGACGCCATTGTCCGCCAGCCGCCCAGCCAATCGGTCCGCCCCAGAGGGAAATCGGCAGCTTGCCGTTGAAGGCGAGATCCCCCTCGAAATCTTCAGATTTTGAGTTGGCGGTTTGAATCGGCAATAACCAGTCAGCCAAGGCCGCCGAATTGGCCAGTGCAGGGACAAAGCCTGGATTGGTTGTGTTTTTAGTGGGGTTACCTGGAATGGCGTTGGAGAAGGGGTTGAGCCACTGGCAAGGGCCCACGCCCGGTGTGCCTTTTGTATAGTCACACCCCGGCCCACCAAGACCTCTCAAGGCTAATTCCAGTCGGTCTGTCAGAGTGTCCCGACCCTCGGCAAAGTAGCGATAGGCCCCATAGGTCAGCGAGGCTTCGTAGTGCACCGCTGGGATCACATCGCCCTTCAGCGACGCCGAAAGATTGATCTGGCTATGGGTATAGCGACCACCAACACCGTGTTTGTAATTATAAAACGGGTTGCCGCCCTGCAGGAAGGGCCGGAAGCTGCCGACAGGCAGGAAAGCCCCCTGAGTGCCCGCTGGGAACTGGCCGGGATTGGCAGCGATATAGGCGGCAAAACCAGGGTTGGCGATCGGCACATAATAGGCTAGGTAGGCCAGTGGGCTCGTTCCAGTGGCTACGAAACCCGACGTCGGCGAAACGCCCGGTTCCACTGTGATCGGCACGGTCCGTGTCGTCACGTAGGACGGCGAGGATTTAAAGAACGGGATGTTCGTATAGCCGTAGGCGGCTTCGAGGTGCAGCTTGTGAGAGCCGCCCAGTTTGTAATTCACCTCGCTGTAGACCTGGAAGCTGTTGGTTTCCTCTTCCAGATTATCCCAGACCGAGAATTGGCCGCGGCACGAATTCCAAGGCAGCAGCGGTGCGGGATTTGCGTTCGCACCGGTCAGCTGTCCGCCCAAAGGAACGCAGCCCAGGTCAAGCCGCGAACCGCCTATTTTTACCAAACCGGACCCGAGGTCTGCAGCTGGAATAAACCGCTCCGGATTTCCGCCTCCGGTAAAGCCGCCCTCAGGGTTCTCATCATAAGTCAGGTGGGCCCAGTTCTTGCCCAGAACCGGCAATTCCGAGCGATGCTGGAACCCACCGGAGATAAGGAAATTGCCGCGCTCGAACACCGTTCCCCATGTGGCGTTCACGGTGTAGTCGCCGCCCTTAGCCCCGCCGATATGGCGATAATCAGCGCTCAGATCCAGGCCGCGCACGTTGGTTTTGGTAATGAAATTAACCACCCCGCCGATGGCGTCTGAGCCATAGATGGCCGCCGCGCCGTCTTTCAGCACCTCCACCCGGCCGATGGCTGATATCGGGATCTTATTGGCGTCGACCGCAAAGGCACCCGCCAGCGGCAGGCGGTGGCCGTTGAATAGGACCAGGGTGCGCTCAGGGCCCAGACCCCGCAGGTTGATGGTCGACTGGCCATAGGCCCCCTGCCCACGGCCGCCGCCGGTGAACTGGTTGGATTCGCCGATAACGCCTGAGGATTCCGGCAATTGCTTGATCAGTTCGACGACGCTGGGTGTGCCCTGTTTCTGCAGGCTGGCATCCGTCAGAACCGTCACCGGCAATGCGGTGTTTTCCGGCGTGCCGACGATGTGAGATCCGGTGACCACGACCTCTTCGACGCTAACCGCGCCGCTCGTGTCGGTGGCGGACGACGCAGCCGCTGCTGCCAAAGCAGTGGTCCCGCTACTTAGCGTCAGGATCGCCGTCAGGGCGGCACAGGCCGCAGGACTACGAAAGGCTCTAAAGGCATTGGTGATGGTCATCGGGCTCAAAGCGTGTTCCTCCCATATCGCGAGGCGAAAATTCGCCTCCATATCGATCCCAGCCAGGCTGTTTTTCGCCTTTTACTTAACGCTCGGTGCTTTGAAGTTCACCCAGCGTTAGCCAATTCAGACCTTGTTGTGACAGCGTGTCAATAGGACACTTTGGGTGCCATTTTTGGGGATCACGTGGCAGATCGCTTTGGAGTAGGCGGGGGCGAGTCGGTCTGGCGCCAAGCCCGACCTGATTGAATTGCGCCCGTAATTGGTTAAGGCTTTGTCGATGTACGCACGGGTTTTCGCGGTCGCCAGAGATGCCGGACATCATTTCTCTAAGCCGTGCGTTACCGAGTTACGTATCCTGGCCGGCCTGGGCGTGGACAGCGACGCGCACCGGGGCGTCACGGTCAAACATCGATCCCGCGCCACAGCTGACCCTTCGGCGCCCAACCTGCGTCAGGTGCATCTGATCCACGCGGAACTGTTCACCGCTTTGGCCGAGCGGGGGTATAGCGTCGCTTCAGGTGACCTGGGTGAAAACATCACCACACAGGGGATCGATCTTCTGGCTCTGCCGCGGGGCACCTTGTTGTGCATTGGCGAATCCGTGGTGCTAGAGGTCACCGGCCTGCGCAATCCCTGTATTCAGATCGAGCGCTTTCGGCCCGGCCTGATGGCTGCGGTGCTGGAAAAGAGCCCCGACGGAACTCTGGTCCGCAAAGCGGGCGTCATGACGATAGCCTGCGTCGGCGGCTGGGTTCGCCCCGGCGATCCGATCACGGTGACACTGCCTGAAGGTCCGCACTTGGCGCTGGGGGCTGTCTAACGCTTCGCCCTCAACCTGGTCGCGTCACAGGCCTGAATGTCATAGACGCGTTGGCTTGACGCCCAACACAAGTGAAGTGAATACGCCCCTCGTATCGCTGGCGTCTCGCCGGCATCTTTTCCCGAATGCAGTCACGCACGCGCCGTAGATGCGAGCCGGCGGGACGGGATTTTAGTCTGCCCAGACCTGCAACGCTCGTTCAGCGATCGGGCCGCCCCATTCCTGGACGAAATGACCACCGTCGGGGATGGCCATGGCCTCTGGGCAGTTGCGGATCCGCGCGCGCAGGCTTTCCATGTGGGCGGGAGGAAAAACGGCGTCTGCGGCACCGTAGGCCATGAACGACTTGCCCTGCCAGTCTCGCGACCAAAATTCCAGCGCCGCTTTGGATTCGGTGACCCCCGACATGGCGGGATCGGTCATCACTAAGGTGGGAAAGGCCCGAACGCCGGCTTTGTGGCGCTGATCGGGGAAAGGGGCGTCATAGGCGCGGACCTCGGCGGCGGTCAGATGCGGGGTGGCGCGCTGCATCAAGCTCCCCACATCCAGGTCAGGCTGGCTTGCTGCAAAGGCCCGCCAGGCGAGGAACGCATCAGTTGGCACCTCGCCAGTGGCCAGTGCAGTATTCATAACGAGCAGTCGGTCGATCCGCGCCACTGCGCCGGGGTCCACTGGCAGGGTCAGTCCCAGCAGGCCGCCCCAATCCTGGACCACCAGAGTGATGCCCTTCAGGTCAAGGCGTTCGATTAGCCGCAGCAGAAAGTCACGGTGAAAATGGAAGCTGTAGTCGCTGTCGTTCACCGGCTTATCCGACCGCCCGAAGCCGAAAAAATCGGGAGCCACGACACGCGCCCCGGAGCCCAGAAACACCGGGATCATGTGGCGATAGAGAAAGCTCCAGCTGGGTTCTCCATGCAGGCATAAAAACGTCTGAGCCGCCGTCTTTGGCCCCTCGTCGACTACCGCAGCGCGCAGGCCCTCAAATCCTGGCAGGTCATTGATATAGGTTGGGCGGTACGGAAAATCCGGCAGGTTCACAAACCGGTCTTCGGGTGTTCGCACCGCATCCATTATCGATCTCCTTGTTAGAGGTTCACCGTACCTACCAAGGAATTTCATTGCCCTTGTAGTCGAAATAGCCGTCCTTGCGGTCGGCGATCGCCCGTTCGATCACGCGGGTCAGGCCCGAGACACTGGTCTCGATTTCGATATCCGCGCCGGGGCCGCCCATGTCGGTCTTTACCCAGCCCGGATGCAGGGACAGAACCGTCAGACCTTTGTCGCGGTGCCGGGCGATAAAGCTACGGGTGAGGGAATTGAGTGCAGCCTTGCTGGCCCGATAAAGCTCAAGCCCCCCAGCGGTATTGCTCGCGACACTGCCCAGCAAAGAGGTCATCATGGCGATCACGCCCGATTGCGGTTTAACCTGTTTGACCAACATTTCGGCCAGGCGTACCGGGCCGAGGGCATTGGCTACAAACAGGTCGGTGAACTCGGCGTCGGTGACGTCGCGCGGCGTCTTGCCTGGCGGCCCGCCGACCCCGGCATTGACCAGCAGCAAATCGAAAGCCTCACCGGCCAGGCGTTCGCGAAGGGCGAGGCACGAGGCCGCATCACGAATGTCCACATCTTCGATACGCACCTTGCCCGCTGAGCTTTTCGCCAGTTGGCTCAAAGCCGCACTGGGCCCGCGTACGGTGCCGGTCACCTCCCAGCCGTGGGCGGCGAACTGGTCCGCCAGGCCTAGGCCGAGGCCGCGTGATGCACCAATGATGAGGGCTTGTGGCATGAGTATTCCTGTTCAGGCTACACGGGCAGCGGTGTCGCTGATCGCCTTTACGAATGTGGGAATCAAGGCTTGCGGCAGGTCATGACCCATTCCAGGGATGATCATAAGCTGCGCGCCTGGAATATGCGCGGCGGTGTCACGGCCGGCATCCACGGGGACCAGAGGGTCGGCGTCACCGTGGATGACCAGGGTCGGTGCCGTAATGGTGGCGCATTTAGCCCTGCGCGAGGGACAGGCCATCACCGCCGCGTACTGGCGGGCAAATCCCGGGGGATAATAACACCGGGCCACATAGGCGGCGGCGCGCGCTCGCAACTGATCGGGCGCTGTGGGGTAGGCGGGCGATCCGTTCACCTGGGCCGACCGCACCGCGTGGTCCAAATACCCTTCAAGGTCCGTCGCGGGGTTGGCTGCCGGGGTGTTCAGGGTGGCAATGGCCTCTGGCGTTGCTCTGGGCAGGCTGGGATCGCCGGTGCTAGACATGATCGAGGTCAAGGAAAGCGTCTTGTCCGGATGATTGGCCGCCACCAGCTGGGCGATCATGCCCCCCATCGACACCCCGACGATGTGGGCGGCCTTGACGCCCAGGGCCTCGAGCAAACCCGCCGCGTCGGCCGCCATGTCCGGCAGACCATAGGCGATGGCGGCGGGCTGGCCCGTCGTGATCGCCTTGACCACCGCGCCTAGGTTAGGAAGGCCCGCAGCCTCAAATTTGTGCGATAGGCCTACGTCGCGGTTGTCATAGATGATGACGCGCAGGCCCTGATCGACCAGGCCCTCAATCAGAGCGGACGGCCAGCGAATCATCTGAGTCCCGAGGCCCGATATCAACAAGAGCGCGGGCGCGGCGGCGTCGCCGCAACTGGCAAATTCCAGCATGACGCCGTTGGCTTTGATCTGTGGCATGTGGCTCTCCCGGGTCGGCGCGCCTCTATCGTTAGAGACCTGATGGGCGGTTGGGAAGGGCTTGGCGGGCTGTGGCTTTTCCGACACGCCTGCGCGCCGAATGTCGGATAAGTCAAACCATCTCTTGCTCAATGTGACGGTTTAGAAAAAAGTGGCCCGGCAGTCACTCCGCCGGGCCAAGTCAAGCCGCGAGAACGGGGGGGATACCCGCGACGGTACTTCATGTGTCCGTCGCGGGTGCTAATTTCAATAGGTTAGTCGAACTTATTGTGGGTTTGCGTCGGAATTCGACGCGCCAACGGCCTCATAGACACTGAATTCGTGGCGTGTCAGGCGTCCCAGTTGGGCAATGATCGGCTCGATCGTTTCAGCCATCTGCATCAGGGATTCGAAGCCAAACTCTCTTGAGCGATCAATAGCCTGGGCTCCAGGGGCATCGGGGTCACGCAAAATCTCAGTCGTGGCGTCTAAAATTCCATCTAGTGGTATGGTCAAGCGCACGATCAGCGTGTGAATCTCCACCCGTAGCGTGGCAACATGCAGGTCATAGAGGGCCTCGCGGTTACGGTCATAGATATCGATCTCGCGGCGCACTGCCCGCAACAGCCGCACCGTGATCGCGCCAAACGGATCGCCCTGCCCGTGGGCAGTCTTGGTAATTCGCAACAGGACCCGAATGGTCGAAAACAGCTCTCCGAACAGCAGGGCCGTATCCCGGCGCCGCTCACGTCGCCGAAAGTAGGCCTCCAACTGTGTGGCGACAAACCCCCCTGCCGTTGCCAGAGCAGCCCCCAGAACTACCGCCAGCAGGGTTTCGCCATGCAGCCCTGGGTCGAACGCTTCCAGTTTCATAAGCTTCCCCTTTTAACTACTCTATCCAGATCAACGAGCGCGCGCCATGAAGC
>JAYTXQ010000047.1:0-11560 GCA_043742825.1 Caulobacteraceae bacterium | reverse complement strand
GCCGTGGGCAATCTGGCCCAGAAGACCCTCAACCTGAAGCGCGCCGACGTGGGTATCGGCAAGGGAAAGAGGCGTTTCACCGCCGAGAGCGTGGCTCGGACGCGCCAGCCACTTGTGAGCTTTTTCCACGTCATCGAACGTCTCCTCAGCGTCACCAACCAGGCGCGCGAGGCGAACGAGGCGGTCGGACTCAATCGGATCGAGGCACTGGCCAGCGTCCCGGCGCCGGTTATAGGTCCGCCTCGCCAGCACGTGGGTTTCAATTGAACCGAATCCCAGGCGTGTGGTTGCCAGGAAACACTCCACCGCCGCTGACGGTATGCCTCGTCGCACAAGGCGCACGATGTCGAGCTCAGACTTCAAAGACCCCGTGATAGATTCGCCACCCAACAGACTTTGGAGCTTTGCAATTGCTGTCACGGTAAGGGTTCCCAAAATGCCGAACTGACTACGGCGTTTTGAGGATTACGCGTTGCGGCCACCGAATGCAAGAGAGATCGTCGACGCACACCCCAGCCGCACCTTCAGTTCTGCTCTCGCCGAAATAGGCCTATGGTCATTTTCTTATGGCGGATCATGACGGAGGAACCCATGAATGACGCGTCAATCGGCGAAAGTGCAGTCGCCGGCTCTGAGGCCTGGACCCTGCCCCTGGCTGAACTCAACCCAGCCCAACCGGCCTTGTTTGAGGCCAATGCCATGTGGCCCTATTTTGAGCGCCTGCGGCGAGAAGACCCCGTCCACTTTACCGCACAGAGTGCTTTTGGCCCCTATTGGTCGATCACCAGATATAACGACATTCTGGCGGTCGACACCAACCACGAGGTGTTCTCGTCAGATTCGCTTTACGGCGGCATCACCATCGGCGGCGAGCCCAATCCCGATGGTGGCACGATGTTCATCGCCATGGATCCGCCGAAACACGACCTCCAACGAAAGACCGTCAGCCCGGTAGTCTCGCCGCGCAATCTGCAGGTGCTGGCTCCGATCATCCGCGAGCGGGCGGGCAAGATCCTGGACGCCCTTCCCATCGGGGTGGAGTTCGACTGGGTGGATAAGGTCTCAGTGGAACTGACGACCATGACCCTGGCAACGCTGTTTGATTTTCCGTTTGAGGAGCGGCGCAAACTGACTCGCTGGTCCGATGTTATTACCGCTATTCCGGGTCACGGCGTCGTCGATAGCTGGCAACAGAAGATGGCCGAGATCGAAGAGTGTTTCGACTATTTTACCCGGCTATGGAACGAAAGGGTGAATGCCCCGCCCGCCGGAGACCTGATCTCGATGCTTGCGCACGGCGAGCAGACCCGAAATATGCCGGCGCGAGAGTATCGCGGCAATATCATCCTGCTAATCGTCGGCGGCAACGACACCACCCGCAACACCATCACCGGCAGCGTCGTGGCCCTGAACGAGAACCCTGACCAATATGCCAAACTGAGGGCCAATCCCGAACTATTGCCCTCCATGGTTTCCGAAACCATCCGTTGGCAGACTCCCTTGGCCCACATGCGGCGCACGGCGGTGCGGGACATCGAGTTTCAGGGAAAACAGATCAAAAAGGGCGATAAAGTCGTAATGTGGTACGTCTCGGGCAACCGCGACAATACAGTCATCGAAAATGCCGACTGCTACATCATCGACCGTGCCCGCCCCCGGCAGCACATCAGTTTCGGCTTCGGCGTCCACCGCTGTGTCGGCAACCGCCTCGCCGAACTGCAATTGCAGATCATCTGGGAAGAAATCCTTAAACGCTTCCCGGAAATCCGCGTCGTCGGCGCGCCGAAGCGAACCTATTCGACCTTCGTTAAGGGCTATGAAAGCCTGCCGGTGATCATCCCTAAGCGGAATTAAGTGCAATAATGCCGGCCTGAGGTTTGCTGATCACCCCTTCGTGCTGGAGCAACCACTGTTTACGGTGCAGGCCGCCGCCGAAGCCGGTGAGGGTGCCGTTGGCACCGATGACGCGGTGGCAGGGGACGACGATGGCAATGGGGTTGGCACCATTGGCCAAACCGACGGCGCGCATAGCCTTTGGGTTGTGGATCTGGTCCGCCAGCCCGCCATAACTGAGGGTCTGACCAGGGGGGATTGTACGCAGGGCCGCCCAGACGTTGCGTTGAAACTCAGTGCCGGCAGTCGCGATGGGCAGGTTTGCCAAAGCGTCCGTCTGGCCGGCGAAATAGGCATCCAAAGCCTCAACCGTCGCGAGCGGTGCCTTCCCCGACTGAAGTGGGACCAGGCCATAGTGTCCCTTCAACAACTTCAGCATTCGCGGCTCATAGTCGGAAAAATCCAGAGCGCGCATGACGCCGGCGGCATCGTGAACCAGGAGAATTTCGCCGATGGGCGAGGGATAACGGTCCAATAAGAGTTTCATTTTTGCATTTCCTTCAGCTTGGCCGCATCGGCCATCCACAGGTGTTGAGCCGCGTAGGCACGCCAGGGGCGCCAGGCTTCGGCGCGGGCGAGCAGCTGGGCCACGCTGGGCCTGCCGGATCCGTTGTCCAGAGCGCGCATCAGACCGATGTCGGCGGCGGGAAAGGCATCCGGCTCTCGCATGGCGCGCATGGCGATATAATGAGCCGTCCAGTCACCTATGCCTTTGACCGCAGTCAGCTTGGCGACTGACGACTCGAGGTCAGCCTCGCGATCAAAGAGGCCAGGGTCAGCCGCGGCGCGGGCCGCCAAGTGGCTGATCGCGACTGATCGCGACGTCGGCATACCGCCGATCTGCGCTAACGCCAGAGCCGCGGGCGTGGGAAACAGATGCGTCAAACCCTCCGGTAAATCGGTATCGGTGAGGGCCTCGCCATAGTCGTGGGTGATCAGCCCGGCCAAGTGGATGGCGGCAGTGACAGTGATTTGTTGACCAAGGATGGCACGCACCGCCAGCTCAAACCCGTCCCACGCGCCTGGCATACGCAAACCTTGCCTGGCCGCGACCAAGGGTGCCAGATGTAGATCGGCGGACAGGGCGGTGGCAATAACTGTGGGATCGGCGGCCAGATCAAACACTCGGCGCAGCCGCGCGACGACCGCCGGCAGGGCCTCAAGGCGGGGCAGATGCAAGCTGGCTCGCAGGCGATGGCGCGCGGGCTCGTGAGCAACACTGATCCAGCCGGCAATGCCACCAATACTGATTGTTCGCCGATACACCCCACCCTGCACGGTTTCGACGCCAGGGATAGCGCGTGGGATCAGAAACGCCAGAATAGCATCCCAATCGTAGGGCGGCCGATAGCCCAGGCTCAGGGTCACCGCCGATCCCGATGCCCCCGCGCCGCGGCCTTCGCGTCGCAAAGCTCCGGGCGGACGGGCGAACAGATCAGCAAAGGTCTCATTGAACCGGCGCACAGAGCCAAAGCCGCTGGCATGGGCGATTTCGCCGATCGGCAAATCAGTTTCGTGCAGCAATTGCTTGGCCAGGAGCACCCGACGGGTCTGGGCGACGGCGACAGGAGAGGCCCCAAGGTGTTTGATAAACAATCGCCGCAGATGCCGCTCACCCACCCCCAGCCGGCCGGCCAGTGCATCGACGTCGCTCTCATCCAGGGCCCCGGTCTCGATAAGGGTCAGGGCCCTTGAGACGGTGTTGGAAGACCCCCGCCAGGCCCCCATATCGGGCGCGGTCTCTGGGCGACACCTCAGGCAGGGGCGAAATCCAGCTTCCTGTGCTGCGGCGGCCGTGGGCAGATACAGGCAGTTTTCCTCGCGCGGCGGGCGGGCAGGACAGACGGGGCGGCAATAGATCCCAGTCGTTTTCACAGCAGTGAAAAATCGCCCGTCGAAACGCGCGTCCCGGGCGAGTATGGCTTGGCGGCAAAGAATCGGGTCGAGGTCCATGAGTGACAGCATAGCGCAGGAGGCGGCACTGTCTGGCGGTTTTCGGACCTGCAAGCCAAGCGACCACGCGTTCGTGGTTGTGGCCTTCGGTGACTCGCCGTTTCTCGCCGGCTGCCTGGCCTCGCTGCGCGCTCAGACCGTGCCCAGTCGCATTGTCATTGCCACCTCAACGCCAGGTGAATTTATCGCCTCGGCCGCTGCGGCCTGCGGCTGCGAGGTCGTGATCAATCCTGATCGCACCGATATCGCGGGCGACTGGAACTTCGCCTTGGCCACGACCGACGCGCAGCTCGTTACCCTGGCGCACCAGGACGACACCTATGATCCAGCCTTCACTGACCGGACATTGAAAGCCTTCGCCGATGGCGAAGGGGCAGTGTGCTTTACTGGCTACCAGGAAATCGATGATGCCGGTCGCCCGAAACGCTCGAAAATCAGCGTCATCAAACATCTCATCGACGCCGTCGTTTTGGGCCCACGCGCCGCCGTGCACGGCTTTCGCCTTCGCGCCTATCTTTCCTTTGGTAACCCGCTGCCCTGTTCGTCTGTGACCTTCAACACCTCCCAGCTCGCTAAGTTCAGGTTCTCACCGGCCTTTCAGAGCAACCTCGACTGGGACGCCTGGTGGCGTCTTATGATCGCCAAGGAGACATTTCTGCGCGTTCCGGACCGTCTTGTCGGCCGCCGCCACAACCCCCTGACGGCGACCGCGCGGCTGATTGCCGATGGCACGAGAGCGAATGAGGATCGGATCATGTTCCGCCGCGCCTGGCCGTGGCCGCTCAGCGAGCTCATCGCCCTGGCCTATCGGGCAGGATACTAAAGACTTCAGCCCTGGACCCGTTTACCCACAAGCATTGAAACGCTCAGCTTAAGCTCCGCCATCAGCGGATGATCGCCGCGCGCGAGCAAGGCCATCCAGACGGCACCGCCCAGGATAACGGTTGCCAGAATCGCCAAGGGATTTGTTGTGGCCGACCAGCCTGTGAACAGCATCAACCCACCGCTGGGGGTCACGGCAGCCAGGGTAAGGCCCACACTCTGGGCATAGACCCTACCCAGTTCACCGGGGGGTGAGCCAGCCATCGCCGGCATTTTTCCCCGATAGAACATCAGCCCGATTAGGGATTCCACTAGTCGGCCGGCGGAGGCCGCCGCCAGGCCGACGACCGCCCCCAAACAGAAGGCCAAAGCACCAATGACTGACCGGGTCACCTCGACGCGCGCCTGCCAGGCGGTGCGACGGGTCAGGACGCACAACTCCCAGTTCATGCCAAAGCTGAGGGCTACAGCCTGAGCCAGCATCAGGATCGACAGGGGCAGAGCGGCTGCCAGCCAGCGATCTCCATAAAACCAATGCACAAAGGGCCGCGACAGCACCGCCAATCCGATCATGCAAGGCCACATGATCGCGGTCAGCATCTGAATTCCCCGGACAAAGGTTTGCCGAACAGTGCCCGATTGCCGCTGCTCGGCAGCCATCTGGACAAAAATTACCTTGGTGGCGACACCGTAGGTTTCCCAGGTGAGGTTAGATATACCTGAGGCCCTGGCATAGAGTCCCATCGCGGCTAGCCCCGAGATCTTCGCCAGAGCTATCTCCGACAGGCGTGCGACGGTCGCGGCGACCCCACCAATCGACATCATCTGTAATCCGAACACCGCGATCTCACGCCACCCTTGCAGTGACAGGCGCAGGCTCATGTGGCGGCGTGCGACGACTGTATAGGCGACCACGCTGAAGAGGCCGGCGCTAAGGGCCCCCGCAGCGAGGCTGAGTGAACTCCAGCCTCGCAATGCCAGGACCACAACAATGATATTGTTTAAAATCACGCGCAGAAGGGTAATGCCGGAGACCACGCCAAAATTGACGTCTCGGGTCAGCAGGGTAATGGGCAAAAACTCGAAAATTCCCAGCACGGGCAAAGCCGCAAGCAGGATCAGGACCCTGCCGATCGCCGGATCGGAAAACAGGCGCGCGCCGAGGACCGCTGTAGCGGCAATCACCAGGCCGAGGATCAGATTGACGATGGCATTAACAGTGAAGGCGGTCGCAGTTTTTGCCGGTGTGACGGTGGCTTCGCGAACGAGGTAAGGCCCAACACCAAAGGCTGAAACAATACTCAGCACCCCCGCTACCGCCGTCGCGACGGCGAACTCGCCAACTTCACTGGGACTGAGCAGCCGGGCGACCACCAGCGATACCGCGAAGGTCACCGCATAAGCCGAAATCTGTGACGCGTAGGACCAGGCCAGAGAGCGCCGGACAGACATCGGGCGCTAATAGAGCCCAAGCAGGATGAGAAGACGCGCGGATATCAATCCGAACCGACCGGCACGCACGACCCCGCCGGTGAGGCCAAACCGGACCCGGTTCCACAGCGATGCCTTCGAAGCGACTAAATCACCGACAAGTCGCCGGTGGTTGGCCGCCAGCAGGTCGCCAAAACAGTGCAGAAACTCTCGCGCTTGGGCATGGATCGGCCAATAGCCCGTAGGGTCACGCCACACCAGGCGCAACTGACGCAGTACCTCTTGTAGGCGGTTGACCCGAGCCCCGATCACATTACCCGTGTGTTGACGATAGAGCACGCTGGACTGAGGATCATAGACTAAGGTGCCAAGAGCGGCGACGGCAAGGGCACACCACCAGTCGTGCATGATTACGCCGTCACGCGGCCGCTGGCTAACGATCAACTCGCGGGCAGCCTGGTTCATCACCGTCGTCACCCCATAGGCGATATTCTGAAACAGCATGTGTTCAAACCGCGCGTCGCTGTCGGCGAAAGGTTCGCCCATCGGTCCCAACGCCTCGTCGACACAGGTCACCTGCGAACAATAGAGGGCCGGCTCGCCGGGCGGCATTATGGCCAAGGCCCCGGTTGCGCGAGAAAGCTTTTGCGGCATCCAGACGTCGTCCTGATCACAGAAAGCATAGTGATCAAAATCGGTCGGCACATGGCCTAGCAACTCAAGAAAGCTGAAGGCCGGCCCAAGGTTGGGTCCGGTCAGTGGCCGCGCAAGCTGAGGCCAGCGGTCAGCATATCTGGCCAGGATCGTCCGCGTGGTGTCGGCTGAACCGTCATCGCGAACAAACACCTCACAGACAACGCCTGTCTGAGCCGCAAGACTGTCAAGCTGGGCGGCCAGGAACCGCTCGCCGTTGTATGTCGACATCAATACCGCGATGCGAGGCAGGGGCTCAGGCACGGGGCGCAGAACCGCTTTCGAGGAAGCGCGCTTCGTTACCGCTGACAATCGCGAGCAGAAAACCGCCAAGGGCATTCTGTGCGCCCAAGGTAATCAACAAGGTTCCCATGACTGCCGGCAGAACTGAGGGCGTCGGTGCAAAATTTCGCGCCGTCCAGGATATGATCACCCAGACCAGCACGCTGGTCCCAGCAAGCATCGCCAGCAGGCCAAAGACCAGCATCGTCTCAAGGTTCACCCAGCGCGACAACGCCACAACCCACTCCTTGGGCTGTCGATAACCGGCCCGCACCCCGCCAAGGTGGCTGGCAAAGGCCAGGATCGCGGCGATGTGGCTGACACCCAACACGGAGCTGGCCAGAATGACCCAGTAGTTGCCGATGAAACTCGGCGCGTCCGGCGCGACCACCGCCATCCATATCGCCCTGGCAAATATGCTCGTCCCGACTAACGTTCCTAACACGGCTGGAACCGCATAGAGCCAAGTCGGGCTGAGCATAAACAGGTAACGCAAGTGTCGCCACCCGTCGCGCCATGGGCGCAGATGCGGCGCGCGGTCGCGTAGATCGGGCGACAGGGTGGCCGGAACCTCTACGATCTTCACCCCCATCAAAGAGGCCTTGATTACCATCTCGCTGGCAAATTCCATGCCAGCTCCGGTCAATCCGAGCCTTTGGTAACAGGCCTTGGTCAGGGCCCGCAGCCCGCAGTGGGCATCTGTGACCTTGACTCGGAACAGCAGGTTGAGAATGCCAGTGAGAACTGGATTGCCGATATAGCGGTTCATCCAGGGCATGGCCCCATCCTTCACCCCGCCGCGAAACCGGGAGCCCATACAGACATCCGCTCCTTTATGCAGGGCCTCGACCATGGCCACACACTCGCGAAATTCGTATGAGCCGTCGGCATCACCCATGACCAGATAATGCCCCAGCGCAGCGTGAAACCCGCCACGCAATGCCGCGCCGTAGCCCTTTTCCGCGACATCGACAACGCGCGCACCCAGACGCGTGGCCAGGGCTTGCGACCCATCTGTGCTGCCATTGTCAGCGATGAGGATCTCGCCGCTGAGACCCAGGCGGTCGTGAACTTGCGCCAGAGCATCCTGGGCGGCGGTGATGCACACTTCCAGCGACAAGATCTCGTTGAGACAAGGCATCACGATGGAGACATCAGGCACAAAAACGGGTGCAGTCATCAGTGTCCCACCTTCAGAACCGGGCGATCACAACCCAGGGATTTCAGCAACGCAGTCTTCGAGCTCGGAATTGGCACCGCACCGGCAGAGCGCATGCCAAGGCGTTTTCCCTGAGGAAAATCAAAAACCCCGACGCGATAACCGGCGCAAAGGTTGCGAAGCTGAGGCTCCGTCAAGACTGCCAGATTCATCACCTTGGGGTTATGTTCGAGAAAGGGATCATTGCGTACGAGATCATCGGCATACCAGAGTCCGCGTGGATCGACGATGACCACCTCGGCACCAGACCTCGCAATAGCGGCGCTGGCGCGGGAAAAGGGTGTGATGAAATCCGAAACCTGTCGCCCCGCAAGCGGCAGCAGAATCAGCGGCAGAACCAGACAAGAGAGCGCCAAGGCCGCCAGAGCCGGGGATCGGCTATCGGCCGAATCGACTGTTTCAACCCAGGCAAAGGCAGCCAGCAAGGCCAGACTGCCCAGATTTCCGTGCAGGTAGCGATAGCCCCAGCCGTGCCCCTGGAAGGGCAAAATCACGAGCATCGCCAGGATCGCCGCGACGATCCCCACTGCGGCGGGAAGAAGTACCCGGTGGCGGGTTTTGCAGGCCAAAATAGCCCCAAGTGCGGCCAGACCCAGGCCCAATGGATTTTGCCAGGCGACCAATCGCACCAGATTCTCGCCCATCAACCCGATGCCGCTTAGACTGGGCAGGCTGATCAGGGCCAAAGCGCTTTGGGTCACGCCGCTCACGCCCTGGGCAGGATCGATATGCCCCGAAAGGCTATAGTGGCCGATAACCAAGCCCCAATAGCACATCCAGAAAAGCACGATGCTGCCATAGGCGACCGTATAGACACCGGCCAGCCGCCAATGCCCACGCAGCCACAAGCCCACAACAAAGGGGGCAGCGAACAGCGGATGGAATATGAACTGGTGCAGGCCCGTAGCGGCAAAAGCGACAATTATCGCCAGAAGCGGCCCCGCCATCCGCCAAGGTCCTTGCCGACGCAGGAACAGCCAGAGCCAGACAAGGTTCAGGGCCAAGTGCGCGCTCATGGCATAGGGACTCATGGCCGTGAACAGCAGTTGCGACGAGGTCGCCAACATGAGCGCACTGACCGCCGCGGCATCGCGCCGCTTCGGCCACAGATCGCGGGCGATGGCCCATACCAGGATCACTGACAGCCCGGCCCAGAACGGACCGGCCAGGGCTTGCGAGCCCAGGTAGCTGAACGCAGCGCGGAAGACGGCATTCATCGGCAGATAAATCGATACCCACGCCTGATGGCCGGCAGCTTGCTTGACCCATAGCGGCTGGAGAGCCGGGACATAATCTCGCCAAGCCGGCGCGACTGGTGCCATAAGATGGCCGTGCGCCATGATCCTGGCATCAAACACGGCGCTGACCTCGTCCATGGAAAGAGGATAGGCGTGGTAAAGGGTCCACCAACCGGCGAACGCGCCTGTGGCGACCAGGGCGGCAACGGTCAGAGCAAGGGTCAGACTGCGCCGCTCAAGCATCGCACTCAGACGCGCGGTCGCCGCCTCACCAAGGCGCGTCCACGGCAGCCCGACGATGGCAAAAAAACCCAGACAGACGATCAGCATCGGCTGATCCTGGGCGGTGAAGAACTCGTGACTTATCGTGCGCCCACCCGCAAAGGCAGCGACGATGGCGAGCGACGGAATGACACCTAGCAGCCAGGCCAACAGCACAGGCACCGACCAGGATCGCCCGCGCAGAGTCAACTCGGGCTCGAGGATGGAGCTCTGAACAGGGACAGACGCCGCAAGCCAAAATTCCAGATAAAACCGATTCCCGCCGCGGGCACCTTAGCGATGGCGAAGTTCAGGCCGACGACCTCGACGAAGAGCTTGATCAAGAGCTCATTCAGCCCCAGACCTAACAGGCCAATACCGAAAAACAGGACGAACTCTAAACGCCGACTGGCGACGCGTCGATGCTGAAAGACAAAGGCAACGCTTAAGGCATAATTCACCAGCAGCCCGGCACTAAACCCCACCGCTGCCGATAGCAAATAGTGCAGGTGCTCGAACTGGGTCAGGGAATAATAGAGGCCAAAATCCACGGCCAGTGCGACGATGCTGACGATCAGATACTTGGCCGCTTCATGGGCCACAGCCCTCATGCGCTCAGCCGCTGTGGGGTCAAACGCACGCTGGACAGCGCATCGCGGGCACCTGAAACACCGGCCTCGCCATATTCGGCATCCTCGTTGACATCCCAGGGATCATAGAGCCGCTTCCCCGCCTGGATATTGAGGGCAGTGAGCAACCCCGTCATCATGGCGTGGTCCTGGTTGTTGTATTTGTGCATGCCATTGCGCCCGACCAGGTGCAGCGTAGGGTAGCGCGTCAACAATTCGTCGCGCACCGCCGCGACGTTTTCACGATAGGCCTCGTCATAAACCGGATAGGCCTTAGGCTGACGCACGACACAGGCATCAACAACATCCGCTGCCCGCATCAGGCCGATTTTCTCAATCTCGCGCTTCGCCAGTTCGGCCAGGTCCGCATCACTGGAGGTCCACAACCCGTCGCCCTCGAAACAGAAATATTCCAGGCCCAGACAGATGGAATGGGCATCGGGTATCATTTCCGGCGACCAGGACCGGAAATTCTGCACCCGACCAACGGTGACCGCTGGGTCGTGAATATAGACCCAGTTGTCCGGCAGCTCGCGCTGAGAGGCCCCGATCAACACCACGGTCAAGAAATCGCGATATTTCAGGGCGTCAGCCTGGGCGAGGCTCGCCGGTGCCGGACTAAGCGCATGCGCCAGGTCGCGCATGGGGGCCGAAGAGATGACGTTGCGGGCCTGACAGGTGGATGTTGTCCCGTCGCCGGCGCGGACGGTTACTGTCCACAGGCCACTGACCATGTCCCAGCTTAGAGCCTCCACCCCGCGATCAAGCTCGACGCTGCCGCCATTGGCTCGTATTTTAGCGGTACAGGCCTCCCACATCATCCCAGGCCCTTTGCGGGGATAGCGAAAGGATTCGATCAGGGTCTTGACCACCGGCCCGCCGGCTGGCCGGCCCAGCCCAAAGGAACGCTTCAGGGCATCAATGATCGCCGAGGCCAGGTCCAGCCCCTTGATCCGCTGCGCCGCCCAATCAGCGGAAATATCGTCACAACTCATGCCCCAGACCTTCTCTGTATAGGTCTTGAAGAACATGCCGAATAACCGCTCGCCGAACTGATTGCGCACCCACTGGTGAAAGGTTTTGGGGCTCTTCACCGGCGTCAGCTTGGCCCAGCCGTAAGAGATCATGCACAGGGCGCT
>JAYTXQ010000046.1:0-5746 GCA_043742825.1 Caulobacteraceae bacterium | reverse complement strand
CCCCTCGCCCATCGGCGGGGAAATGCGCAGCTCGCCAAGACTACGGGTCAGGCGGCGAAAATGTCCCGCTGGATCGGCCAGACGCCCGCCAAACACGGCCCAGACTTCATAGACCCCGTCGGCAAACTGGTAACCACGATCTTCGATATGGACCGCAGCATCGGCATGACGAACGAACCGGCCATTAACATAGGCTATCTTCGGCATTAGTGTTCCGCCTCATCGCCCGGCCGGACAGGCCCGATATTGAGCGATTTCAGCTTGCGGTGCAGGGCCGAGCGCTCCATGCCGATGAAAGCTGCGGTGCGCGAGATATTGCCGCCAAAACGCATAATCTGGGCATCCAGATATTCACGCTCGAACAGTTCCCGGGCATCGCGCAAGGTCAGGGCGATAATGCGTTCCGCCCCAAGTCCGCCTGTCGCCGGCAGGCCCGACGAATCTGAGGGGAGCATATCAACGGTGATCGCCTCGCCAGGTTCGCCGCCAGCGAGGATCAGGATGCGCTCAACGACATTACGCAACTGTCGCACATTTCCTGGCCAGGTCTGGACTTGCAGTGTGGCCATGGCATCGTCAGCCAGCACCCGTTTGGGCAGTCCCGATGCGGCACTCAAACGTTCCAGATAAAAAGTGATCAGTTCGGGGATATCTTCCCGCCGCTCCGCCAGGCCCGGAACCCGCAGAGGCACAACATTGAGACGATGATACAGATCCTCGCGCAGCCGCCCGGCGGCGATCTCGTCGGCCAGATCGCGGGAGGTAGACGACATCACCCGCACATCGACCTGCACATCGGTGTCACCGCCAACACGCCGGAACCTCTGCTCCACCAGGACCCGCAGTATCCGGCTCTGACTTTCGCGTGGCATCTCGGCCACATCATCGATGTAGAGTGTACCCGCATGGGCGCGTTCAAAGACGCCGATCTTGCGGTTTTTGTCGCCGACTCCCTCTTCACCAAAGAGTTCCAGGTCCATGCGCCCGGGCGTCATCCCGGCGGCACTGATGACCACGAACTCTCCACCCGAACGGGGACTGGCACCGTGAATCATGCGCGCGGTGGTTTCCTTGCCCGAGCCAGGGGGGCCGGAAATCAACACGCGACTGTTGGCCGGCGCGACCCTGGCAATCATCGCGCGAAGTTGCTGCGCCGCGTGGGAGCTACCAATCAGGGTATCGGGTAAAACCGCCTGGCTACGCAGCTGGCGATTTTCGCGCCGCAACCGGGTGGATTCCAATGCGCGTTCGACCACGAGCAATAGCCGATCCGACTTGAACGGCTTTTCCAAAAAGTCATAAGCCCCGCGCTTAATCGAACTGACGGCGGTTTCGATATTGCCGTGCCCCGAGATCATCACCACCGGCAGGTCTGGATCAAGCTCCTTGACCAGGTCGAGCAGTTCCAGGCCGTCCAGCCCCCCACCACGCATCCAGATATCCAGGATCAGTAGCGAAGGTTTGCGAGCCCTGATCTCAAGCAAAGCGCTCTCCGAATCAAAGGCTGTACGCACTGAATAGCCATCGTCCTCCAAGATTCCCGCCACCAGATCACGGATATCAGCTTCGTCATCGACGACCAATACATCGCCAGTCATGCGCGCACCTCTAGGTTAGGAACCTGGCCGTCGATGGCGGCCTGGGACGTGGTCAGAGGGAAGGTCAGGGTGACACAGGCCCCAGGGAGTTGGTGGGCATCGAAAATGCTTAGATCGCCGCCGTGGTCTTCGAGAATCCGTTTGACAATGGCCAAGCCCAGCCCCGTTCCCTTGGCCCGCGTGGTCACATACGGTTCGGTCAGGCGGTCACGATCCTTTACCGGAAGGCCGACGCCGTTGTCTTCGATCTCAATGGTCAGTTGTATCGGCGTTGTGGTCAGGCGCACCTCGATGCGGCCGGGCACCGGCGAGGTTTCAGCCCTTGCTCTTATGGCTTCTCCGGCATTCTTGAGCACATTGGCCAGGGCCTGACCGACAATAGCGCCATCGCAAAGCAGCGGCACTTCGACGGGGCTCTCGACGATTTCAACCATCACCTGCGGGTCGGCGACCCGCTGGGCAAAGACAGCCTGGCGCAGAAGTTCGGCAGCATTGTGGACGGCAAACTTAGGTGCCGGCATTCTGGCAAAAGCGGAGAACTCGTCCACCATGCGGCCGATATCACCGACCTGACGCACGATGGTATCGGTGCAGCGGTCGAAAGTCTCAAGATCACCCGTGATCTGCGATCGGTATTTGCGCCGCAGCCGCTCGGCCGAAAGCTGGATAGGAGTCAGGGGGTTTTTAATTTCATGAGCGATGCGGCGGGCAACATCCCGCCAGGCAGCATTGCGTTGGGCGGCCACCAACCGGGTGATATCGTCAAAGGTCAGGACCAGGCCCTCACCGCTGTTGCTGGCGCGGACCCGCAGGCGGCGGGTTTCGCCGGCGCGCACCACATCCACCTCGGCTTCCGCATCGCTATCCTGGGCCAGAGCCGCCGCCGCCACGCCAGCCAGTTCCGGTGCCACCACATCCAGGGTTTCGCCTCCCTCACGCTCTGCTGATAAACCCAGCAGCTTTTGGGCCTGCCGGTTCACAGCGACAACATGGCCTTTGGGATTAAGACCGACAACGCCGGCACTGACACCCAGAAGCACAGCTTCGGTAAACTGACGCCGCACTTCGGCATCAACACTGGCGGCACGTAAGGCTTCCTGTTGTTCACGCAGATCGATGGTCATACGGTTGAAAGCACGAGACAGAACAGCAATTTCCCGGGGTGCTCTACCCGTATCCACCCGCGCGCTCAGATCACCTGCCGCCACCCGCCCGGCGGCCTCGACCAGGCGGGCAACGGGCGAGGCGATAGAACTGGCCGCCGCCATGCCCAGCCACACTGCACCCACCAGAACCAGCAGCACGGTCTCAATATAGCTGAATGTAAAGGCTGTTTGAATTCGCGCCCGCCGCGCTTTGGCTTCACGATAGGCCACCAGGGAGGCTTCAGTATCGCGCAGGTGTTGGAATACCCCGCGAGCAACCGGGCGGACCACATAGATATAGGCATCAGGATAGGCCCTCAGCCGATAGATGGCCCGGAACATGTCGGCAGACTCGAACGCCCCGAGCGAGACATCACCCTCATCCGCCGCTTGAAAACTGGAAAGAGGCGGAATCAGAGGCACAGTGGCGATCGCAGTTTCGGCCCGCGCCAGCACGCGGCCTTCACGATCAATGACAAAGGCGGCGGCGAAATCGTTGTCCACCGCCTGTTCAGCCAGAAACCGGCCATAGGCCACAGGACTGTCGGCAAGGGTCGGGGCGGCGGGCTCCAGCTCGCGGGCCAGCAGCGCCACATGGCGGCCGATACTGTCTTTCTGCTCCTCCAGGTATGAGCGCGCCACGGTTGCCGAGTTGCCCACCACCGATTGAACGCGAGCGCTAAACCAGGCATCAACACCCCGCGTGACCAATATGCCAAAAAACAGCGCCACAATCACAGCCGGCGCAACAGCGGCGAGGGAAAACAGGGCGACGAAGCGCAGGTGCAATCGCGCGCCAGCATCACTCGACTGTGCCCCCACCAGGCTGAGCATTCGCCAGACCAGACCCCCACCGAGGGCCAGGATCAAAACCAGGCCAATGCCGAGAAGGGTCAGAACCAGCGGGCTTGCCGGCCCCAGCGGCCCACTCAGATCAGGTGAGGTCCCCAACCACAATGCCAGTGCTGTCAGGCTGGCCGCCAGGGTATAGCCACCGCCCATCCAGACGCGCGACGCGGCGATACGTCGCCAGAACGGCTCAGGCAAAGGCGACTCAGACAACATGCGTTTAGCCTAGAACCATGTGTGCTCATTTTTCAACAGTATTGTGTCTTGTGGGTTGCAGTCCGTGTCGGGCGCACCGCTATTTGGGTGCTGAATTAGAAGGCCGGATGGTAAGGATTCGTTCCGTTTGATTACGCCGGGTAGGATCAGGATAACGATGCCCATGGCCAGGACGTCCAGAACGCAGGCGATGAAGATAAAGGCTAGAGCTGGTTGACGACCGCGCGGGGCGGGGTTTGCCGTGGACCTGTCAGACAGCCATCGCGGTTGTGGATGAGAGTGCGTCTATCGGCCGAGCCGCGCGCAGGGCGATCAGCAGGGCCGTTGCCAAGAGGGCTGCGGCAATCAGCAGCGGCAACCCCGGCAAATGCCATTGTGCATCGTGGCGAACAGCCCAGGCAAAACTCAAGCCATAGAGAGGCGTGCCCAGCACCGAGCCTATGCCCTGCAGGCTCTGATTGGCCCCCTGTAGCTGGCCCTGAACCTGTGACCCGACCCTGCGCGTCATCAAGGCCTGGAGGCCCGGTTGCAACAGTCCGCCCAGGGCAAACACCGGCATGGCAAGGATATAGAGCCAAGGATTGGAGGCAAAGGCATAGATCAGAAATCCGAGGGCCCCCATGGACGCCCCGATCAAGACCGCGCCGCGCTCACCAAAGCGTTTGACTATCGGGCTGACCAGAAACACCTGGACGGTAATCATCGAGGCGCCGGAACCCATGAAGACAAAACCCAGGATCCACGGCGTCCAACCATAGCGAAAGCCGGCATAGAGAACCATGATCGTCGGCAGCACCACCTGTGACAGCTGATAGAGAAATCCGATCGCCGCCAGGCCCATGAGGCTTCCGCGTGAGACCAGAAAAGCCAAGGAGCCTATCGGGTTGGCCGCCAGCCAGTTGAGGCGCTTGCTGCGTTTGTCTTCGCTTAGAGATTCAGGCAGGATGAAAAACCCGTAAAGGCTGTTGATGGCACATAGCCCCGCAGCGGCAAAGAACGGCGCGCGCAGGCTTATCTCGCCCAGCAGACCGCCAATGACCGGGCCCAACATAAAGCCAAAGCCAAAGGCCGAACCCAGAAGGCCAAAATTGCGCGCTCGCCGCTCCGGCGTCGTGACATCGGCAACATAGGCGTTGGCGGTGGAAAAGCTGGCCGCCGTCATGCCGTTGAAGATGCGTCCGACGTAGAGCCACATCAAGGTCGGGGCCAGGGCCATGATCAAGAAGTCAATGAAGAGGCCAAACACCGACAGTAGCATGATCGGGCGGCGGCCAAATCGGTCGGACAGCATGCCCAGAACCGGGCCAGTCACAAGTTGCATCACCCCCCAGGTGGTGGCGAAAAGGACATTCCATTCAGAGGCCGCTGCGGTGTCGCCGCCGACGAACTGTTTGATCAGATTGGGCAGGACCGGGATCATGATACCAAACGAGATGGCGTTGATCAGGGTAGAAATGAAGATAAAACCGAATGCGGCGGTGCGTCGGCGGCCCGTCGGTGGCGAGGTGTTCATGGGGTCGGCGAATCCAACAGGGTGAGTTGGCTGTTGTAAGCGAAGAGCAGGCTTTGCCACCACTGCCCATGACGGTGCAGGAACAAATCATCGGCAAATCCGTGGCGGGCGGCATGGGCGGCCGGCACGCTATCCCAGCCTGTGTGTTCGACCGTGACGCGGGTTTCGTCGCCCACCGCCTCGAAGCGCACATCGACATGGGTATCCTGATCCGCAGCGAAGCTCGCCTGACGCCAGCCGAAACTCAAATGTGTCGGAGGCGACCAAAGGCGGATCCTACCGATCTCAAACACTTTGCCACCTGCCCGCGTTTCAATCAGACGCCCTCCTTCGCCTGGCTCAAATGACAATAGGCCAGGTTCGCGCGGGATGAAGGCAAACAGGCTGTTGGGTCGCCACCATGCGCCGATGTCGCCGGTGAAAGC
>JAYTXQ010000045.1:0-1551 GCA_043742825.1 Caulobacteraceae bacterium | reverse complement strand
GTAGAATCGGCTCCCTACTCGACGAATTCTCCCCAGAAGAGTGCGCAAACTACCTCGTCAATTCTGGATACGCTTCCGTATAGAGTCATCCCGCTCTAGTATGTTCAAGAGGGCCTGAGGCCGACTCATGCCCCTTCGCTAAACGACCGGCGGCCAGACTCCAACAGCGTGTTTCGACCGATCCCGGAAATTCGGAATGGCTACTTTTGGGCCAAGAGGCTTCACGGAAATACGAATCCGCTCAGGGTCGAATTTTCCACCATTAGCGCCGACGTTCCAGAATCCGAAAAACAAAAGCGTGATCGTCTGTTTCGCCAGCGGCAAAGGCCTCGCGCCTGACCTCTTGCCAGGCGCTCTCGTCGAACGGCGGGAAAACCACGTCGCCTTCGGGGCTGGTGTCCACGTCGGTCAGATAGATCCGTTGCGCACGCGGCAGCGCCGCAGCAAAAACTGCCGCACCGCCGATCACACAGATTTCGTCAACGCCGTCCTCGCGAGCCTGATCACGGCCGATCTGCACCGCCTCGGTGAAGTCCTCACAAACCACCGCCTTGGCCGGCGCAAAGGTCCCGTCTCGAGACAAGACGATGTTCAATCGCCCAGGCAAAGGTTTCAACGGCAGACTATCCCAGGTTTTGCGCCCCATGATCAGGGGTTTGCCCATAGTCAGGCGGCGGAACAGCTTCAGATCGCTGCCCAGGTGCCAGGGCAGCTTGCCGTCATTGCCGATGACGCCATTGGCACCCCGTGCCACCGGTCCAAGTGTGAGGTGAATGCTCAGACGGCTATCGGCGCTTTGATCGCCGGATGCGCGCGGTAGCTGGTCAGGCTGATGTCCTCGGGACTATAGCCGAAGAGGTCCTTGTGGGGGGCCAGGTGCAGAGTCGGAAAGGGCAGAGGCTGGCGCTCGAGCTGCGAGCGCGCCTGGTCAAAGTGATTGAGGTAGAGATGCGCATCGCCCAGAGTATGAACGAATTCCCCGGCTTCAAGACCTGTTGCAGCCGCGACCATGTGGGTGAGCAGAGCGTAGCTGGCGATATTGAAAGGGACGCCCAGAAAGACATCGGCCGAACGTTGATAGAGCTGGCACGACAGCCGGCCCTGGGCGACATGGAACTGGAACAGGCAATGGCAGGGCGGCAACGCCATGTCATCGACGTCCGCGGGGTTCCAGGCCGAGACGATGTGCCGGCGGCTGTTTGGGTTTTCAATGATGCTTCGCACCACATTGGCGATCTGATCAATCGAACCGCCATCGGGGGTCGCCCACGAGCGCCACTGTCGACCATAGACCGGCCCAAGCTCTCCTTCGGCATCGGCCCATTCGTCCCAGATGCTGCAACCGCGTTCTTGCAGCCAACGCACATTGGTCTGGCCGGCTAAAAACCAGATGAGCTCAAGCACGATGGATTTAAAATGGACTTTCTTTGTTGTCAGTAGTGGAAAGCCTGAGGCTAGGTCAAAACGCATCTGGCGACCAAAAACACCCAGTGTACCGGTGCCCGTGCGATCGCCGCGCTCCACTCCATGCTCCAGGATATCGCTCAGCAG
>JAYTXQ010000044.1:0-5248 GCA_043742825.1 Caulobacteraceae bacterium | reverse complement strand
CACCAAAAACATCGCGCACCGCGCCCATCTCTTTCAGGTCGCCCACCGGGGTGCCGGTTCCGTGAGGGTTCAGGTAGTCAATCTTGCGGTTACCCGCCTCAGCAAGCGCCATGCGCATGCACCTCGCCGCGCCTTCACCCGATGGAGCCACCATGTCATGGCCATCGGAATTGGCCCCATAGCCGATGATCTCGCCATAGATCTTGGCCCCCCGCGCCCGGGCGTGTTCCAGATCTTCGATGACCAGCATTCCGGACCCACCAGCGATGACAAAGCCATCGCGATTGACATCATAGGGTCGGCTGGCGGTGGAGGGCCGATCATTAAAGCCCGAAGACATGGCCCCCATGGCATCGAAAAGGCTGGAGAGGGTCCAGTCCAGCTCCTCACAGCCGCCGGCGAAGACCACATCCTGCTTGCCCATCTGGATCTGTTCACAGGCCGCGCCGATACAATGGGTGCTGGTGGCACAGGCCGAAGCGATCGAATAGTTGAGGCCCCGAATCTTAAACCAGGTGGCCAGTGTCGCAGATGGCCCAGAGCTCATGGCCTTGGGCACGGCGAAGGGTCCAATTCGCTTCACCCCGCGGGTGCGCGCTGTTTCCGCAGCCTCGACGATGAGCTTGGTCGAAGGACCCCCTGATCCGACGATCAGACCGGTGCGTTCATGCGAAACCTCGCCCGGCTCAAGGCCAGAATCTGCAATCGCCTGCTCCATGGCGATGTGAGCATAGGCCGTGCCCGAAGCTAAGAATCGCGCCGCTCGGCGATCAATTATCGCCTCCCAATCGATGTCGGGCGCAGCATGGACTTGAGAGCGAAATCCCATCTGCGCATATTCCGCCGACGCCGTAACGCCCGAACGGGCCTCGCGCAGGGACGAGGCCACGGACGCAGAATCCGCGCCGATCGAAGAGACCAGACCTATTCCGCTGACAACGACACGCCGCATGTCAGATTTTCCTTTTCTCAGACCAGATCAGCGGCGTTAAAGAGGCCGACCTTCAGGTCCTTTGCCTCATAGATAGTCTTGCCGTCCGCTTCCATAGCCCCATCGCCGACGCCGAGGACCAATTTACGCATTATGACTCGCTTCAGATCGATGCGGTAGACAACTTTGGAGATTTTCGGCGTCACCTGACCGGTAAATTTCACCTCACCGACGCCCAGGGCCCGACCGCGTCCCGATGCCCCAGACCAGCCCATGAAGAAGCCGACAAGTTGCCACATGGCATCCAGTCCGAGGCACCCTGGCATCACGGGGTCGCCAATAAAGTGGCAGTCAAAGAACCAGAGAGCGCGCTGGATATCCAACTCCGCGACGACCTGACCCTTGCCATAGGCACCGCCGTCGGCAGCGATGTGCGTGATGCGGTCGAACATCAACATCGGCGTATTGGGCAATTGCGCATTGCCAGGGCCAAACATCTCGCCGCGCGCACAGGCGAGCAGCTCTTCTTGCGAATAGCGCGGTTGTGGAATTGCGTTCATACCTGAAGCTACCACGCACCGCGCCATCGCCTCAATGGCATTGCGCTTTGGAGGCTGCACCCCAGAGGGACAAGGCGGGCGTCCAGCCTGACAGACCCGCTGCCTTAACCTTGCACCAACCGCCCAGACATCGATCAAGGCTCGCCAGAGTCTGGGCATTCAGAGCGCCGGCCTGTGGGGCTGAATCCAGAGGCTGTTTGTGCAGGGCCAGGGGCATATTCCCCAGAACGATCACGGTCCGCCGACCGTCGACCATGGCGCGACTGACCCAGGAAGCAACGCCCTGCGAGTCGCAAATTCGTCGCCAGTCCTCTGTCTCAGCGACGACCTGCACCGGCAAGCCCTTGGCGTGGTAGGTCCAGATGGTCGGATAGTCTTTGCCTGGGCCTTTGCGGGCATTCACCTCGCCTTTCTTCAGGCTGACCCACCGGGGCACGCAAAACCCGCTGCTCGTGCGTTGGCGTTCGACGAGAGGACAGTCCTTGCCTTCACTGGCGTGCTCTCCGCACCCTGCCAGGGCGAGGGCGAGCGCACTACAGCCTAATGCCATCCATGTTGATCGCCCTACGCGCCTTGCTTGGCCCAAGGGGTGTCGTCTGATAGGACCCATATCTTGTCTCTCGCGCCGCATGGCGAATGGTATCAGACCCACACATGGCCGTACGCAAGCCCAAAGTTGTCGTCACCCGCAAACTGCCAGATGCGGTAGAAACCCGCATGCGCGAACTGTTCGACGCACAGCTTAACCTGACCGACACGCCCATGGCCTCTGCGGACCTAGTCGTGGCGATGCGCAGCACCGATGTCCTGGCCTGCACCATCACCGACCGTCTTGACGCGGAAATGATCGCCAATGCCGGCGACCGCCTGAAACTGATCGCCAACTTTGGGGTTGGTATTGACCACATCGACGTGGCTGCCGCCCACGCCCGTGGGATATTCGTCACCAATACCCCTGGGGTCCTGACCGAAGACACAGCCGATCTGACAATGGGATTGATTCTGGCCGCCTCGCGCCGGGTCGTTGAAGGGGCCAATATCGTTCAGGCGGGAGAGTTTCATGGCTGGAGCCCGACCTGGATGTTGGGCCGGCGTCTATTTGGTAAACGCTTAGGCATTGTCGGTATGGGCCGTATTGGTCAGGCTCTCGCCAAGCGCGCCAGGGCCTTTGGACTGGCGATCCACTATCATAATCGCAAACCTGTCAGTCCCCTGATCGCTGATGAACTCGAGGCCACCTATTGGGAGAGTCTGGACCAGATGCTGGCGCGCATGGATATTGTCAGCGTCAATTGCCCGCATACCCCGGCAACCTATCATCTGCTCTCGGCCAGGCGGCTAAAGTTGCTGCAACCTCACGCCATTTTCGTCAATACCGCCAGGGGTGAGATTATCGATGAGGCAGCCCTGGCGGGGATGCTTCAGCGCGGCGAGATCGCCGCCGCCGGCTTGGATGTTTATGAGCACGAACCGGCGGTAAACCCCAAACTGTTGAAACTGCCCAACGCCGTTTTGCTGCCCCACATGAGCTCAGCCACAATCGAGGGCCGTATCGACATGGGCGAAAAGGTGATCATCAACATCCGCACCTGGATGGACGGCCACAAACCCCCTGACCGGGTTATTCCGTCCATGCTCTGAAGCGACTTAGTTGGGAGGATTGAATTTCTCGACGAAGGCGATGGAAGAGGTAATGAGCAGGGTGCGGGTCCCTGAGTGCGATAGATTGTGATCCTCGTTGAGCAGTTCTACAAACTCGACGCTTTTGCCTGCAGCCTTGAGGGCGTCGCGCATGTAATAGCTCTGTTGAATCGGCACCGTGCTGTCGTCCTTGCCGTGGAGCAACAGGATGGGGGCGTCAGCCTGGCGTGCCTGATCGAACGGCGAGATCGCCTTGAGAGCAGGATCGGTCCGCCCCTTCATCCCCAAATAGTCATCCAAATACCGCGTAGTCGCGTTTCGGGTATCGAACCCCTCAGCCCAGGCGCGAAACTCTCTCACGTCCGCGACGCCGGCGAGAGACACGGCACAGCGATACAGTCCGTGTTGCAGGGTCACGCCGGCCAGGGCTGCGTAGCCCCCATAGCTGGCACCGACAATGCAGGCGCGTTTGGGATCAACGATGCCCTGTCGCGCCAACTCACTCACGCCATCAGAGATATCCGTTTGCATCTTACGACCCCATTGGCCGAAACCGGCGTCGCGGAAGGCTTTGCCAAAACCATCTGAGCCGCGAAAATTGGGTTGAAATACCGCATAGCCTCGCGACGCGAAAGCCTGAGCCCAATAGTCAAAGCCCTGATAGTCACGTGCCTCTGGGCCACCGTGAGGCATGACAATTAAGGCAAGGTTCTTGGCCGACCGGCCATTGGGCAGGGTTAGGATTCCCTGCATCTCCAGTCCGTCGGCCGCCTTGTAAGGCACCACCTGCGTGGCCGCGACGGCGTCCTGCAAGATCGTCGGATATGCCCAACCGGTCGCCACAATCTTATGCGCTGGATAGTCGACAAAGAAATCCGTGCCGGAATCCCCAGGGCCTTCGGTATAAATAATCATCCGGTCCAGATTTGCCGTGCCCGAAACAAGATAGGCGGTCTCGCCGGGAAAGGCCTTAATGACCTTGTCGAACTTGGCCTGCAGGACTGGATCCAACAAAATGGTTTTCGGTGTATCGCCGTTCGTCACCGCGCCCATGAGCAGGCCGGTGGCATCATCGTAGAGTTCTTCACGTACGGAGGTGTCGGGGAACGGCTCAGACCTGTGACCTGCCCGGCTATATTCGAAACGCCCCCAATCGCCGGCTTCTCCCGTTTCAGCGACGAGCAGGGAGCCTGGTGAGCGGCCCTGACCTATGACGCCAGTCTGATGGGTGGGGTCCTGGACACGGTCAACCAGTTCACCGCTACCACTGCCAGAGTAGAGCCGCCATTCACCCAGTCGGTTACTATATTCCGCATGACTTACGACCTCCCCTGCGGGATTCACCACCCAGTCTGAGGAGAACAATTCAGAGCCGCCAAAGATTTTGGTATGCGCGCCGGTGTCGAGATCAACCTTGAACAGGTCCGGGTGACTATGAGTTAGGTGATGGTCTTCGTTGTCAAAACCGACAATGCCGCCACCGGCACCCACCAGGACGACGCCACCGAAATAGCCATAGGTCTTACCGCCCACTTCACTCATGCCGTAGTCGCCGAAGGTCGCCTGGGTCATACCACGATCACCGGCGAAGATGATCGCGACCGTTCCTAAGGGCACATTCAGCGCCAGGCTATGATCGAAATTCAAAATCGTCGGTCGGTCCGCCGAGAGGATGGTCTCAGGTTTTTGCGTCGTCATCAGCACGTGATCTTCGCCGCGCCAGGATACCCTGCAGACTTTCAGTTTGCCCGCATCGACCACCCGGACAACGGGCCCGTCGACCTTGCGCACCACCAGCTTTCGGTCTTCACCTTCTAATTGGATGTAGGCCAGCAGGCTACCGGAAGGAGAGAGCTGCATCTGTTCGACGGCAGGCAGTTTGCCATAGTCTTCGATCGGCGCGGAGGCTGCGTGGGCCGGCGCGCCGGTCAGGCAAGCGGCCAACAAGAGATAAAAACTCGTTTCACGCATGCTGATTGCCTCCACTTTCGCAGGTGGAACAGATACTCTGCACGTGCTTAGGCTCAGGACTCATTAATCAGAGCCAGAAGATGACGGTTGCGGCGATGGCGATGGCGGACATGAAGGTGTGAGCGCAGCGGTCGTAACGGGTGTG
>JAYTXQ010000043.1:0-11803 GCA_043742825.1 Caulobacteraceae bacterium | reverse complement strand
CACACCCGTTACGACCGCTGCGCTCACACCTTCATGTCCGCCATCGCCATCGCCGCAACCGTCATCTTCTGGCTCTGATTAATGAGTCCTGAGCCTAAGGATGCCGCAATGCGGCGCGCGGTTTTACCGCGACTGCCTGTCTGACTACTCATATTGAAACTCAGCACTAAATCGCCACTGCCCCGCCTTATAATGTCATCCCGCGCCCATAAGTAGAAGAGGCTTTATCCAGATCAAATTTGAAGAATTGTCACGCGAGATGGCAGGTTGCATCAGGCCGCTTTGACGCTAAGGTGTCGCACATGCCCGCAACGAACCGACGGACTTGTTTGGGCGGCCTTGCCACTGCTGCAACGGTAGGATGGGCTCGGATGGCTACCCCCGCCTTGGCGCAGCCTCAGACGGGCGTTGTTCGGGTGGTCTTCACCACCGGACTTGGGACCATATCGCTGGACCTTTTTGCCGACAAAGCCCCGCTCACAACGGCTAATTTCCTCAAATACCTCGATCTGCGCCTCTTTGATGCCTCGACAATCTACCGCGCCATGCGCTCGCCGGGTACGCCGCAGACCGGTTTGATTCAGGGCGGTGCGCGGTTTGATCCCACGCATGAGATCAGGCCGGTCGCTCACGAATCAACGATACTGACCGGTCTCGCCCACAAAGACGGGGTGATTTCCCTGGCCCGCCGTGAACTGGGGTCGGCGCGCTCGGACTTTTTTATCTGTGTCGGCGAGGCCCGCTATCTGGATGCCGATCCCAAGGGCCCAGGCGACAACCAAGGTTTTGCTGCCTTCGGTCAGGTCACTCAGGGCATGGAGGTGGTTCGCAGGATTCTGGCGCAGCCCACTTCCGCGACCGCTCCCATTCCGGAGATGGTCGGCCAGATGCTTGACCCGCCGATACAGATTCTCACCGCCAAGCGGGCTTAGGCAACGCAAATTTGACCGACAGCCGGCTAAATCTGCGTAATCCGCGGATAGCCCGTTTCGGTGCCCGATTTCGTTGACACTTCTGACAGCGGGTTTAAAAGTCCGCCACGCATTTTGCCGCAACCAAGGATACTGTTTTCAATGTCTGATGCCCCGCCGGGCCTAAGAGCCCGACCGCTGTCGCCGCATCTAGGGATGTGGCGGTGGCACGTGACCATGGCGGCGTCGATATTGAACCGATTTACGAGCATCGGCCTTTATGGCGGAACCCTACTTCTGGCTGTGTGGACCTGGGCCCTTGCGTCGGGCAGAGCGAGCTATTCTACGGTCATGAGCCTTCTGCAAAGCCCTCCTGGGCAAGTAGTCCTGATCGGCCTGACCTTTTGCGTCTTGTACCACCTCGCCGCTGGGATTCGGCATCTTCTATTCGACCTGGGTAAAGGTATTACGCCCGCGGCCGCGTCGCTCAGCGCTTGGTTCGTGATCGGCTTTGCTGCGATGGCGACCCTGGGTATCTGGGTCTTTGCCTATATGACCGGAGGCGTTTAATGGTTGGACATCGCACCCCTCTTGGCCGTGCGCGCGGCCAAGGCACAGCCAAAACCGGAGTCGCCAGTTTCATTGGTGAGAGGGTTTCCGGTGCCGCGCTTGTGTTCCTGTGCCTTTGGGCTGTCGCTGCCGCTCTACGACTGAGGCACGGTGGTTTCGACGTCGCAAGCGCCTGGCTGGGCTCACCCGTCAACGCCACGCTGCTCGCCCTTGTTACCCTGGCGAGCTTTTACCATATGCGTCTGGGTATGATCACTATCATCGAGGACTACATCGGCCGGCCGATCACCAAATCCCTGCTTTTGACGGCGAACACATTCGCCTGTGCAGCCGGTGCGGTCCTGACATTGGTTTGTTTATTGAAGGTCGCCTTTGGCGGCGGAGTCGCCTGAATATGGTTGCCTATCAGTTTACTGATCACCGCTTTGATGTGGTCGTCGTTGGTGCAGGGGGCTCGGGGTTGCGCGCCGCGCTTGGTTGCGCTGAGGCAGGTTTGAAAACCGCCTGTGTGAGCAAGGTCTTTCCTACCCGCTCTCATACCGTGGCCGCTCAGGGTGGCATTTCTGCGAGCCTGGGCAATATGGGCCAGGATGACTGGCGCTGGCATATGTACGACACGGTCAAAGGCTCCGACTGGTTAGGTGACCAGGACGCCATTGAATATCTGGTCCGTAACGCCCCGGCGGCGGTTTACGAACTCGAACACTGGGGCGTTCCGTTTTCGCGTACTCCAGAGGGCAAGATCTATCAGCGCGCCTTCGGCGGCATGACTCGTAACTATGGCGAGGCCCCGATCCAGCGCACCTGCGCCGCGGCAGACCGCACGGGCCATGCCATGCTGCACACGATGTACGGTCAGGCCCTGTCCAAGGATGTCGAGTTCTTTATTGAGTATTTCGCCCTGGATCTGATCATGGATGAGGGCGTCTGCCGAGGGGTCACAGCCTGGAAGCTGGACGACGGAACGCTGCATCGCTTTCAGGCTCAGACCGTGGTCATGGCCACAGGCGGCTACGGTCGGGCCTACTTTTCCTGCACTTCGGCCCATACTTGTACTGGCGATGGTGGCGGTATGGCTTTGCGAGCTGGCCTGCCGCTACAGGATATGGAGTTTGTGCAGTTTCACCCCACCGGCATCTACGGTGCCGGGTGCCTGATCACCGAGGGTGCCCGTGGGGAGGGCGGCTATCTGAGCAATTCCGAGGGTGAGCGGTTTATGGAGCGCTATGCCCCGACCGTGAAAGACCTGGCCCCGCGCGACATGGTCAGCCGCGCCATGACCATAGAAATCCGCGAAGGACGCGGCGTGGGCCCGAATAAGGATCACATCTACCTGCACCTGGACCATCTTGATCCCAAGGTGCTGCATGAGCGGCTGCCGGGCATTTCTGACACGGCGAAGATCTTTTCGGGCGTTGACGTGACCAAGGCCCCGATCCCGGTCTTGCCGACAGTCCACTACAATATGGGTGGCCTGCAGACCAATTTTCATGGCGAAGTCGTCACCCTGGCCGGCGACAATCCCGACAGTGTCGTTCCCGGCCTGATGGCCGTTGGTGAAGCGGCTTGCGTCTCCGTACACGGGGCCAATCGCCTGGGCTCCAACTCTCTAATCGATCTGGTGGTGTTCGGTCGTGCGGTCGGCCTGCATTGCGGTGAAACCTTGAAAGTTGGGGCGACGCAGCCTGAGCTTTCCAGCACCATGACCGAAGGTCATCTGGCCAGGTTCGACCGCCTGCGGCACGCGTCCGGCTCAACCCCGGTGGCTGACTTGCGCCTGGACATGCAAAAGGCGTCGCAGGAAGAGGCAGCCGTCTTCCGCTCAGGGGAAACTCTGGATCAAGGCATAAAACGTCTGGCAAATATCCACGCCAAGCGCAGCGACCTGAAAATTACCGACCAGGGCATGGTCTGGAACACCGATCTGGTCGAAGCCCTGGAGTTCGAAAACCTAATCGGTCAGGCCATCGTTACCGTAGCTTCGGCGGCCAACCGTACAGAAAGCCGTGGTGCTCATGCGCGGGAAGACTTCCCCACCCGAGATGACGAAAACTGGATGAAACACACCCTGGCCTGGTTCGACGACGCCACTGGCGAGGTGAAGATCGATTACCGGCCGGTACATGCCTACACCATGACCGATGACGTGGCCTATATCCCGCCCAAAGCGCGGGTTTATTAAAGAAAAACCCATGGTTGAACTTACCCTCCCCCGCAATTCCAAGGTCGGCAAAGGCCGGCACCACCCGGCACCCGCCGGGGCGACGAACATCAAGCGGTTCAAAATCTACCGCTATGATCCGGAGGGGACCAGTAACCCGACCTGGGATACCTACGACGTGGATGTCGATGCCTGCGGTCCCATGGTCCTGGATGCCCTGATCGCGATCAAGAACACCATGGATTCTACTCTGGCTTTTCGTCGCTCCTGCCGCGAAGGTGTGTGTGGATCGTGCGCCATGAATATCGGTGGACGCAACACATTGGCCTGTACCCACGGCTGGGAAGAGGTTCCGGGCAAGGACGTAACGATCTCGCCTCTGCCGCATATGGCAGTGATCAAAGACCTAGTCCCCGATATGACCCTCTTCTATGCCCAGTATACATCCATAGAGCCCTGGCTGCACACGACGACGCCTCAGCCGCAAACCGAATGGCTTCAGTCAGAGAAAGATCGTGCCAAGCTTGATGGCCTTTATGAATGCATCCTCTGTGCCTGCTGCACCACATCCTGCCCCAGTTATTGGTGGAACGGCGAAAAATACCTTGGCCCGGCCACCTTGCTTCAGGCGCGCCGCTGGCTGGTGGACAGCCGCGATGAGGCTACCGGCGAGCGTCTCGACGCCCTGGAAGATCCGTTCAAACTCTATCGCTGCCACACGATCATGAACTGCGCCCAGGTCTGCCCTAAGGGTCTCAACCCGGCGAAAGCCATTGCTGAGATCAAGGAAATGCTTGTGGAGCGGGTGCTTTAGCGGGAGACAGCCAGGATCAGCCCACACCATTGGGCGAAATGGCGAAAATCGACGTCACGCGCGATCAGTTCGACGTTGGCGTCAATGCAACGCTGGGCGATCAGTGTATCGGCCAACCTTGCCTTGAGCCCCTTCGATAGGATCAGGCGGCGGCTGCCTCCGGCGCGTTCCCAAAAACCTTCAGTAATCGGCAAGAGCGGAGCGTCACGCAGAGGCGTCTGCATATCCTGCCCGTTCTTGCCCGAAAGCAATTCTGTTTTGACCGGTGGTGGCAGAAAAAGGTTACGCGCGCGCAGGCTTTCGCGAACGAGAATACGTTCAGGGCTATCGACCCCGGGCAAACAAATCAATCAAACTGCTGGTGTCGGCTGCGATCAATGGATCGCCAGGTCCCGCTCGCCGTCGTCGCGATCCTCACGCAGCATGTGAAGGTCTAGCTCAAGTGCCAATTTTCCCTCCAGAGCGTTCAGCCGATCATAGAAATGGTCATGAGCCAGCGCTTCCAGGGCAATTTTCAATGTGTCCGTTACGCCAGCACCGGTAAACTGTTGGGCGGTCGCCAAAAGCCCACGCGGAAGTAAAGCCGTAATTTTTTGCATATCGCCCATACGGAATAATCTACCAAACCTCATGCTGCACTCAAGTGCGGCTTTTGACTGGTCGGATTTCACAGGCCGCCTCCACCCTCCCGGCTGCCAAAGTTGGTACCGCCGCTTGACCCCTCAGCGTGACTACCGCAGGTTGCTGCACACAACGCGGCCCGAACCACGAAAAGAGGAAACGTACGCCATTGGCCAGCCCATCACTGCCCCTGCTTGGCGCACGGCGGCTGTCCATGCCGACGCGGCTTTTCTACGGCTTTGGGTCAGTCGCCTTTGGGGTCAAGGATAATGGCTTTTCCTATTTCCTGTTGATTTATTACAATCAGGTGATGGGTCTGCCAGCCGCGACGGTGGGCTTGGCGATCATGGTAGCCTTGGTCGTTGATGCCTTCCTCGACCCCATTGTCGGCCAGATTTCAGACAATTGGCGCTCGCGATGGGGGCGACGACACCCGTTTATGTATGCGGCCGCGGTACCAGTCGCGGTATCCTACCTGCTGCTTTGGAACCCGCCGCGAGGCTGGAGCCATCAGGCGCTGTTTTTCTATCTGATTGGGGTCGCGGTTCTGATCCGCAGTTTCATCACATTGTATGAGATCCCGTCCTCGGCCTTGGCGGCCGAGCTGACAACCGAATATGATGAGCGCACGCGGCTGCTCAGCTATCGCTATCTGTTCGGCTGGATCGGCGGCCTGACCATGTATTTTTCGGCTCTGCGCTTTTTCCTCGTCCCCGCTCGCGGCCAGTCGACCGGCCAGCTCAATCCCCTTGGCTACGCCCACTACGGTTTAGCAGCGGCAGCTCTGATGCTTTTCGCCATATTGGTCTCGGCCATGGGGACTCACCGACAGATCCCCTATCTCCGCGAAGCACCGAGGCGTAAGGTCAGCCTCGCCAAGCTGGCTGCCGAGATGCTGGAAACCCTGCGCCACCGCTCTTTCCTCGTCATTCTCATCGCCAGCATTTTTAACGCCATGGCGATCGGCCTGGGCTTTTCGATCAACCTGTATTTCCAGACGTTTTTCTGGGAATTGCAAGCTGACCAGATCGCCAATTTCACCTTTTCAAGCTTGGCGGCAGCGCTGTTCGCCTTTACCGCCGCCGCGCACATTTCAAGGCGTTTTGGCAAAAAGCCCGCAGCGATGACGCTGATCCTGGTCTCAATGCTGATGACCATCGCCCCAATCTGCCTGCGCCTTGTGGGCCTGTTCCCGGTCAATGGCTCGGGCTGGCTGTTCCCGCTGCTGTTCGCCATCAATACCGTCGCCTTGGCCCTGGGTATCATCGGCCAGATCATGTTTAGCTCAATGATTGCCGACGTGACCGAGGATTCGGAACTCCGCACCGGGCGTCGTCAGGAAGGGCTATTCTTCGCCGCCGCTGCATTTGTCGCTAAGGCGGTGACCGGACTTGGCATCTTCGCCTCCGGTCTGATGCTGGCCGTCATCCATTTCCCAGAGGGTGCGCGACCGGGGCAGGTTACACAGGCGGTGGTTCGCGATCTCGGTCTGGTCTATGTGCCAAGCCTGCTGGGGCTTTATGGTCTGGCCGTGCTCATTCTTTCGGGCTACCGCATCACCCGCGCCAGCCATGAAGACTCGCTGCGAAGCCTCGCTGCCGCTGCCGATCTGGTCGCCGAAGGCGAACCGCCCGGGCAAGCTACCAAGTTATCCTGAGCGCGACGCTTCGAAAAGGCGCTTACTATCGGCGCTCTGGGCCAGACCGCCAGCTGCTGACGGTGGGTCAAGAACCAGACTTGGCCGTGAGCTTGAACACCAGTCAAGCCTGAGCAAACGTCGACAAGGCATTAATTTCGTACCCGGTTGGGCCGCTTCGACCGATCATCGTGCACGTTGCACCTCACTCCGCCAGCAATGCCAGCGATGCGGCCTCTATCTGGTCCTGTAGCATGCGCATGAAAGCGGCACGGTGCAGCTTAGGCGGGATCGGTTCCAGACACTCATAGACGATGACACCGGGGCGGCGAAGAAATCCGTGCGCAGGCCAATGCTGGCCCGAATTTGTCGCTATCGGCGTACAGGCGATGTCAAGATCGCGGTATAGCGCTGCCACGCCGCTCTTGTACTGGCCCGTTTGACCGGGTGCGGTGCGTGTGCCCTCAGGAAAGATAAAAATCGGTCTGCCCACCGACACGGCACGGCGGGCATCGGCGACAAGGTGCCGCAGAGCAGAGGCCTGACCGTCGCGATCCACGGCGATCATCTGCGCCTTGGAGGCGAACCAGCCAAAGAACGGGATGGAGAGCAGTTCGCGTTTCATGACGAACGCCATATCAACCTGCAAGAGTATCGGCGCGATGGTGTCGAACATGCATTGATGCTTCATCGCCACCAGTCCTGCGCTCGTTCGCAGGTGCTCAAGGCCGCGAAATTCCAAGCGGATCTGGCAGATAATTCGCAGCAGAAAGACTGTACTCTTGGCCCACAAATGCATGATTCCAAGCGTCCAGGCTCGCGGCCCGAGCAGCAAAGGCGTGCCAATGATCGAAAGTAGCAGAGACCACAGATAAAACAGGGCGGCGAAGATCAGGGAACGAAACCAGACCATTTCAGTCCCCACCTCGGGCCGGATGCGCATCTGGGCCCAGGCCCATAATGCTGACACGCGCCAGGATGGCCAGGTATTTGCAATATTCAAGCACCATCCGCCTGGAGCCCTCACTGGTCGCCTGCCAGCGTCGAGCGTCCAGGGACGGTGTCGAGATAGGGAAAGGGGTCACGATCGCTTCAGGATCTGCGGCGCGCAGTTCCATCAAGGCCCTGGGCATATGATAATCGGCCGTCACCAGGATCAACTGGCGATAACGCAGCGTCCGCGCCCACTGGGCGGTTTCACGGGCATTGCCAACTGTGTTTGCGGCGACAAAGCCCAGGTCAATGCAGCAATCGAACATCCTCTTGGTCGCGCCAGTTACCCCCATCAGATCTCGCCGACTGGCCTGGCGATTGACGCCGCTGACCAACAGGCGCCGGCCCATACCCATTTCCAAAAGGTGAGTAGCCGCGGCCAGCCTCAGATCCGATCCACCGGTCAAAGCGATTATACCATCGGCCGGGGCGGGATCGGCTGCGGGGGTCATACGGGCAACGCGATCAGCAAAGCTCATCAGGCCGACTGACCAGATCAACAGCACGACCATGGCAAGGACCAGACCTTTCATGACCGAGCCCGCACAATCGAACCCGCGACCCATTGCGCTGAGATTTCTGCGACCAGAAACGCTGCAAACGGCCACGGCATGGCGGCGATCAGATCAACAGGTGCCGCAGCAATACCCGCCAGAACATCCGGGGCCGGACCACATGCGGCCAAGGTTAGCCACACAGCGGCACCCAGGGCTGTGCCAGACACCGATGCCACAAAGACAGGCGCGGTCAAGCCTCGTCTCACCTCTCGGACGAATGCGGATCGGTCGGCACCACACTGGCGCATAACGTCAATCACGCCGGGTGAACTTGTAACGCGCAACCCAGGCCAGAAGGTGATCAGCCGAGTGGCCAAAATGGCCATAAGAGTCCCAACAACGAAGGTAATTCCCAGGATCAGGACGACGGTGCGTTCGATGTGCCCGGTCAGGGGCCCATGATCATCGATTTCCACGCTCAGACCCTCGGCCTGCATCTGCGCGGTAATCGTACCGATCAAAGCGGGATTGGACGCCGCAACGGTCAGATCAATACGGCGTGGCGGCCATCCTTGTGCCGTCGGAACTTCACTATCCTGCACGCGTACCCGGCTGACGCCTCTGATCGCGTTCAGAATTTCCACCGCGCGGGCCGCAGCTGCATCGGAGCTTTCCAATGCCGCGCCGTGGGTCGTCACGGTGATCTCGCCGCCAGTGCGACCCAGACGCGGCGGATGGGATCTCCAGGCTGCGGTCCCACTCATGGCCACGAGTGCGATCAAAAGGGCCAGACCGACCAGGGAGGCAAGCCGCAGTCTTTGCTGGGCCGGCCCCTCGGCCAGCAATGGGGCGGGACGCCACATACGCAGATCGAAAATCATGGCGCAGCCTCGCGCGCGGCGGCAGCATAACGGACCAATGCCCTATCCTTAATATGCAGTGTCGGGGCCCCAGAGCGAGCGGCAGTGGTTTCGTCACGGGTCGCAATCAGCAGGGTGATCCCTGTCTGAACCAAACTGGCAAGTAGGCGCAAAATAGCGATCTGGCCTGCCGGTTGCAAACTGCCGGCGGGCTCATCGGCCAGGATCAGGGCCGGACGTCCCGCCACCGCGCGGGCGACGGCGAGGCGACGTTGATCCAGGTCACTCAGGGCCCCTGCTGCTGTGCCCATGCACTGGCCCAGGCCGACCCAGGTCAACAGTTCCGCCACCTCGTCGCGATAGTCGGTGACCGATCTGCCGCTCAGTCGCGGGACCAGGGCTGCGTTGTCAAAGGCACTCAGAGAGTCAAGCAGGCGAAGATCCTGAAATATGCGACCGGTTCGGCGGCGCAACGCCGGCTTTCGTCCCTCGCGAAGGTGCGAGAGGTCCTCTCCCAGAACCTGCAAACTGCCGCGCGCGGGCTGCCCGGTACCGCCAATCAGATTCAACAGCGCAGTCTTACCAGCACCTGGAGGGCCAGTGAGAAAGTGCGCCGATCCCATGGCTAAGGAAAAATTCATATCACACAACAGATTTTCGCCGGCAGCATCGGTGACGTCAGCATGAATGAACTGCACGGCGGGCCCTGGGCCTGGCGACGCCATGGTCGCATGATCTTTCGACTTTCTGGACATTGACGCAAAAATGGACGACCTCACTGCAAAGCGCTAGAGCAGCACTAATCTTGCGTGAATCGTCAAGGCTGTTCGCGCTTTAGTTTCGCGGACTTTGAGCCAGCTTTACACTTCGCATCGTTGCAGCGCGAAGTGATCTGGATCCAGGACAGGCACACGGGAATCGATACTGATGATACTGACCTGCCCGAACTGCGCCACCCGCTATTTCGCGCCGCCCGACGCGCTGGTGCCGGCAGGGCGACAACTAAAGTGTTCTGAATGCGCAGAGGTCTGGCAACATGAGCTGCCGCCGTCGGCTTTGCCGACGTTCCGTTTCATTGCACCGACCCCCGAACCGATTGCCACTGAAACCCCCGCCGAACCCCTGCAAATCCCTCAGGCGCAGGGCTTGCAACCGCCTTCAACCTTGGTGCCCCTGTTTATCTCCCGCGCGGCTAAGCCAAAGGTGGTCAAGGTGCGCGGGGGTGCCCTGGGCGTCGGCATCGGCCTGACCGTTCTGGTAGCCGTGATCATAGGCTCGGTCGTCTTTCGAGCCGAGATTATCAGCAACTGGCCTTTGACGACGAAAGTCTATGCTGCCGTCGGTCTTTACCCTTAAACTCAGACACCGACGAACTTGTCGAGCTCTTAACTCAAGACGCCGTCGCCGAGCGCGTGTTGCTGTTGGCCAGGCGACTGACCCAGACCCTGTCGCCCGATACTGTTCTGGTCTGTATGCTGCTGGGTGGATTGTGGTTTGCCTCCGACCTTGCCCGAGCGCTGGCTAGTGATGGCCTCGATCTTGCGTTCGATGCCCTGTGGTTGTCCAGCTACAAGGATGATCGACGGAGCAGCAACACCTGCGAGGTTCGCGCCGGCCTGCAGCGGCCGGTGAAAGGGCGACCGGTGCTTTTGGTCGATGATGTCATCGACAGCGGGGTTTCGCTTAACCATGCCTTTGGCCTCATGCAAAAGGCGGGGGCCAGCTCAATCCAGAGCGTGGTCTTCGCCCGCAAGCCCTGGTCGCAAAAACGTGCTGTGGAGCCGGACTATTTTGCTTACGACGCCCCTGCCCGTTTCCTGGTCGGATACGGTATGGACGCCGCGGGGCAAAAGCGCGGCCGGCCCGGCCTGTGGGCAGCAGGGGAATCCTGATCGACCGGTGCTTACGCGGCGAGCCGGCCGGTTTAGAAAGGCCGCAGAAAATCCAAAGGAACTGGGTATGAAGCTGGAGTGTTTCCCAACGGCGACGCGGCCACCAGAGATTGTGCCCGGTCGTCCGCAGCGGGCCTGGATGGATGCCTTTATGGACCGGCACGCCTATCGCTGTCTGCCAATGACCATGGCCAATTCGACCGGCTGGGAGATTCTCTGCCCGGTGGGTTTCACCGCAGAGTGGAATGGAGGTCCAGATCAAAAGGATATTACTTTCACGCCGGACCACCCCTATCCGGACTTTAATGACTTTGTGAAAAGCCATTTTTCGCAAGGAATCATCACTTTTCATCCCGGCTATCTTTTTCGAACCCCCGAAGGCTGGTCGATGTGGGCTGGCGGGCCGCCCAACCATGTGAAAGACGGGGTTCAGCCTCTCGCAGGTCTGGTGGAAACCGACTGGCTGCCATTTCCCTTTACCATGAACTGGATTTTCACCCGGCCGGGGCGGGTTAAATTTGCTAAAGGCGAGCCGTTTTGTTTCATCACCCTGATGCAGGACAAGCCTCTGGAAGCCTGCGAACTGGTGCAGAAATCGCTTGAGCGCGATCCTGATCTGAACGGTCAGTATAATGCTTGGCGCGGACGTCGCGATGATTTCAACGTCCGCCTGTTCAAGCGTGACCCCGAAACAGTGAAAGAGGCCTGGCAAAGATTCTATTTCAAGGGCGAGATGCCGGACGAGGCGGGACCAGGTCCAAAGGCCCACGTGAACAAACGCAGGATGAAGACTTTGAAGCTCGGCGGTTGATCGCGACTTGCCAAGCGATTGGGCCTCTGCGATAAGC
>JAYTXQ010000042.1:0-5989 GCA_043742825.1 Caulobacteraceae bacterium | reverse complement strand
CCCTGCTTGACGCCAAGGTGGGCGACACCGTGCATATCGGCGCGGGTCGTTATGATCTGAGCGACGGTCTGTCGCTGGATGCCGCCGGCGTCACAGTCACTGGCGATGGACCTGAGAAAACGGTCCTGGCCTTCGACGAGCAAAAGGGCGGGGCCGAAGGGCTGTTGATTACCGCCAATAGCGACACAATTCGCGATTTTTCGGTCCGTAACTCAAAGGGCAATGGGATCAAGGCCAAGGGAGTCGATCAGATCAGCTTTATCAATGTGACTGTGGAGTGGACCGGGGGACCTAAGGCCACCAACGGGGCATATGGGGTGTACCCCGTCAGCTCGAGCAATGTCCTCATCGACGGTGTGGTTGTCAGGGGCGCGTCCGATGCTGGCATCTATGTGGGCCAGTCGCGCAACATCATCGTGCAGCATAGTCGTGCCGAGGGAAACGTCGCCGGCATTGAGATCGAGAACTGCTACAACGCCGATGTCCACGATAATATTTCAACGCACAATGCCGGCGGTATTCTGGTTTTTGACCTGCCGGGTTTGCCTCAGATGGGTGGACATTCCACCCGCGTTTTCCACAATGCTGTCGTCAATAACGACACGCCGAACTTTGCCGCCAAGGGCAATATCGTTGCCAATGTCCCCACCGGAACCGGGGTGATGATCATGGCCAACCGCGACATCCACGTTTTTGAAAATGTCATCGATGGCAATGCCAGCGGCGCGATCCTGCTGGTGGCTTATCTCAATGCTTTCGACGACTCGCGCTACAATCCACTGCCCAGGGATATCGATGTTCATAGCAATCAGATCGGTCGCAACGGCTTCGCGCCGACCTATCCCGGAGGCACCGAATTCGCCAGAGCCCTGGGCGGCAGCATTCCGCCAGTCATGTGGGATGGAGTCACCACTTACGTCCGCCCAGGGGCCAGCGCGACCACCGAGGCGGTCAATCTGGACATCAAAGACGGGCCGGTGGTCAATCTGAACCTGAAGCTCCAGGGCACGCCGATCACTCAGGCCCAGCCGACGATGACCAAAACACTCTCCGGCACGCCGACTTCAGCTGTACCGGTGACGCTGCCCGCCGCCCAGTTGAGCCTGTTGAAGGGGTCGTGAAAAGTCGGACCGTGCGCCTGTTGCGACGACGGCTGGCCAGCCTCGGCCTGCTGCTGCTGCTGGGTGCCACGCCCGTGCCGCAGGCGGTGGACGTCGCGCGCCTGTTGCAGGACGCCCCCGCCCCGACCCTGAATGACTACCGTCTGTTCACCGACCAACAGGCGGACATACCCAATGCCGGCGTCACGCCCTACGCCCTGAACACGCCGCTCTTCAGCGATTATGCGCTCAAGGATCGCTTTGTGTATATGCCACCGGGAACGCGGGCGAAATTCACGCCGCTTGGGCCGTTTGAGTTTCCCGTCGGCACGACACTGATCAAGACTTTCGTCTATCCAGCCGACTTTCGTCACCCTCAGCGGCACCTACAGAAAATCGAGACGCGCCTGCTTATTCATCGCCCCGATGGCTGGATTGCCCTAACCTACGTCTGGAACCCGGCCCAGACCCAAGCTGTGCTCAAACGCGCGGGGCTTCGTGTACCTGTGGCCTTTATTGATACCAGCGGCAGGCCACAGCAGATCGATTACGCCGTCCCCAACATCAACCAATGCAAGGAATGCCACTCCCAGTCCGGAGCCATTGCCCCGATCGGTCTTAAGGCGCGCAATCTGAACGGCGACTTCGCCTATGCCCGGGGAGCGGAAAACCAGATCAGCTACTGGACGCGCACGGGGATGCTCGCCGGAGCGCCTGCACCACAGAGCCTGCCCCGCACTGCCCGTTGGGATGATCCCGCCGCGCCGCTGACGGCCCGTGCCCGCGCCTACCTGGATGCCAACTGCGGCCACTGCCACAGCCGGCAGGGCCTGGCCAGCAACAGCGGTCTTTACCTGACCTGGGAAGAGCAGGACCGCTCCGCTTTTGGCTTCCGCAAGCGCCCGATCGCCGCCGGCCGCGGTTCTGGCAATATGCTCTACGACATCGATCCGGGCCATCCGGAAAGCTCGATCCTTCTCTTCAGGATGGCCTCTACGGAACCTGGAATCATGATGCCTCAGATCGGCCGCAGCCTCGCCCACGTTGAGGGTTTGGAACTAGTGCGGTCTTACATCAAGGCTATGAGTGCGACGCCGACCCGATGATTCTGAATGAGGCTGAACCATGCTGATGCGAACTCTGGCTCTGACCGGAATAATACTGGCAGGGGGGAGCCTGGCCACCGCCGCCGACATGTCGATCCGTAAGTTTGAACCCCGCGACGTATTCAGTCTGCGCGCGGCCAGCGATCCGCAGATCTCTCCAGACGGGTCACACGTGGCTTATGTGCGCCGCGCCTATGACATCATGACTGATCGCGCCGATCAGACGATCTGGTTGATCGATGCGGCGAGCGGCGCACAGATACCCCTGACCGACGCCGCCTCGGCCGCGTCGCCGCGCTGGTCACCGGATGGTGCCCGCCTGGCCTATGTCGCCCCTTCACCTGGCGGCTCGCCACAGATCTATGTGCGCTGGATGACCGGTGGGAGCGTTGCCAGAGTTGCCAGCCTGTCTCAGGCCCCGCATGATCTGGCTTGGTCGCCGGACTCTCGCACCCTTGCTTTTATCATGGCTACGCCAGACGAGGCGGCGCACCTTGGCACGTCGGTTGCCAAACCCGAGGGGGCAAAATGGGCCGAGCCCTTGCAGGTGATCGATCAGGTTACCTATCGCGCTGACAATGAGGGTTATCTGAAGGCGGGTCACGACCACATCTGGGTCGTTTCGGCCGACGGAGGGGCTCCGCGCCAGATCACTTTTGACTCCTATGACGAGGCTGGCACCCTCACCTGGACGCCCGACGGCCGGGGCATCCTCTTCAGCAGCAACCGGGCTAAGGACCATGATCGCCAGCCCTTACAGTCAGATATCTATCAAGTGGCTGTCGAGGGCGGCACACCTACCCAACTGACCCATCAGTCGGGCCCCGCGCGGGATCCGATCATCTCGCCAGATGGCCGGCAGCTCGCCTTCATCGGCTTTATCGATGCACACCTGCCCTACCAGGACCCGCGCCTGTTCATCATGGACGCCAAAGGCGGTGCCGCGCGCGCGCTTACCGAGGGTCTGGACAGGCCGGTCACTGCGGCAAGCTGGGCTGCCGACAGCCGCAGTCTGTATATTCAGTATGACGATCATAGTGTGGTGAAGGTCGCCCGCCTCTTCCTGGACGGCAAGATTCAGGACCTCGTCACCGGCTTGGGCCCCGGAGACGGACTTGACCGCCCCTATACCGGCGGCAGTTTCTCGCTGTCACGCGGTGGCACAATCGCCTTTACCCAGGTCTCACCCGATCATCCTGCGGATGTGGCCGTCAGCACAGGGGGCTCAGTCCGCCGACTGACCCGGCTGAATGATGACCTGTTGCACGGCAAGGCTCTGGGTTCGGTGACGCCGCTGGCGGTGAAATCAGCCCATGACGGACTGGCCGTAGACGCCTGGATGGTGACGCCGCCGAACTTTGATCCGTCGCACAAATACCCCCTGATCCTGGAAATCCACGGCGGCCCTTATACTAATTATGGGTCTGTCTGGTCCTCAGAGGATCAGCTCTATGCCGCCGCCGGCTATATGGTGGTCTATGCCAATCCGCGCGGATCAACCTCCTATGGCCAGGCCTTCGCCGACGGCATCGCCCACAACTATCCCGGGTTCGACTATGACGACCTAATGAGCGTCGTCGATGCTGTGATCGCCAAGGGATCCGTGGACGCGAGAAACCTGAATGTAACCGGTGGTTCGGGCGGTGGCGTGCTCACCGCCTGGATCGTCGGCACCACCACCAGGTTTTCGGCGGCGGCAACCCAAAAGCCGGTGATCAACTGGACCAGCGAAGTCCTGACCACAGACGGCTACCTGCAGATGGGTCCCTATTGGATGGGGGCGATGGCATGGGAGGACCCCGACCTCTATTGGAAACATTCTCCGCTTTCCCGCGTCGGCGCGGTCAAGACCCCGACCCTGGTTATGGTCGGGGCCGAAGATCACCGCACCCCGCCCAGCGAGGCGGAGCAATATTACCAGGCCTTGCAGCTGCGGGCGGTGCCCACCGTTCTGATCCGCGTCCCTGGGGCGTCCCACGAAGCTTATGCCGAGCGCCCCTCGCAACTTACCGCCGAAGTCGCCGCGATCCTGGCCTGGTTTGACCGCTACAAATCGGCGGGGCAGTAGAGAGCTTGCAGCGACTGTCACCAACGCCCCTCACCAGAGATCATCACCGATGACGACCGAACTCTTCAGCGATCTTCTGGTCATCGACTGCGCCAGCTTTATTGCCGGACCAGCTGCGGCGACGATCATGTCGGATTTTGGGGCCAGGGTGATCAAGATCGAACCGCCCGGTCTGGGCGATTCCTATCGCAATCTCATTCGCCTGCGCGGCGAACCGGGCGCGATGGACTATTTCTGGACCCTGGATTCACGCAACAAGGAGAGTGTTTCCCTCAACCTGAAGGAGCCGGCGGGGCAGTCGGTCCTGAGGCGGCTGATTGCCAGGGCGGACGTCTTTATCACCAATCACCCATTTGCGATCCGCGAGAAACTGGGCCTGACTGCCGAGGTGGTCCGGGCGCTCAATCCTCGGCTGATCTACGCCTCCCTGACGCCCTATGGCGAAGCGGGACCGGAGCGTGGGCGCACCGCCTATGACACCACCGCCTGGTGGGCCAGGTCCGGTCTGATGGACATGGTCCGCGCCACGGCCGGGGCCGAGCCGGCGCTGTCCATGCCGGGAATGGGCGATCACCCCACAGCCATGGCACTTTACGGGGCGATCGTCACTGCCCTGTATCGACGCCAGAAAACCGGCGAGGGCGGCGAGGTTTCAACCTCGCTCCTGGCCAACGGCATGTGGTCCAATTCCTGTCAGATCCAGGCAGCCCTGTGCGACATCGAACTGCTCGGACGCGGCGCGCGCGGACAGCGGGGTGCCCTGATCGAGATTTACGAGACGGCCGACGGACGCAGTTTTATCCTGGCCATAGCCAATCCCGCCCGCGAGTGGCCCCGCCTGGCGCGGGCCCTGGGTCATGGCGACTGGCTTGATGACCCGCGGTTTTCCACGCCCGAGGCGCAGTTCGAGAACTGCGCCCTGCTGGGGACCCTGCTACAAGACATCTTCACCCGTCAGCCCTGGGCCCACTGGGACAAGCTCCTCAGCGAGGCGGGTGTCACTTTTGGCATCGTCGGACGCACCACGGACCACCTGAGCGATCCCCAGGTCGAGGCCAATCACCTCCTGCCAGAGTTCGAAGACAGCCTGGGCCTGCGCACCATCGACAGCCCGTTTCAGGTCGCGGGGGAGACCAAGCGCCAGCCCAGGATGGCCCCCGACGTGGGGCAGCATAACCTCGACATCCTGACCGAATTTGGCTGCACTGCCGAGGAGATCGCATCAGTAACCCAGGGCAATTTATGATGCCCAGGCCAAAAGGCCGGCGGAAATCGAGTTCAACAGTATGACGATCCACGCCGTGCTGCACACAACTGTCGAAGCCCGGATCGCCACAGGTTTGTTGTTTCATCACGTCGCGCCACAGAGGCGATATTTGCCGCGACCGATGAACTGCAGGTACCCTTGATCACGCAGCACCTGTAGCTGCTGACGGATTTTCGGGCGGATATTTTGGTTGCTGGGATAAAGTATCGTGAGCCGGTCTTCGAAGGCATAGACGTCGTCGAGGACGAACGCTGGCTGGCCGATTGCGTCAATACATTTCATCACCTCGATCAACCATCCTCGTGCGGCTGCGCCCTGGTCCCTCAGGAACAGGGTCGCACGCCACTGTTTGTCAATCGGCATCCAATCGGGACCCCCTATCGGCATGCAAAAGGGACCCCTCTGGCGGGTTGTTTTTCGGGGCTTGAGGCGTAGGACGGGCGGAGCC
>JAYTXQ010000041.1:0-1620 GCA_043742825.1 Caulobacteraceae bacterium | reverse complement strand
TCGCTGCGTGCCGGCACCTCATTGCCGTCATCGTCGCAGATCTTGACCTCGGCGGTCAGGCCCTTACCGACCGAGCCCTTTTTGCGCAGCCATTCTTCTGCCGTGATGACGCAGATGCCATTGCCTTCGGTGCCAGCGTAATATTCGTGGATGATCGGGCCCCACCAGGCGATCATCTGTTCCTTGACCGGGACGGGGCACGGTGCGGCGGCGTGGAAGACGCTGGTCAGCGAGGACATATCGTATTTTGCTCGCGCCTCAGCGGGCAGTTTAAGCATGCGGACGAAATGTGTCGGCACCCATTGCGCCGTGGTGACCCGGTAGTGACCGATATAGTCCAGGGCCTTTTCGGCATCGAAACGCTCCATCACGATGACCGTGCCGCCAATGCAATGGACGGCCATGGACCAACCCAGCGGCGCGGCATGATAGAGCGGTGCGGGTGAGAGATAGATTGAATCGGCGGTCCAGCCGTACATGCCCGCCCCGATCATCAACAAGGGGTTGGCCACGTCGATCGGTTGCGGCCCGTCAGCGGGTGCCCGGCGAACCCCTTTGGGCCGGCCAGTCGTACCGGAAGAATAGAGCATGGCCCCACCGGCGCTCTCGTCGGCGACCGGGGTTGTCGGCATCGCCTGCCTCGCGGCCTCGAAGCTTTCAAACGGGCCTTGCGCGCCATCGACCATAAGGCATTTGACGCCTGACAGAGTAGCGGCCACCTCAAATGCGATGTCGGCTAGACTTGCCGAGGCGATAAAGACCTTGGCTTCGCTGTCACCGACGATATAGGCGACTTCGTTCGCCGTCAGCTTTGAGGAAATGGCGGTAAAACGGATGCCGCTGCGCTGGGCCGCCCAGAGGATTTCGTGGTATCGTGGCGAGTTTTCCATGAATATCGCAACGCAGTCGCCCGTATTGACCCCAAGCGAGCGGAACAGCTGTGCGCCCTGGTTTGAACGAGCGTCCAACTGCGCATAGGTGACGGTCTCGCCCGACGCCGCCATAATAATTGCGGCTTTGTCTGGATCGGTTTTGGCGTGGATCGAAGGATGCATGTCAGGCTGCCATGGTCAAGTTACGGGCATCTAGCAGGATCATGTCAGCGGCTTTTTCGGCAATCATAACTGTTGGCGCATTGGTGTTGCCAGAGACAAGACGCGGCATGACCGATGCGTCGACGACACGAAGGCCTTTGACGCCATGCACCCTCAATTGTGGATCGACCACCGCAGCCGGCCCGTGGCCCATCTGGCAGGTGCCGACGGGGTGATAGATGGTCGTGCCAGCGGCGCGGGCATAGTCGAGTAGCATGGCGTCGGTGTTGAAATCCGGCCCAGGCGAGGTTTCGTGATCGACATAGGAGGCCAATGCCGGAGCCTGGGCAATCGCTCTGGCCCATTTCAATGAGGCCACGGCCACCTCCTGATCCAGAGGGTCGCTGAGATAGTTGGCGGTGATGGCGGGGTAAACGCTGCCGTCCGGCGAGGTTATTCGAATGTGACCGCGGCTTTCTGGCCGCACCTGACACGGAGCGATGGTCAGACCGGGATGGTTTTCCAGCTCCATCTTGCCCTCAAGCATATACTTTTCCTGATCGCTGGTGGCGGGCAGGATGTGGAA
>JAYTXQ010000040.1:0-38461 GCA_043742825.1 Caulobacteraceae bacterium | reverse complement strand
GGAACGGAGAACCGCACCGCGCCCGCGGCAGGCGCCGGTTCGGTAGCTGTAGCGCCCCCGCCAACACCTGATCTCACCAGCCTTGGGCTCGCGCCGCAGCCGGCGACGCCCACGGCGCAGGATCGTCAGCTCGCCTTCCTCAACGCCGCCGTCGATCGTCGGACCGTTTCGCCGGATCGCGTGGCTGCGCCCGCTTCGCCCAACATCCTGCAGGCGGGAGCCGTCATCGCGGCTGCATTGATCACTGGCATTCGATCCGATCTGCCCGGCCAGATCACCGCGCAGGTAACAGAGAACGTCTATGACAGCCCGACCGGCCGCATCCTGCTCGTGCCTCAAGGCACGCGCCTGATCGGTCAGTACGACAACGGCGTGGGCTTCGGGCAGCGTCGAGTGCTGCTCGTATGGAACCGGCTCATCCTACCGAATGGCCGCTCCATCGTGCTCGAGCGCCAGCCTGGCGCCGACACCGAGGGCTATGCCGGCCTCGAAGACGGCGTTGACTACCACTGGTGGGATCTCGCCAAGGCTGCCGCGCTCTCGACGCTGCTCGGCGTCGGCGCGGAACTGGCAACCGACGACAACGACCGTCTCGTGCAGGCCATCCGTGACGGCGGCCAGTCCACCATCAACGACGCTGGCCAACAGATCGTCCGCCGCCAGCTCAACATCGCCCCGACGCTCACCATCAGGCCCGGCTTTCCGGTGCGCGTGATCGTCACCCGCGATCTCGTCCTTGAACCCTATGGAGGATGATCCATGACGAAGTTGAAACTTGGGGCTATTGCCGACGACAAGCCGGTCAAGGTCGCGGTCGAACTGCCGGCGGCGGTCCACCGCGAGCTTGTCGCCTATGCGGAGGTGCTTGCCCGCGAGACAGGGCGGCCGGTCGGCGATCCCGTCAAGTTGATCTCACCCATGGTCGAGCGCTTCATGGCGACGGATCGAGGTTTTGCGAAAGCGCGGCGTGATCCTCAAAATAGTCACCAGCCGACACTGACGCCTGGACAGGCGAAAGACTAGTTTGCTGATCTCACCATCAGGGTGGACTTGCCACGCTGGACATAATCCTTGCAAGGCTCAACAGCCGCCGAAGGGCTGGATTATCGTTCTGCGGCGACCAGATCGCGCAGAACGGCAGGATTTCGCCGGCCAGCGGCCGGTAGACCACACCTGGAAAGCGCGCGGCCGTGGTCGCCTCGCTGGTCAGGGTGAGACCCCGGCCTATGGCGACCAAGTGCATCAAATTATCCCTGCCGACACCCTGACGCTCGACGCTCGGATGATGGCCCAACTCGGCGAGATGCTTGACCAGATAGTCGTGAATCTCGGGTCCGGGGTCGGCCTCATTGACGATGAAGTGCCGCTCCCGAAGATCGGCCCAGGAAATTTCATCCTTTAGCGTCAATTCGTGATTGCTCGGCAACGCCACATAGACCCGCTCATTCCACAGGTGGATCCTATCGCATTCGTCTGCGACCGGCTCGCCGGTCAGGAACGCTACATCCGTTTGGTGCCGTTGAATCGCAGTAATATGGTCGCTCGGCCCGCCCTCGACGATATCCGGGCGAACGCCCGGATTCCCAGTCACGTAGGCGCCAAGCAGGTCGGCGAGGAAACCCGATGCGAGAGACGTGAATATGCCGATACGCACGACGCCGGATTCGCCGCACCCAAAAGAACCGGCGTCAATCTTGGCGAGACCTATTTGTGCTATTGCATTGCGCGCTCGAACGAGGAACTTCTGACCTGCATGGGTGAGATTGACCCCTCCGTGATGGCGAATAAAAAGTGCTGCTCCGATTTCGTCTTCAAGGTCTCGTATGCGTCGGCTGATGGCAGACTCCTGAACTGCCAGCGCCTTCGCCGCGCTTCTAAAGCTACCGCGCTCAGCAGCGGCGATAACGTATCGCAGATGGCGCAGTTCGATCGTCAGGGGACTACCCTCCCTCGGCGTAGGAATGCCCATCTCGAGCGTGGAAATCGCGGGTCTTGGCGTCGGCGCGAACAGCCGCAGCACATGAAGGCGCGGCTACAAGGCGCGCTGCGTCAGCGCCTCGATCATCGGCTCCAGCCATCTCAGTCACGAAGGAGCCGCCGGGACGGAGGTCCATGTCCACGACCTTGCATTTGGTTGGTGCCGGGATCCACCATTGGGCGAAGCTCACTGGGTCGACCCAGGCATTCCAAACGACCGAACGAGGAGCCTTAATGATGCGCGCCGTCGTTAGGTCAAGGTCTGAGTTCGAAACCTGATTCATTTGGTTTTTTCCTTCTCTTGAATATTGATGACGAACTGTTCCAGTCGGTCGGCGCGACTTTCCCAAAGAGCCCGTTGTTCAGAAAACCAAGCTTCAGCAGCGTCGAACTGTTTTCTGTCGATCGCGCAGGTGCGCACGCGGCCATTCTTACGGGTGCGCACCAGTCCGCTGCTTTCAAGGAAACGGATGTGCTTCATGAAGGAAGGCAGGGCCATGTCGAACGGCCTTGCCAGTTCGCTGATGCTGGCAGGGCCTTTGCCCAGTCGACCCAACACCGCTCGGCGAGTGGGATCGGCAAGGGCCTGAAAAATGCCACTCAGCTGTTGTGAATACTGTTCCATGAGGCTAAGTATCAACGCAAGACACTTAGCGCAAGAGCTAACTAAAAATACTTCCAACGTCGCGGGTGAGTCTGGCATCCGGCCAGCGGCATTGTTGGACGCCCACTGTCACGGTTCGAGACGTGTGTTGCCGGGGCAGCTGCCGACACTCGATCGACGAGGAATGCGCGAACGCTACGGAATTTGTGGTCCCTTACCGCGGCGTCTACGCGCGGCACTTGGGACGGGACCAAGCCATCGCTGAGGCGAACCAGGTGCTGTTCTTCAATGCTGCCAAAGGCTATCGGGTGAGCCATCCGGTTCCGGAAGGCGATGCCTGTCTATCGTTGACTATCAGCGAGCCGCTGCTGCGAGATCTGCCGTTTCGAGCTTCGTTATCAGAGAAGGTGGTGCGGGTGGCCGGGGTCGAACCGGCACTCCTCTCGGAACTAGATTTTGAAGGGAGCCGCGTTTACAAAAAGCGGCGCCGTTGCTGTAGTCCGGTGTTTCAACAGATCCCGATTTCCGTGATCCACGCACCTGTGCCGCACCTAGTTCAACGAAAACGTCACCGTCCTATGTGCACGCTATAGCCCTCTATTTCCCGATTGCTCAACGTGAGGGCTTCCACCGTTCGCTATCTATTGTTTTCTATCTCCTCACCCGTCCATCAAGAGGAGTTGCAACATGAACGCGAAGGCGAACACACACATCGGAAGAACGATTCGACGACAGCAGTTGCGTGAGATGGTGCCGTTAGCTGACAGCACGATCTATGAAATGGAACAGCGGGGGGAATTTCCGCGACGCTTCGCTTTGACCCCACGATGCGTGGTTTGGGATCTGGGCGAGGTTCAGGCATGGCTCGCGGCCCGTCGCTCAAAACCAATTCTCCGGGCGCCCGGTCCCGACGTGAAACAACGCCGAGCCCGTCCGGTCAAAGAGCAGGATCGAGCTCCAAGATCGGAATCGACGGCGCGATGAGCGTTGGCACGTACTTCTTGCCATCGACCCAGGCGTCCAAGATGTCCGACCACTCCTGCATCATATGCCGACGCTGCACCTCATATTCGGCTTTGTTGTAGACGCCACGCGACGAGCGCCCGTCCTCATGCGCTAGGCACTTTTCGATCCAGTCGCTGTTGAAGCCGAGTTCGTTCAGCAGAGTCGAACCTGTCCGCCGCATGTCGTGAACCGTAAACGGCTCCAAGGGCAATCCTTCCGCCTTCGCGCGCTCAACGACTGCGTAGGTAACCCGATTGAAGGTTGCGCGCGACATCGGAGCATCGGCGTCGTACCGCGACGGCAGAAGGTATCTTGAATTTCCTGCACAGGTCTTGAGGGCGATCATGATGTCGAGCACCTGACGCGACAGGTAGACGTTGTGCGCCTTCGAGCGCTTCATCCGCTCCTTCGGGATCGTCCAGACCGCATTCTCGAAGTCGACTTCGTCCCACACTGCGTCCTGCAGCTCGCTCTTGCGCACCATCGTGAGCAGGTAGAGCCGCATTCCCAGACGGATCGTGGGAAGCGTGGCGATGTGCTCGAGCTGCTTCAGCATCACCCGAATTTCGGAAGGCGAGAGCGAGCGGTCCTTCGGCACGAAGGTGGCGATCGATGCCGGCCCAACTTCGTTGGCCGGGTTGGCGACCTTCTCACCGTGCAGGATCGCAAATCCGTAAATCTGCTTCAGGATATCTCGCACATGGATAGCCGTCGCCGGGGCACCGCGTTCAACGATTTTGCCGCAGTGGGTTCTGAGATCGTCGGGCGTGATTTCCGTGAGGAGGCGATTGCGCCAGACCGGCAGAAGCTCCCGCTCGAAGATGGAACGCCGCATGGCGCGCGTGCTGTCGGCCATCGGCGCGGCGGTGAGCCACTTCTCCCCGAACTCGCCAAAACTCTTCGCTTCTTTCAGGCGTCGCTTATCGCGCTGCTTCTCTATCGCCGGCGACCGTCCTTCGCCAATGGCGCGCCTCGCGTCGATGCACTTCTCTCGGGCCCGGGCGAGCGAGATTCCGTCGCGTCCGTACCTGCCCAGATAGACGGTCTCCCGACGGCCGTTGAGCCTATAGTCTAGGCGAAACGAGATCGCGCCACTGGGCATGACGCGCACATACATGCCGTCACGGTCCGCAATCTTGTAGATCTTCTCTTTTGGCTTCAATGCCTTGAGGGCGACGTCCGTCAGCATCCTTACTGCCTCCTGAAAAGTACCGTCAGCACAATTTCGAGGGTTCGTAACGGATAATTTCTCTTATATTTAATGACTTAAAGAAAAATGAGTACCGTCACGAGCCTCATTGACCGTGACGGTACTTTGAAAAACTCGCCCAAGCAATATACCGGAGGTCCGTCAGGCAGGCCGCCAGAGCCAAACTGTGCGTACCGATAGCTGCCGACTGTCTTAGAAGGAATTAATTTTTGTTTTCAATGGCTTCTGTCGTATCCTAGCGTAGTTCTGGATACGTCCGGATGGGCCTAAATCATTCCCACTCGATCGTCCCCGGTGGTTTACTGGTCACGTCGTAGACCACGCGGTTTACCCCCCGCACCTCATTGACGATCCGGGTGGCACAGCGGGCGAGGACTTCCCAGGGGAACTCGAACATATCCGCTGTCATGCCGTCGGTGGAGGTGACGGCGCGCAGGGCCAGGACGTCTTCGTAGGTGCGCGCATCGCCCATGACGCCGACGGTTTTCACCGGCAGGAGGACAGCGAAGGCCTGCCAGATCTTGTCGTAGAGGCCGGCTTTGCAGATTTCGTCCAGAAAGATGGCGTCGGCGGCTTGGAGGGTAGCGACCTTTTCGGCTGTGACGGCTCCAGGGATACGGATGGCCAGGCCCGGCCCCGGGAAAGGGTGGCGGCCGACGAACGCGGGCGAGAGGCCCAGTTCGACGCCGAGCGCGCGGACCTCGTCTTTGAACAGTTCGCGCAAAGGTTCGACCAGTTTCAGCTTCATGTGTTCGGGCAGGCCACCGACATTATGGTGGCTCTTGATCACCTGGCTGGGGCCGCCGCTGGCCGAGACGCTTTCGATGACGTCAGGGTAGAGGGTCCCCTGAGCGAGGAAGGCCGCACCCTCGATTTTCCCCGCCTCGCGGTCGAAGATTTCCACGAAGACGCGGCCGATGATCTTACGCTTGGTCTCCGGGTCGCTGATGCCCTCGAGTTGGCCCAGAAAATCATCGCCGGCGTCCACGTGGATCAAGGGGATGTTGTAGTGATCCTTGAACAAACGGACGACCTGTTCGGCTTCGTTGAGGCGCAGGAGACCGGTATCGACAAAGACGCAGGTCAGCTGGTCGCCAATGGCTTCATGGATAAGCACGGCGGCGACAGAGCTATCGACCCCGCCGGAGAGGCCGCAGATCACCCTGCCCGTCCCGACCTGGGCGCGGATACGGGCGATAGATTCGGTACGAAAGGCCGCCATGGTCCAATCGCCGGTCAGGCCGGCGATCCTGTGAGTGAAATTTCGCAGGATGGTCGCCCCGCGCGGGGTGTGGGCCACCTCGGGATGGAACTGCACGCCATAGATCTTGCGCCTCTCGTCGGCGATGACGGCATAAGGCGAACCCTCAGATGTGGCCACCACCTCAAACCCTGGCGGGATGGCGGTGATCTTATCGCCGTGGCTCATCCACACGGTTTCGGTTTCACCAACATCGGCCAAGCCGGCCAGCAGCGGCGAGGTGCGTTCGACTTTGATTTCCGCCCGGCCAAATTCGCGGTCATGCCCCCCCTCCACGCCGCCGCCCAATTGGGCACAGAGGGTCATTTCGCCGTAGCAAATTCCGAGGACTGGCACGCCAAGGTCGAAGATGGCTTGCGCGGCCGTAGGGCTGTTGATCTGACCGGCGCTGGCCGGCCCGCCGGACAGGATCACCGCTTTTGGGGCGAGGGTGGCAAGGGTCGTCTCGACCTTGTCGTGGGGATGAATCTCGCAATAGACACCGCTCTCACGCAGGCGCCTGGCTATCAACTGAGTCACCTGACTGCCAAAATCGACAATCAGGACGGGGTCGTGGCGGGGCTGGGACATGTAGGCGTGATAGGCGAGAATCAGCGCGGCGTCATCTGGTGTGAGCCTGTTGGCGCTGGCTTGAGCGGCTATGCTTTTTCACCGCGAGCCATACGACCAGGATCACCCCCGCGCCCAGGCCAGGGCCTTCGCCGACGCGGCCCAGCGAATGGCGTTTTCGATCAGGCGTTTGTAATTGGGATCATTATAAGTGGCCGGACCGTCGCCCGGTTGCAGGTAGACCAGGGGGCTGTTTCTGGCCCGTTTTGTCCAACCGATCAGATTTGAGCCCTCGGGATGTGACCATCCGGTGTTGGAAAACATCTGGCCGGACACGGCCTGGACTGCCGAATAGAAGTTATCCTGGGTGAACGTATGGCTGGATGCGAGCAGGGGTTCGACGAGATCGTCGAAGACCTCGAAGAGATAAAGCTCATCGGTAAGTGGGAATGTGGCGGGCAGTCCAGCGGCAATGGGGTGGGTCTCGTCGAGCACGCGGACCTGGTGAGGCACGTCATGACGATAGCCGGAGTCTTGGCGCGGGGTGTCTCGGAGGGTCGCAGGGGAATACAGGAAACGTCCCCCCAGAAGCTGGGCGTATTCCGGCCAGGCCGGCCAGCCGGCGATGGCGTGATGCAGGGCGACGACGCCCTTTCCGGCATCGAGCAGGTCCAAAAACCCCTGTTGAAATTCGGGGTCGGGGGCAACAGCGCGGGGCGCACCTGGCGCGGAAAAATCCAGGCCCGGCATGTCGTAGAGGACCAGAGCGTCAAAGCCCGCCATGCCGTGGCGGGTCATCAGCTTTTGCGCTGCGGGCTGTTCGACCAGGCTACAGGCGATTCCCGGCAGATCGTCGAAAATGGCCATGAAGGCATCGCGCTCGTAGGGGTGGCCTTTGGCGATAACCAAGACGTTCAGTGGCTGGTCATAGCGGATGACCGGCATGTCAGGTCAGCTTGAGAAGTTGTTTACCGAAGTTTTCGCCAGCGAACAGGCGGCGCAGGGTGGTGGGAGCGTTTTCCAGGCCCTGTTGGATATCTTCCTTATAGCGGAGCTGCCCTGATCGAATCCACCCGGTCAGGCGTTTGCGGGCCCAGGCAAATTCGGCGGCGTAGTCGAGAACGATGAAGCCCTCCATGTGGGCGCGCTTGAAGATCAGGTTGAAATAGTTCTCTGGCCCCGCCGGCATCTTGCCCAGCTCATAGCGGGATATACCACCGCAGACGACCACGCGGGCGTGCATGGCCAGCTCAGCCAACAGGGCATTGAACACTGGGCCCCCAACGTTGTCCCACAAGACGTCGATGCCATCGGGTGCCGCGGCCTTAACCTGATCGCGGACGTCTCCGGCCTTGTAATCAATAGCGGCATCGAAGCCGAGCTCATCCACCAGCCAGGCGCATTTGGCCGGCCCGCCGGCGACACCGACGACGCGGCATCCGGCGATCTTGCCCAATTGACCGACCACGGAGCCTGTGGCCCCCGCCGCACCGGTGATTACCAGGGTATCGCCTACAAAGGGCTTGCCGATCTTGTTGAGACCGAACAAAGCGGTCATGCCCGTGGTGCCCAGGACACCCATATTGGCAGTCAACAGGTCATTGTCCTCAAGCTTCAACAGCTCCTTAGCCGGAAGGGTAGCGTAGGCCTGCCAGCGCAGCATGCCACTGACCTTGTCGCCAGGGGAAAAGCCTGGGGCGCGGGAGGTGACCACCTCGCCGACACCTGAGCCGCGCATCACCTCACCGATCTCGGTGGGGGCCATATAGCCGCCGATATTTTCCATCCAGCCTTTTTGTGCCGGATCAAACGAAAGGTAGAGGCCGCGCACGAGAACCTCGCCCTCCGCCGGCTCCTGGATCGGGGATTCAACAAATTTGAAGTCGTCATCGACAAGCTGGCGACCATTGGGGCGGCCATTGATCAGCCACTGACGGTTGGTGTTGCTCATCGTATTTCTCCTTTAGAGTGGACCGGACGCCGCCAACCAGCCACCATCGGCCAGAAGCTCAGAGCCGGTGACATAAGAGGCGTCATCAGAGGCGAGGAAGAGGGCGCAGGTGGCCATTTCCTTAGGACTCGCCATGCGTCCGACCGGCTGTAAGCCGTCGAACAGTGCACGCATGCCCTCTGGATCGCCGCCAGCATCGAAGGCCGCGTGGTTCATCGGTGTATCGATGGTGCCAGGATGCAGCGAATTACAGCGAATGGTCCGATAGGCCCGGGCGCAGTGAACGGCGACCGACTTGGTCAGCAGACGCACCCCGCCCTTGGAGGCCGTATAGGCCGCCCCTGAGGCCAGACCGATATAGCCGGCAATGGAGGAAATATTGATAATCGAGCCGGTGGGCCCGCCGGGGTTGGCCTTCATCGCCGCCACCCCGTGTTTGCATCCCAGCATGACGCCGGTGAGGTTGATGGCGAGGACCTTGTTCCACACCTCTAAGGTCGAGTCCTCAATGGACTGGCCGATGAAAACGCCGGCATTATTCACCAGGATGTCGAGCCGGCCGTGCAGCTTTAGCGTCGCTGCGATCACCCGCTCCCAGGCGACCTCATCGGCGACATCGTGTTCGAGGAAAGTCCCCCCAACCTCTGCCCCCACGGCTCGGCCCTTGTCCACCTGGACGTCGGTCACAACGACAATAGCACCCTCGCCGGCAAAGACGCGGGCGCAATCGGCCCCGATGCCGGAGGCACCGCCTGTGATCAAGGCAACCTTGCCCGAAAGCCGCGTACCCATGACTAGAGCCTCCGCACGGGATTTGAGCCATCCCAGCCCTTTGCAGCGTCGCGCATCATTGAGAAGAATTCACGACTGCCTGGCCCCGGTTTGAGGATTTCCACTAGTGTCCCCGGCCCGCCGCCCGTATCGACATAGATCACCTCGCCGCCGCCAGGAACCATGCCTTCCTGAGCCACCACCGCACACGCAGCGGCACAGACCTCACGCGCGATAGCCATATCGTCGACCAGGATGCAGACGTGGTGTAGCCCCTCGCGGCCCTCGTCGCGCCAGGATTTGTAGATCGAGGCGGCATCATTGTGTTGGCGAATCAGTTCGATCTGCAGATCCCCCCAATAGCCGATAACCATGGAAAAATCGGGCGCAGTGGGGACGCCACAGTGCTTCACCGCCTCAAGCTGAACGTGGTCGAGGGCAAAGAACGGCCCGGCACCCACGGTTTCGATCCAGAACTTCAGCGCAGCATCAAAATCCGCCGGAACATAGGCCAGCTGCATGATGGAGCCGAGCGAGGCGATGCTGGGTTTGGTCATGGACTTAACCTTCCTGCCTCCCCTTTATGGGGAGGGTGGTTTCGAGTGAAACGAGAAGACGGGTGGGGAACACTTCAGACTCCAGAAGGCTGATGATGATCCGTGCCCCACCCGTCTCGGAGCTATGCTCCGATCCACCCTCCCCATGAAGGGGAGGGAGGTAGAGCGGTAGCGGCGCTTGATCATTGATAACCCAGCACCGCCCGTACCGCCGCTTCGATGCGACGGGGGTTGGGCATGTATTCGTCTTCCAGGTTGGGGGCGAAGGGGACCGGGGTGTGGGGGCAGGTGACGGCCTTGATCGGCGCCCGCAAGGACTTAAAACCCTTGTCGGCGACCATGCCGGCGATGTCACGGGCCAGGGAGCACCTGGGCGGGCTCTCATCGACGATGACCAGACGCCCAGTCTTGGCCACACTCTCCAGAATGGCGTCTTCGTCCAATGGTGAGGTCGTGCGCGGATCGATCACCTCCAGGGATATCCCCTCGGCGGCCAGAAGCTTAGCCACAGCCTCCGCGCGCGGGATCATGGCCCCGAACGCCAGGATTGTCAGGTCTTTGCCCTCGCGCAAGATATTGGCCTCGCCAAAGGGGATGCGATAGGCCTCGTCCGGCACTTCCATTTCGGTGTCGTAGAGCAGCTTGGATTCCATAAAGATGACGGGGTCATCGTCACGGATCGCCTGGATAAGCAAACCCTTGGCGTCATAGGCATTGGACGGCATCACCACCTTGAGGCCAGGGACCATGGTAAAGAGGGGGTGCAGGGTCTGGCTGTGCTGAGCGCCACCGCGAAAGCCCGCGCCAATAGCGGTGCGGATGACCATGGGGGTCTTGGCCTTGCCGCCGAACATATAACGGAACTTCGCCGCCTGGTTATAGATCTGGTCAAAACAGACCCCGACGAAATCAACGAACATGATTTCCGCCACTGGTCTCATGCCCGTAACCGCCGCCCCCGAGGCTGCACCGATAATGGCGCTTTCGCTGATCGGGGTATCGAGCACCCGCTCGGGACCAAACTCTTTGTAGAGGCCGGCGGTGAGGCCAAAGACGCCGCCGACGCCGCCCACTTCGCCGCTGCCGCCGTGTCCGCCGGCAACGTCTTCGCCCAGAATGATAACGTTGGGATCGCGACGCATTTCCATGCGCAACGCCTCATTGATCGCCTGACGATAGGATTTCTTGCTCATGTTTCTAATACCTGACGTAGACGTCTTTTTCGAGGGATGAGAGATCGGGGATAGCGGCAGCCATGGCCACGCCCACGGCATCTTCCACCTCGACGTTGACCTCCGCTTCGATGGCGTCCAGGTCGCTGTGCTCGAGCAGGCTGGCCTCGGTCACCTTGGTGCGGAATTTGGGCAGCGGATCGCGGGCACGGGCCGCCGCCAGCTCTTCTGGCAGACGATAGGCCTGAGGGTCACCCAGGAAGTGGCCCAAGAAACGGGCACATTGGATTTCCAGCGCATACGGCCCCTCGCCGGCTCTGCCCCGAGCCAGAGCCCGACCCATGGCCTCGCGCACCGCAAAAAAGTCGGTGCCGTCTACAACTTCTGCCGGCATGCCAAAGCTCTTGGCACGCTCAGCAATAGAGGGAGCCCCCACCGCATAGCTGGCAGCGGTATGTTCGCCATAGCCATTGTTCTCGAAGGCGAAAATCGCTGGCACGCCCAAAACCACGGCCATGTTCAGGGCCTCAAAGGTTGTCCCCTGGTTGGAGGCCCCGTCACCGGAAAAGGCCACGGCCACCTTGCCGGTCTTCTGCAGCTTTTGCGTCAGAGCCGCCCCAACGGCGATCGGAGGCGAGCCTCCGACGATGGCATTGGCTCCGAGCATGCCCTTAGACATATCGGCGATGTGCATTGAACCGCCTTTGCCACCGCAAAGGCCGCCTTTTTTGCCCATGATTTCGAGCATCATGCCGGTAACGTCACAGCCTTTGGCAATGCAGTGACCGTGGCCGCGATGTGTCGAGCCGATATAGTCATCGTCGGCCAGATCAAAACAGACGCCGACGCCAGAGGCCTCCTGGCCCAGATAGACATGGGCAAATCCTGGGATTGTGCCGGCGCTGAACTCCTTGGCCACGCGTTCTTCGAAGACGCGGATGGTGACCATGGTTTTGTAGGCACGTTTGAGATCGTCGCGACTTAACTGCATGCAGGGCTCCTAGAGTGAGACATCAATCAGCGCCTCTGCCACCATCGACGGTGAGTTCGGCACCGGTCATGTAGGCAGACTGGTCACTGACCAGAAACAAAATCGCTTGCGCCATATGCTGCGGCAGGCCGATCATCCGCAAGGGGGTATCGGCGGCGAAAGCATCGCTCAGCGCCTGACTGTCGCCAAATTGCTCGGTAATCATTTCAGTCCAGATCACACCGGGATGCAGAGCATTAACCCGCACCTTGGGCGTCATGGCCGCGCCGTCCATCGCCGCCGCCCGGCTCATGCCGCTGACCGCCCCCTTGGTGGCGCAATAGGCCGTGGCACCGGGAAAGCCGACCTTGCCCATCAGCGAAGAGACATTGACGATCACCCCGCCGGCTCCCGCCGCCTCGAAAGCGCGAAAGGCATGTTTAATGCCCAAAAAGGTTCCCTCGACGTTGATCGCGTGAATCTGATCGAAATCCGCCTCGCTGGTCTCGTCCAGAGGCTTAACGAAAAACAGGCCGGCATTGTTGACGAGACCAAAAAGGCCGCCGCACGTGGCCGCTTCCTGCATCACGGCGATCCAATCCGCTTCGACCGATATGTCCTGGGCGACGAAAACCCCTTGCCCGCCAGCGAGCTTAATCAGGCGCACCGTTTCCGCACCCGCATCGTGGTTGCGACCGGTGGCAATGACGAGGGCCCCCTCTCCTGCCAGGCAAAGTGCCGTGGCGCGGCCTATACCGCGCGTCGCCCCGGTGACGACCACCACCCGGTCCACAAGCTGGCCACTCATCGGGCCATCCATCCGCCATCGACGATGATTTCGCCACCGGTCATGAAGATTGATCGATCCGAGGCCAGAAAAGCCACGGACTCGGCAATATCCTCGGGCTCTGCCGGCCGCCCCAGGGGCGGCGAGTTCAAGGCGCGATCTGAAAATCCATCAGTCATCCGTGTGCGGACGATACCCGGCAACACCGTATTGACACGGATCTTTTCCGGCCCGAGCTCAAGCGCCGCCGCCTTGGCTAAAAGGTTCACTCCGGCTTTGGAGGCGACACAGTGAATGCGCTCGGGCATGCCTTTGTGAGCTGTGACTGAGGCGATCATTACCACCGATCCCCCGCGACCGCCCCGCCGCATGGCTGCCACGGAGTGTTTAAGCGCCAGAAATGACCCCTTGAGGTTAGTGCAACTGACCCGGCTAAAATCCTCAAGCGACAGATCGACCGTACGCGCGCGTTCAAAGCTCCCCGCATTGGCGACCAGAATATCAACCCGGCCAAATTCTCGTTCGGCGGTGCCAACAACCATCACCCAATCTGCGTCACTGGCATTATCCGCCTGAATGAAAACCGCTTTCCCGCCGCCAGAACGAATGGCTGACGCGACGGGCTCTCCCGCCGCGGCATCGCGCCCGGTAAGCACAACACTCGCACCCTCTGCTGCCAGCCGACCGGCACAGGCCGCGCCGATCCCGCGGCTGGCCCCCGAAACAATCGCGCAACGACCCACCAGTTCGCCCGACGTCGTCAAAATATGACCCACCCGTCAAACACAAGGCGGCCAACAAAAACTCGCATGTCGCCTCCCTTTGGCTGGCGGAGACTCTGGGGATTCACAGATAAAAAAGTCAAGCGTGATTGTTAGTGGCGAGGCCGGGGGATGTCGTGACTTTGTCGGGCGGCAGTGCGAGAGACTGACCGAAAGGTGCCCTGCCATGACCGCCGCCACCTAGCGAACCGAAAAGCTTGACCTGCGGCTCCGCCTGTCCGCAAAGCGCCTGCTGCAAACCGCCGCCCTAGCCAATGACAAATCGGTCAGTGAATTTGTCCTCGAAAGCGCCCTGACCCGGGCCGAGGAAACCCTGCCCGACCGGCTGCGATTTGGACTGGACGCCCAGGCATGGTCTCAGTTTCACGCCGCCCTTCACGCACCGCCACGCGCCCTGCCCCAAATGGCCAAACTCCTGCACGAACCTGGCGTTTTTGATCCCGCGCCGGAATGACGGCAAGGCCCATTGTCGAAGCGCTTCGGCGCGACCACCAGGTCGATGGCTTCGACTGTGGCAAAGAGCCACTCAACCGCTTCCTGACCCGCCACGCCCTGCAAAGCCAGCAATCGGGCGCAGCCCGTATCTATGCGGCGGTCCAGGGCGCAGACCTGATCGGATATTACACCCTGGCCATCGGGCAAGTCATCTATGATGACGCCCCCGAACGCCTGACCAAGGGTCTGGCGCGCCACCCCATGCCGATCATGCTCATCGCCCGACTGGCGGTCAGCCTGTCGCACCACGGCCAAAGGCTCGGCCGGGGACTATTGAAAGACGCCATGCTGCGCATCCTGCAAGCGGCGGATATTGCCGGTATCCGCGCCGTGGCGGTCCACGCCAACGATGACCACGCTCGGGCGTTCTACGAACGGTTTGATTTCACCGCCTCACCCAAAAGACCCGTTGCATCTGTTTCTGTCGCTCAACAATGTGCGGGGCGATCCTGGCAGGCGATTGAGATGACAGCGCCGAAGACTACTCAAGCCTTGAACCGCTCCGGGCCGGTCGGCGACGCCGTCTCGCTCCGCTCGCTTGGCTCCCGCCGCTCCGCCCTACGCTCGGCTTCGCTTTCGCTCTGAACTCGGGCGCAGCGAAAGCCAAGGTAGCCGCTGCGGTACGACGGGCGGATGCGGTTGCGGCAGGCCGCGCGCACAATGCGGGCCCTGAGGTTCCACGACCCGCCGCGGTTGACGCGGAGCGCCGAGCCGTCGTCGATCCAGGCCGAACCGTCGGTGGGTGCGCCATCGTAGTTGTCGTGCCAGACATCGGCGCACCATTCCCAGACATTGCCCAGCATGTCGTACAGTCCCCAGACATTGGGCGTCTTCAACCCTACGGGCCGGGTACCCTGATCCTGACCGCCGGTCTTCAGATCAGAATCCTTGCCGCTGTTCTGGTCAAACCAAGCGATTTTGCCGAGGCTCTTCTGTGTTCCTAGGTAGTTCGGACCGGTGGTTCCGGCCCGGCAGGCATATTCCCACTCTGCCTCCGAGGGCAAAGTCAGATTCAACCCTTTCTGACCTTCATTCAACAACGATATGAATTTCTTAACCTCATCAATCCCGACGCTTTCCACCGGCCGGTCGGGCGTCTGAAACGAACTGGGATTTTCGCGCATCACAGCCGTCCAAAGCGCCTGAGTGCAGGGCGTATCGAAAATCCAATAGCCCCGCGCCAGGCTCACCTGATGAAGGGGCTCTTCGGCGTCAAAACGGCCGACCTCCTTCGACGGTGAGCCCATTGAAAACTGCCCCGGCGGGATCCAACGCATGCGCTGCATTACCTCGCCGACGGCGAAATCGGCGTAGACGCCAAACCTATCCTCACCCCAGGCGGTTGCCCATTCCGGCGCTGTGCCGTCGGCAAGGGGGTGGAGGCCGGCGTCGATGGCTAGGGTCACCGTCGGCTCTCGTCTCTGGCATCGCCGGTCCAGTTCAAGTCATCATCGTCTGGACTCGACGCGTCCGTCTCGCTCCGCTCACTTGGCCGGATCCGTTCCGCCCTGCGCTCCGCTTCGCTTTCGCTCTGAACTCGGGCGCAGCGAAAGCCAAGGTCGTCGCCGCGGTACGACGGGCGGTCGCGGTCGCGGCAGGCCGCGCGCACATCGCGGGCCTCGTAGCCCCACGACCCGCCGCGCAAGACGCGGTCCGCCGAGCCTGAGTCGATCCAAGCTGCACCGTCGGCTGGCGCGCCGTTGTAACTATCGTGCCAGGTGTCGGCGCACCATTCCCAAACATTACCCAGCATGTCGTAAAGGCCCCATTCATTGGGCGCTTTGATTCCCACTGGCCGCGTCCCCGCCCGCTTGTGGTCAAACTGCTTTTCAGTCCATTCGCTAGAATCATAGCCGTTGCGTAGTTCGAAGCCTTCACCGCTGTTGCCGCTGTACCAGGCGATAGGGTCCAGCGCGGGCGCGTTATTCTCTCCGACAAGATCCAGGTCTCCGGCATAGGTCGCCATCGTCGTCCCGGCCCGACAGGCATATTCCCACTCCGCTTCCGACGGGAGCGTAAGGTTCAAACCTGATATTTTCCGGTTCAAAATCGAGATGAACTGGTTGATGTCATCCAAACTCGCCTGTTCGACCGGGCGGGTCGCACTCTTGAACCGGCTTGGATTTTTCTTCAGCACCGCCTGCCACAGGGCTTGCGTGCAAGGGGTGTCAAACAGCCAATAGCCCGCCTGCAGCGAAACCTCACGCTTCGGTCCTTCATCACCGAATCGGCCGGCCTCTTCCTCCGGCGATCCCATCGAGAACCGCCCCGGCGGTATCCACCGCATGCGCTGAGTCACCTCCTTTCCCGGCACGGTGAAATCGGCGTGCAAGCCGAACCGATCGCGGCCTATGGCAGTGGCCCAGGCGGGGCGGGTTTGGCGGTCGAGGCGCAGTTCCTGACGGTCAGATTGGATAATCAACGCCGCCGAACTGGGGAGATGCCATCCGTTGCCGGAATCAACGCGCAGGGTCACCGATGAAAAAGGGGCTTCAGCGTTTGAGCGTGAAGCAGGGGCAGCGTCATGTTCAGCCCCCCCAGCGCCATACGCTCTTACACAGCGTAAGCCGACCTTGCCGTTGCGAACGAACTCTACGTCCTCAATTCGCCGAGCGGCGCGCACATCCTCCGTGCTGCCGTTCCACGAACCGCCGCGCAGCACCTGGGCCCGGCGTTCAGCTGCGGGCCATACACGGTGGTGGGCCTCGCGCTCGCCGGCACCCTCAGATTCAAACGGGTTGTAGCGATGACACCACTCCCAAACATTACCATGCATGCCAAACAGACCCCAGGCATTCGGCGGTAGGTGCTTCACGGCAACAGCGGATTCGCTGGCAAACCGCACCTGCTCAGGGGTTATCGTCGGACCGAAACTATAGGCTGTGGCCGTTCCGGCCCGGCAGGCGTATTCCCACTCCGCCTCGTCGGGCAGGCTCAAGTCCAGTCCGGGTTTTGCAGCGTTGATCAGGACGATGAACCGCTCGGCATCCTCCGCCATGACATTGGTTTTGGGGAAGGGGCCGCCAAGCGCCAGGTCCGCATTCGGAGACATGACCGCCTCCCAGACAGCCTCGGTGCAGGGGGTGTCAAACATCCAGAAGCCAGTCTTAAATTCGGTCCAGAAACGCGTTTCATTTTCGCTGCGCCCAACCTCGGTCTCGGGAGAACCCAATTGGGCGCGACCGGGTGGTGCCCATCGCATTCTCTGTCTCAGTAGTTCCCCGTCGGGGCCAATGATGAATATTTCAACCCAGGCTCCAAACTCATCCCACCCCCAGTCATCGGCCCACGCAGGAGAATGCCCGCTTTGCCAGAATGACTGCGGTGGTTTGGGTATTCCGGCCTGCAGTCTTACCAGTCCATTTGCCGAACGGATCACACCCAGCAGGCTGCCGGCCGCCAAGTCGCCAGACGTACCTGCGACGTTGAAATGTACGTCGCAACCTCGCTGGCGCAGCTCGATATCGCGTTCCGGCTCTTCCGTAGGAATTTCGATCGGATCAATCGGAGCACGCGGCGGTGCCGGCACGTGAGACCCCACCTTGGCCCCCTCGACCGCCTTGGCCAGATCGGGCTCCCGCACCAAAGCATCAGGGTCAGCGCGTGCCTCAACCCGGCCGAGGTAACCGCGTACGGCGTGAACCCCCGCCCCCACCACGCCAGCGTGATTACTGAGAAACCGGAAATAGTCCCGCGCAGCATCCACGTCCTCCCGGTTCGGCAAATTACCATGGCAAACCGCCGGCAGATTGATCACCTCCTCGAACCAGATCTCGTTCGGCAAGCCGTGGCGCCAGGCGGCGATCAGACCAAGTGCAGTTTTCTGCACCTCAGGCGCCAAAGCCGCGAACTTAGCTCGGAACCCCTGGGCCTGGGTCGGGTCCAGGCTGGCCGCCTCACTGGCCCCGCTGGATATAGCCGGGTGAGCCCAGACATCCGCCTCGGTCCCGGCGTCGGCGAAGCCTGGGGGCATCTGGTGGCGCAGGGCGCGCAGCAGGCCCGGCTCGATACGGATAGCAGGCGAGGCCAGGGTCAGCAGCGCATCGGCCCTTTGCCGTCGGCTATCCCGGTCCTGCGGCCCTTCAGTTCCCCCGCGTTCCCAGGGAACGATGTGCCAGTCTCGTTGCATCTCGGACGGTAGCCGACTGACCGGACAGGGAACCAGCGCTGCGGCGTGAGCGCCGGCGGCGGTGATTTGCCGACCCAGACGCGACCACGCCTGTGCCGTCTCACCGCTGTCTCGCGCCAATGCCCCCATATCCCCCAGAACCAGGACGATCTGACCCGGCACCGGCATGGGCAGTTCCGGGTCCAAAGCCTCGTGGACAATGCGAAACTCAAGCCGATGGGCCGGCGCACGGTCGCGCAGCACCGGGATCAGGACTTCCTGATCGGTCCAGTACGGGATCAGGCGGTCGCTGCGATCCAGGATCACCGTCAGGCTTGGTGCCTGTCGCCTCGCAGTCTGACGCGGGATAGGGTCCAGCACCCTGCCCCGCCCCAGGGCCTCAACCACCTTGTCACAGTTGATATCCCCCGTCGGCCGCCGGGCAGTCATGGCCGGACGCAGGCGCGGGGTCAGGTCGCGCAGGGCCTCGAGTACGCGAAACACCGGGGCCTCGCTGGGGGCGTTGGCCCACTCGGGTATTCGGGTAGAGGGATCTACGGGGCGGTCCGGTGCACTGCGGCGAGTGACTGAAACCGCTTGCCAGAAGGGGATCGGCCGAAGGCAAGCGGCCTGGATAACAGGCGCTGCGGTGGGTTCGGGGGTGGGTGGCGCCTCATCAATCGTCGTCACGATGGGCGCCGGTTCCGGTCTGGCCGCCTCGCGGCGGTATCCGAGCAACCGCGCAACCCGGTCTTCATCCGCCCCATCCGCCAGAGCCCGCAAAAGATCCGCTCGTCCGAGGGTAGCGTAGGTCATGGCGCGTCAGGCAAGATGCCGGCGAGGGCACCGGCGCTACGGGTGGCGGCGATTCCGGGCCAAGTATAACCGAGCGCCCTTATTGCGGAGCGTCGGGTCCCCCCGTACCGCCGGCACCCTCGCCGGAATAAACGGGCCAGAAACCGTCCGTTCACAATTTGCTCGCCGAAAAGGCGTCGGCGTGTTTATGCAACGCGAACCGCGAAACCTTGGCCAGCCATTCGCCCTGGGCCTTGGCGTCGTTTGGTGCCAGTTCACGCACCGCGCGGACCAAGTCGATATATTCTGCCGGCCCCGGAAACGGCCGCCAATTGGCGTCGCGCGCCGTGACCCGGTCCTTCGCTACCTGGGTCGCCGCCTCCTTGAGCAAACCGGCGTCGGCATCAAGAAAATGCGCCTGACCTCGCACCACAAGGTGGTCGACCAGAGCGTCACCATCCGGCAGGTTCAGGTGCAGGACCAGACAACGGCGGATAAAGGCATCCGGCAGGGTGCGTTCTTCATTGGTGGTGATGATCACTAGCGGGGCGATCTTGCCGCGCTCCACAGCGGCACCAAAACCCTGGGGCGTGAACCGCCCCGAGCCCAGGGCCTCCAACAAGCCATTGGGCGCCTCGGATTCCGCCTTGTCAATCTCGTCGATCAGGACGACGACGCCGTTTTTCGGATCGCCGGAGGGGATTTCCGCCTTGGACCGATCTGCCTGTTTCGCCGCGCCGGCCCAGTCGAATGCCCACCAGAGGGCTCTGGGCTGAATAAAGTCAGCCTCCGGCAAGTCTCCGCCCTGGCCTGTCTGCGCCTTCGCCAACCGCGACACCGCATCAAAATGCCAAAGCAAATCCCGCGCCTCGGTCCGCGAATCCACCGTGTGCGAGACAAACGCCTTATCCAGGGCGGCTGCAGCGGCCATGGCCAGCTGGGTCTTGCCTGTGCCTGGCTCCCCCCGCACCAACAGCGCCCGACCAGCGGCTTGGGCGGTCTTGATCGCGAGGATTTCGTCGTCGCTGAAAACGTGCGCCCAGTCAGCACCGTTGGGTCTGAAGGGTTGTTTGGCGATCGCAGCGCCGAGTGTATTGGATTGGGTTTCCGGCGTCATAAGCGTCACGTCCCTTCAGGTAGCATCAGGCGGAAGGCGTCAAAGGCTTTCATTTCACGGGTCTCCTGTGCTGGGTCGTCCGTGAGCCCAAGTATGACCAGGGATTTGAAGGTGGCCTTCAGGCCCTGCAAGTCCCGCTCAACCTCCGCCCGGGCCTGCGGCTCGGCGGGGAGTCGGCACAGCAGATAGAACCGGGATCGTCCTCCACGGGAGAGTGTGTCGAGGGCGTCTGCCGCGCGCGTAAGATTTTCAGGATTAACCTCATCTGCGTGCCGCCGATCCGGCGCAACCAGGGCCTTGATCATGTAATCATCGATGTGTCCGCGAAGTTTCGTCCAGGCGGTGGGCGCGAACTTCCGAGTCAAGGAATCGCGGATCGTGCGAGCCTGTTCGATTTCCGAGTCAATTCCCGCCTCGGGTGGCTTCGGCAAAAACCGTCTGCCGTGAGGAAACTCGCGCGGGTCCCGCCTGGGGTGATAGTCTGCCCGACGGTCGTCAACAGCGGCCATGATGATCTCGGCCACAGTCGGCAGAGTTGTCGGTATTTGGCAGATTGTGATGTTTGCATCCAAGGTCTGTGTACGGATCGCGCCAACAATACCCTGGTCATAAAGTGCGGGCGCGATTGATCTGACCGCATCCTGCAGCACACTCAGCGCCACTGCCCGATCATCAGTCCGGTCGTCAACTTGTTCTTCCTCCAGGGTCCCCGTGGCTTCCCAGAACACCGTCAGAGCTTCGGAAAGCGATAGATTTAAGAGCCAATCCGCTAGGCTTTTCGGGTTGCATTCAGGGCGTCGCTGGATGCCAATTTTCGCCGCGTCAGTAGCCGCCAAGGCTTTAACCAATATCGGAGAACGGCCCAGTGCCTTCGTCAGCCAGCTTCGGTAGTTCTCTCGACTGGCGTCCTGTTTACTATCAACACCAAGGGCTGTCTGAAACTCAGGGTCCGCCCACATGTGCTGGCACGAAGCGGCATAAAGTTTCTGCGCGGCGGCATAGCCTGATGGGACGCAAACAACGACGCCATGGATCACATCAGATCCAGTGAGACTAACGGGCATACCTGAAGCGCCACTCCAATCGTTATCTTGGTTCGGGGTGGCGCTAGTCACGTCGATTTCGAAATTTGGGAGATTTGCTACGCCGGGAAATAGCGTCCCCGAAAAACTAGCCCAGTTGCGGACGCCGTTTGCCTTTGCGACTTCGGCAAACCCTGCGCTCGACCATGTAGCCCCATCTTGATGCGGGTCTCTTGCAAGCAGGCCATATCTTTTGACTGCAGGCGGATAAACGCATCGCACTAAGGCTGCATCAAGTCCGTTCTTGCCCTCCCAGACCACAGGATCTCGTTTGTCGTGGACGGTGCCTTTCTGTTCATCATCTAATCGGTGCCACTCGTCAGGCGCGAACACCCATTGAATCTCAATTGGATAGCGAAAGTCGCGCTCGGCGATACGGACCACGTGTCTGGCCGTGAGGAACAGACTTTTACCCACCGGATAGGCCGTGCCCGTGCACCCATGCAGGCCTCCGCCATCTGCTCCGCCCTCGCGCAAGACCGGAACGAACACTCTAATCAGGAAATCTCGGTCCATCGATATGCACGGGGTACAATATTGCGCCGGGCCCGCTACCTGGGCCCAGCGGGAGTTCGAATGTCGGCATGCTTACCCGTGACAGCGTCCACCACCTTCATCTTCAAGGTTATCTTCTGGGTGGCCGATGAGTCCTGCCCAGCCCCGGCGCCTGCATCTATGACCCAGAATTTCACCCCGGCCTTCACGTCGGTTTTATCGGTCACCGCGATTTGCAGTTCCACCTCGACTTCGTCGATCGCGAACTTCAATCGTTCATCTACTCCCTCGGTCTGGGCCGTAGTCAAGCTGGCGCGCAGGTTTTTGATTACCTCGGAAAGTTCGATACCGTGTTGCATCTTTCCAACCCTCGCCCTTAGCTGGACACGACCTTAACACTAACATGGGTCGCCGCAAATTACGTGGCCAACTCAGCAGGAACAGCGGGGACATGCACCAAAGCGGATCAACCAACCGAGCCGCACACTGGCACCCCGGCAGTATTGCCAGGGCGAATGGGCGCTGCGGCGTCTTCCAGACCCCTAGAACTTGGCCTGCAATTCCACCAGGAAGGTGCGCGGGTCGCCAAAGCCCTGGAAATCGACAGCGGCCAGGGTGTTGGAGAGGTAGACCGCGTTTCCGAGGTTCTTTCCCGATACCGTCAGCTTGTAGTTCTTCCAGGCATAGGAAAGGGAGGCATCAATGAGCCCGTAGGTATTCACATAGTCGTAATAAGGCGCTCCCAATCCACCAATGTTATACTTCTGGGTCCAGTGGTAACGAACACTCAAATCGATCAGCCCTGCACCGAGTTGATGATTGTAATCCCCGCTGATCTGGAAGTTCCACTTCGGTGCGTAGGCGAACGCGCCGCCGGCGACAGGGAAGGTCGAGCCCGGCGCTCCCGCCTGGTTGCCGGGTCCGATCGGAAAAAAGATCCCGGGAAGCGCACCGGAGGGCGGTGTGGCGTGCAGATAGCCGCCGGAGAACGTCAGCGTCAGGCCCGGAGTAGACTGCGGCCGAAGGCTCGATTCGAGTTCGACCCCATAGATTTTTTCCTTAGGTAGATTGACGATGTAGGTGTTGGTGCCGGGACCATAGCCGGGTGTTTGGACAACGCTCCCGGCCTGGCTTCCATAATCCAGATTGTAGAAGGCGGCCAGATTCAGCGTCAGCTGGTTGTCCAAGAACCGGTTCTTCGATCCGAGCTCGAACGAACGGTCGGTCTCGGGATTGAACGCCAGATAGTTTGCTCCCGGCGAATAGTTCGTCGAACTTGGCTGTGCCTCCGACAGCGTTCCGCGTGGCGAAAAGCCACCGGATCTGAAGCCTTGCGAGACGGTCCCATACACGAGATTCTGATCCGTTATCCTGTACTCGGCGGAAAAGCGCGTGATCGGTTTTCTCCAGGACGCTGAACTGTGAACGTTGATCAAGGGTACATTCAACACTCCGGGCAGCAGATTGTAAGCATTGTGATAGTTGGTCGATTCATCAATGTAGCGTATCCCGGCCGACAGCTTTAGGCGGTTCGTCACGTTAAGGTCAAAGTTTCCAAAGAATGATAGACTGCGGTTTGACTCACCGGAAATCTGGTTCGTAAAAACTTGATTGTAGGCAAGGGTGGGTAAACCAAGGCGCGTCAGTTGTACGGCCGAGATAGTATGATGGAAATAGTATCCTCCTACCATGATTTTGGCGCGCGTACCGAAGTCGTGGCTAAAGCGCACTTCTTGCGTGAACTGGTCGTATTTCTGTGGTCTGGAGGTGTGCAAGTAGAGGCCGCCCAGCGATGGGTTTCCGATAACGTTACACGGCGCCCTACCGGGGGAAGCATTGTAGGCAAAACAGCTGCCGTCGAAATCCTGGTTCGTAGCGTCGTTCTGCTTGATGAAGGCGGTGATCGAGGTCAACTGGCCAACGGGCGTGTCCCAGACCGCGTTCAAGCTGTAGCGTTGCTGTGACAGCCGGTTACGGTCGGGGAAATCGGCTGCCACCTGGCGCACGCCAAGCGGCACGGTCGCGCCGAATGCACATGGCCCGGTGGCGGTGGCGACGGGGCAATAGGGTGAGCCGATGTTGTTGAACAATATACCCTGGGCCGCGAAGGCCGTCCCGTTCTTGGCGGCGTAGGCTGGATCGCCGAGCGAAACCGGCGTGCCTTCGCCGTATTCATGCGTGAAATCGGCGCTAACCAATACGTCCAGTTTGGGCGTGGGCTTCCAGTCGAACTCGATGTTCGCCGTTCCCAGGGCGTCACGGCCATACGGCTTCTTGGTATAGACATTGTAATCGAAACCACCGCGCTCGCGGAACGAGTAGCCGATCTTCAGGCCGGCGGTCGGACCGACCGGAGCGTTAAGGATGAACCGGCCCTGGCCCTGGCCGTAGTTCCCGAACGCGCCATCGAGGCTCAGGCCCCAATGATGAGTCGGCCGACTGCGATGCACGCTGATCGCCCCGCCGGTGGTGTTCTTGCCATAGAAGATGCCCTGCGGCCCGCGGTCGATCTCGACCTGGGTGATGTCGAAGCCGTCGATCAGTTGGGCGGTGCTGGTACCGATCACCACGTCGTCGATCAGCAGGCCGACGGCCGGATTCTGTCCCTTTTCTATGTCAGCATAGCCAAGGCCGCGAATAAAGATGGCCGAAGCGCCTGACCCTGCGGTATTTAGGCCGATAAGTACGTTGGGTGCCTCGCCGGCGAAGTCCAGCAGAGTGCGGGGTTTCAGCGCCTCGATCTGTGCCGTAGTGACAGCGGTCACCGCGATTGCCACCGTCTGTAGATTTTCGTTGGTCCGCCGGGCGGTGATGATCACGGCCTCGACCTCATTGGCCCCATTAGCACCGTTGGTGCCGGCAGTCGTGGCCGTGGCGGCGGCACCTGAAGCACCTGACGGCAGCAATAGCGGCACCAGAACGGTCGCCCCAAGCGCGGCAATCACCTGCAGGTCTTTGAGTCTCGATTTCAGCAGTTGCATCACATTCCTCCCAGTGCCGCACATTGGTTTACAAAAGGCCTCTTGGACACTTGCAACGCCCAGAGCCCGTAATTTTGCGACTTGAGACAATGTCGCTTCGTCGCGAATAAAAAGTCAAGCTTGCTTGTTATAGACACCGCATCATGTTTACGCCGGTGTTGCCTTTGGGTATCAGTTGGGTAAATGGAGGGCTCCCAGGGCCTTGCGCCAAGCGATAGGGAGACGCCATGCGTCTGCAGACAAAGACGGCCTTTATCACCGGTGCCGCCAGCGGTATTGGCGCAGCAACGGCAAAGCGATTCGTCGAACACGGCGCACGCGTATTCCTGGCCGACATCGACGCCGGGCGAGCGGCGACCATGGCCAAATCTCTGGGACCTAACGCCGACAGCGCCAGGCTGGATGTGACAAATGAGGGCGATTGGGCATTGGCAATTGCCGCCGCTCAGGCGCGCTTCGGCCCCTTAACCACCCTGGTCAATTCCGCCGGGATTTCGGTGCCCGCCAGCATCGAAGATGAAACTCTGGAGGGATTCCGCCGCACGCTGGCGATCAATCTTGAAGGCACGTTCCTGGGATGTAAGTTCGGCGTAGCGGCCCTGAAAGCGGGCGTAGGTGGCGCGATTATCAATATCGCCTCAACGCTGGGGGTTAGGGCGGGCGGCATTTTCCCATCCTATGCGGCATCAAAGGGGGGCGTGCGCCTTTTGACCCGATCCGTGGCCCTGCATTGCGCCGATAGGGGCTATGACATTAGGGTTAATGCGATCCTTCCAGGCGCGATCCATACCGAAATGGTCGAGCGCTATATCGCCGCCGGGATCGATGCGGGAGGTACGCGCGAGGGTGTGATCGAAGGCTTTGCCTCTGGCCATCCGATGAAGCGGCTGGGAAGGCCGCACGAACCCGCCGATGCCATCGTGTTTTTGGCTTCGGACGAGAGCAGTTTCACCACCGGCGCCGACATTCCCGTCGACGGCGGCTTTTTGGCCTGAAGGAGCCTAGTAACGAAATGGCCGACGATGCAGCCCCCCTGGATATCGCCACCTGCCCCCTGGCGCAGATCAACGCATTTGACCCTGCGATCCTGGATGACCCGTTCGAATATTTCGCACGCCTGCGCGCTGAAGCCCCGGTCTTTCGCGATCCCAAGACCGGCATAGTCTCGGTTTCGACCTACGAGCTGATCATGGAGGTCAACCGGCAGCCGGCGATCTTCTCTAACAATTTCGGCCCACAGCTCCAGTCCGGGGCCGGGCCCGCTGACCCCGAAGAACTGGCGATCATGGCCAAGGGATGGGCTGTTCCCCCCACCATGCTCACCGCTGATCCGCCAGTCCACACCCGCTTTCGCAAGCTGTCCGGAAAGGCCTTTACCTATAAGCGGGTCGAACTTATGGGCGCCTATGTGGCGGAGGTGACTCACGACCTCATCGACCGCTTCATCGACAACGGGGCCTGCGAATTCAAATCCGCATTTGCCAATCATCTGCCGATGACCGTGATCGCTGACAGCCTGGGGGTGCCCCGGGAGCGCATGGAGGATTTTCATCGCTGGAGCGATGCCTTCATCGTTCAACTGGGCGGGATCTCTGACCGCGAGACCCGGCTTGAGGCCATGCGGCGGATTGTCGAATTCCAACACTATTTCGTCGATCAGATTGAGCAAAAGCGCCTTACCCCGGCCAACGACATCATCTCCGACCTGGTCCATGCCGACCTCTCCGAGGAAGGCGATCCGCGCAAGATGGAGCACAATGAGCTGCTCTCGATCCTGCAACAGCTCCTGGTCGCAGGCAATGAGACTACGGCCCATTCCTTGACCGCCGGCCTGTTCTTCCTGATTTCGAATCCGCAGCAGATGCAGAAGGTCCTGGCCGATCCTGACCTGATCCCAGGCTTTGTTGAAGAGACCTTGCGATACCTGTCCCCGACCAACAACATGTGGCGCGTCGCCACCCAGGATGCCAAAATCGGCGGCGTCGATGTCCGGAAAAATGAGCTGATCCTGGTGCGCTACGGCTCAGCCAATCGCGATGATGCTCATTTCCCCGACGCCCAGAGCTTTGACGTTACCCGGGAAAACGCCCGCACTCACCTTGCCTTTGGAGCCGGAATCCACACGTGCATCGCCGCGCCTCTGGCTCGCAAGGAAATGAACATCGCCTTTCCGATTATCCTGGAGCGCCTAAAAAACCTGCGCTTCGAAAAAGGCAAAAACAGTTTCCGCTACAGCCCAAATATCCTCCTGCGTGGCGTCCTTGAGCTGCATGTGGCATTCGATCGCGGGTGAATCTGCGTGCAGTCGATGCCGCTTTGCTGTTTTGAAACGCCAGGGAGCCAAGGGGCTGTTATGAAGTCACTGCGGGCGAATGATACGTCGAATACCGTCCCTCATCCTGACCCCATTGAAATTGATCAGCAGGCCCAACCGTAAACCGGACAGTCTCAAATATGTCAAAAGTTGAGACTCATGAATTGGGAAGATCGTCTCGACAGCTTTGAGTTCGACCACAATCATATCCTCGACCAAAAGGTCGAGCCACACGGTCATGTTCCCGAGTTGGCTCCAAGACCTTGGCTGCTTGGCTTCTTAGCGTTTCAAGACTGAATATCGGAAATCTACCCGGCTTTTGCCCAGTCAATTCCACGACCAACTAGGTCGTAATAGACCGGCAGCGCCCACGATCCTTTTTCCACAACGGGGTAGAAATCCATCAGTGGCTGCATGTCGTAGTGGCCCCGGCAATGGCCGAGGGTCAGATAGAGCACGCAGCCTTTGCCGAGTTCACGCAAGTAGAACACCGGGTGTTTAGCTTTGGGCCAGTTGGCATCAACGAAACCAGTTGCCTCGCCCTCAAACTCCGTCTCCAGCAGCACATGCAGATCGGCATAATATTCCGACAGATAAAGTTCATCATCGGCATCGAAAGGCTCGATACCTGCAACCAGAGGATGTCCAGGGTCGGCCACAGTAACACGATAGGGCGTGATCGGCGGGTGGGCGATGAACATCGATCCCAGGGTCTGCATGAAATGCGGGGCCCAGCGCGGACTATCGACCATGCCACTTTCAAGGAACCGCAAGATTGAGTTGGTGCCGTGCAAGGCCAGCCAACGCCCACCGCCTTCGACATAAGTCCGCAACGCCTCCTGCTCGACCAGGCTTGGGGTCACATCGCAGGTATAGGTGACCAGGAAATCGGCGGCGGCAATGGCGGCGAGGTTGGAATAGTCCTCAAAAACCCGAACCCGAACCCGGTCGTCGCCCGCCAGGAGTTTTAATAGCTCCAGGCGGGCAAAATTGATGTCGTGGTACTTGCCACCGGCAATCAGAACGCAGTTGATCCGTTTGGGTGCCTCAGCCATAGCCGTGCCCCTAGTATTGGACGCGTTTGGTGACGCCGCCGTCGATGACGATATTGGCCCCGGTCATGAACTGACAGGCCGGCGAGGCGACGAACGCGATGGCTTTTGCGACCTCTTCGCCCGTGCCCAGCCGCCCCATAGGCACAGCTTTGACCGTCTGGTCATAGAGAGGCGTCATATGGGTCTTGATCATGTCCCACGACCCGCCGTTAATGAAGACCGGTCCGGGCGAAATTGTATTCACCCGGATGCCTTTGGGTGCGAGTTGCTGGCTGAGGGCGGAAGCATAGTTGATCACCGCTGCCTTGATCGCATTATAGGCCTGTGGGCCGAAGAAATCTTCCAGGGCCGCTGTAGAGGAAATGGCGATCACCGAACCGGCTTTGGATTTTTCCAGAAATGGCATGGCCGCTTCAACACCCCGATAGGTGGCCATCAGATCCAGCTCGAAATTGGCCTTAAAGGCCTCTTCTGTCGCCGCTCCTCCGCTGGCAGTTGTGAAGGAGATGAAAATATCGCATCCGCCAAGGCTCTCAGCGGCGCGGGCCACCCAGGCCCGGTACGCCGCTGCGTCGCCAGCATCGACACTTTCGCCGAAAATCTTCACGCCCGAGCCCTTGAGCGACTCCACCGCAGCATCAACACCCGCTTGCCCGCGTGCGCAGATAGCCACGTCGCAGCCCTCTGCGGCCAGTGCCCGCGCGGTTGCCAGTCCAATGCCTTTGCTGGCACCCGCGAGGATGGCTTTCATGCCTTTGAGACCCAGATCCATAACGTATCTCCCTAAAGAGCCGGCGGGTAAAAACCGGACGGCTTGTTTTTTATTTATCCGACTATAGAAGCTGTCTGGTCCTTGCGTCCATCAGAAAGACGCAATCAGTTGTAGTTTCGGAGAGCCAAAATGCACCTAGAGCTGGCACCGGAAGATCTGGCCTTCCGTGACGAGGTACGGGCCTTCCTGGCCGAAAAGCTGTCGCCTGAGCTTCGCGCCGCCAATGCCCTACAGGCGGGCGTCTTCGCCGAGGGCCGAATAAATCAACAGTGGCATAAGATTCTATTCGAGCAGGGTTGGATTGCCCCCACCTGGCCCAAGGCCTTTGGCGGCGCGGGGTTTTCGCCCGTGCAGCGCTATCTGTTCGATGCGGAAATGGCCGACGCAGGCGCACCCTCTGTGCCCGGCATGGGGTTGCAGATGTGCGGGCCGGTATTGATGGGCCATGGGACGCCAGCGCAACAAGCCTATTTTCTGCCCAAAATCCTTTCTGGTGAACACTATTGGTGCCAGGGCTACAGCGAGCCGGGATCAGGTTCAGACCTCGCATCGCTCCAATGCGCCGCCGTTCGAGACGGCGACAGCTATGTCGTTAACGGCACCAAGATCTGGACCACACACGCCCATTACGCCAACTGGATGTTCCTGCTGGTACGCACAGACAGTTCAGGTAAGCCCCAGACCGGGATCACCTTCCTGCTGGTCGATATGGCCACCCCTGGCATCACGATCCAGCCAATCATCACCATGTCCGGCGAGCATGAGGTTAATCAGGTGTTTTTCGACAATCTGCGCATACCGGTGGCCAACCGGGTGGGGGCTGAGAACAACGGCTGGACGGTGGCCAAATACCTCCTGGAGTTCGAGCGCGGCGGCGGAGCCTATGCCCCACGCCTGAAAGCGGCCCTGCGCGGGGTACGCAGGATGGCCCGCAGCGAAACCTCAGATGGGGCCAGGGTCTGGGACCAAGCCCGTTTTCAGCAAAAGGTAGCGGAACTGGAGATCGAGGTTGCTGCTGTGGATATGACCGAACGCCGCGTGGTCTCTCAGGTCTCCAGCGGCAAGACCGTGGGACCGGCATTATCGTCGATGCTGAAACTCAAGGGCTCGGAGGCGACGCAGAGCGTCACCGAGCTGGCAGTTGAGTGTCTGGGAGTTTACGCCAGCGCCGATCAGCGCGCCTCGCTAGGCTTGGGAGCTAATGAGTCACCGGTCGGCCCTGCCTATGCCGCGACGCCCACCGCCCGCTATCTCAACGCCCGCGCCGCCACGGTGTTCGGGGGCTCCAGCGAGGTTCAGCGCAATATTTTGGCCAAGGTCGCCCTGGGGCTATAGGTGTCGATGATGGAAAATGGGCTGGCGACGCTGGAGCCCGATGGCCTGGACGCCGAAGGTCAGGGCTGGCAACAACGCAAGAGCATCCAGACCCGCGTCGCCATCCTTGAGGCGGCGATCGACTGTCTCGAACAGCGCGGCTATGCCCGCACGACCACCCAGATGATCGCCCAAACCGCACAGATCTCACGCGGCGCAATGCTACACCACTATGCGACCAAACAGGATCTGGTCGGCGCGGTCATCGACTATACTTTCTATAAACGCCTGGAAAAATTTATCGCCCGCATAAACGGGCTCAGCGAAAAAGAGCGAGTCAATGAAAACGCTGGCATTGAGGTCTTATGGCAATCGTTGCTGACCAAGGAATATGCCGCCTACCTGGAACTGGCCGTGGCCGCCCGGACCGATCCGGAACTGCGGGATATTTTCCTGCCCAAGGCCCGCCGCTTCGTTGAGGTGGAGCGGGAGACCAACCTGAAAGCCTTTCCGGAGTGGGCCGATAAACTGGCCGACTACGAACTTGCTCGCGACTTCTGCGCCGCCGCGATGGAGGGCTTACTGCTCAACCGCGAAGTCTGGGACGACCGCAACCGCCGCGTCAAGCTGCGCGCCCTGATCTCACAGACCGTGCTCGCCCTGCGGGATGGACGACTGAACGTGCCAGCTTAGTGCAGCGCACGATGTCGGTGCGAGGGCCGTTTTCAGCGGGCATCCCTTCAGATGGCGCGCTCCCCTACTGCGCCGTATAGCCCCCATCGATGACCAGTTCAGCCCCGGTCATGAAACTGGATTCATCGCTGGCCAGAAAGACCACGCCGTCGGCGATCTCGCGGGGGACCCCTAAGCGCCCCAGCATGTGGCGAGATATGATCAGGTCCTTCATCTCATTGCCGTTCTCCGCCTCGTGAATGACATTGGCAACCATTGGGGTATCAATAAAACCAGGATGGATGGAATTGACGCGAATGTTCAGGGGAGCCCATTCCATGGCCGCAGCCTTGGTCAGTAGCGTCACCCCACCCTTTGAGGCGCAATAGGCCGCCGCGCCGGCGAAACCAACCTTACCCAGAATCGAGGAGAGGTTGATCACCGAACCGCCACCGCTGGCGGCGATAGCCGGGCCGCTGTAACGCATGCCAAGAAAAACCCCATCGAGATTGACGCTCAAGACATTGCGCCAAGCCTCGAACGTGTGGGTCATCAGTTCCAGGCCGGAACTGGCGATGCCGGCGTTGTTGACCAGGACATCCAACCGGCCGAACCGCTCGACAGCCGCTGCGACCACACGCTCCCAGTCGGCCTCACTGGTCACGTCGTGGGCAAAAAAAACCGCATCGCCACCTGCGGCGATGATCGCTGCGGTTACCGCGGCCCCAGCATCCGCAGCACGGTCGGTCAGAACCACCCTGGCCCCCTCGCGCGCCAGGCGACCAGCGGATTCCGCCCCCAAGCCCGATCCGCCGCCGGTAACCAAGGCAACCTTGCCCGCAACTCGTCCCGCGCGATCAACCATAGCCTGTTCCTTCATCAGAAATGTCACTCAGTATCATCAAGGTTAAACCGCACGGCAAGCTTGCCGTGCAGACCGCATAGGGTGGCCCCTCGCGCGCTACGCTGACGTTCCTGTCAAAGCTGAGCACGCCCTAATTCCAAAGCGACGCGGTTATCCCTCCGCTCCAGGGCATCTCGGATCAGGGGTAGGCGGTCGTTGCCAAAATACATGTCATCGCTATCGACAAAGATCGTTGGCGAGCCAAATCCGCCCCGGCGCATCACTTCAGCGGTATTGGCTTTCAATTGATCCTTCACGCCCTGGGCCTGAATGTCGCTAAGCAGTTTGCCGGCGTCCAGATTCAGGCGGCCACAAACCTCGGTCAAAACCTCGTCCTCTGAAATGTCCTGATCGTCTGTCCAGTAGCTTTCAAACACGGCGCGCGCGAACGCCACTAACTGACCGGAGGCTTCAAGCACGATGCAAGCACGCATGGCCTTAACGCTGTTCACCGGAAACACCGATGGCGGCATCTTGATCTTCAAACCGGCGACACGGGCCCAATCCTGCAGGTCTTTGGCGCTGTAGCGCGCCTTCTCTGCAACCGGTCGTTCACGATTGGCGTAGACGCTGGGATTGATGCTGTTGAAGATGCCGCCAACCAGAATGGGCCGCCAGGTGATCGTCTCACCGAACTCAGCAGCCAGGGGCTGCAGGTTATGAAAGGCCAGATAGGTCCAGGGGCTGGAACAGTCGAAGAAACACTCGATCATGCCAGATCTCAAGCGGGCGGGTTGTGGCTGCCGTCACAAAGGGGCTGTTTCTGGGTGGCCTTACAGCCGCAGAAAAACACAGTGCGGCTCTTAGCGGCTGCATATTTTACCGGTGTGAAATCGGTGATCTTGTGTGATCCATCACAAAAGGGCTGACTGGCACTGAGGCCGCAGGCACACCACCAATAGTCTTTCCCGGCCTCAACTTCGACGGCAAACGGGGTATCAGCGGTGCGAAAAGCTTGGGTCATTGGCGTCTCCTGTGAACGCACAATGCCTGTGAATCGCGGCTCAGGCCAGCCTCTGTCGCTTTCTTCTCTGGGCAGTCGGCGATTGATCGCATAGCTTGCTACCAACGGGGACTGCGGGGACAACTTTATTCATGTTCGATCAAATCACGCCGACGCCTTTGCTTGACCCCCGACTACATGACCCCCTTCGCGACCAATTGTTTAGCGAGTGCCGGGTTATGGTTACCGCTGCCCTTTCAAGTGGGCTTGAGCTGCCAACCGCAGCGATTGAGCTCTTGACCCACCTGCAAAAATCGCCCGGTGGGGAAAACGAGCTGGCGGCTCTGGCCGCGCTGTACGGCCATCTGGTTCGCTTGGTCGCGCCGGCAACACCTTCTGGCCTGCGGATGCTTGAGGATGATGCGCGTAAGCATCCATTTTTGCATGGATTTGGTCCCCTGCCCTCCATTCGCTATCTGATGTTGTCAGCTTTTCTGTTTTCCATGATTTTTTTCGGCGTTAGCCTGTTTCCGCAGATCAATCGCGCCACCCTTAGCCACGACATATACGACATGAATGGCAGTCCATTGTTGGTGGTCTTGACTTTCCTGCTTTCCGCTGCCGGGCTCGGCGCATCGTTTGGGGCATTATTCGACGCCTACAGCCTCATCTCGCAAGGTCGATACGACACCCGCAATGACAGCCTTTATTGGACCCGGATCGGCCTTGGCCTGGTTTCAGGACTGATGCTGGCCGAACTGATCCCACAAGCCAAGGGCGAGGTGGTGCTGGAACGCCCTCTGCTAGCTTTGCTGGGTGGCTTTTCAGCCTCGGTGGTGCACCAAATTCTGCAAAGGATGGTGGATGCCCTGCAGAGTTTCTTCGTCCCCGTCGCAACCGTGGATCCCGCTGATAAAGAACGGTTGGCCCATGACCGCGTCGTCGAAGCTCAGGGCGTGTTGCGCAGCTCACTGGCCAGATCCATGGATGGACTGCTTGATGACCTAGCCGCCGGCGGTAGCATCGGCGAGGCGCGCCAGTCTCTGGTCAAGCTATTGTCCGCACCGATGGGTGCATTCATTGCCCCGGCTGCGAAACCAGCCAAGATGGCGTAGCGAACTTCGACCTTAAATTATGGTTTGGGCTCGAGAGTAGCGTTACCGCCTGTGCAAAAAAACAAGGCATGGGCTAGTAGGCAAGCCAAAGAGCTATGCCGCAGACGCCTCAGTCAATTACCGGATCACCTTTGGCTGGGATGATACCGCAAGTGATGCGGTGGACGTGGACATTGAATATTATCACTGACCTGCGCTTGTAAATGCTTCTGGCTGACTTCCGATTACTGTTTAAAAAGAATGGAATATGAAGCGGACGATGCGCCCGGTGCACCCGGGGGAAGTTCTGCGCGAGGATGTCATTCCTGCGTTGGGCAAGCCCAAGGCTGAAATTGCCCACCTGCTCGGTGTATCTCGCCAGTCGCTCTATGGCGTGCTGGGCAAAACACAGCCCGTTACCACCGGTATGGCACTGCGCTTTGCCAAGCTGACGGGCACGAGTGCACAGTCCTTGGCGCGGATGCAGCTTGTCTATGATCTCCAGGTGAATGCCGCGGCGATGTCCGAGTAACTCGCGGCAATCTCGACCTTACGAGCGACTTGATATGGCCACCGCGCTGACGACGAACGCGGCGATCACCAGCCAGGGATTGTTGTTATAAACCCAATCCAGAAACATGCCCTCCCCACCCGCTGGGTTCAGGCTGCGACGGAAACCGCCGAGGCCGCCAATGCGCTCTGACGCAAGTGCTCCAATTCTTCGTAGCTCAGGTAGCCGGTGAAACCGATCTCGTTGTAAAATAGCGCCGCGTCTCAGACCGTCAGACAACCGCTAATTGGCGCAACATCTCAATCGCGGCAGCATCATAGCCCAGCTCAGCCAGGATCTGATCTGTGTGCTCACCGAGGGTCGGCGCACGGGTCTCGATGCTGCCTGGGGTTTGACCCATCTTTAGAGGGATGCGTGCGATCGGCGCGGGGCTTGGCAGTCCTGGATAGTCCGTGGGCTGAAAGAAGTTCATGGCCTGCACGTGTGGGTCATCCAAGGTCTGTTGCGGTTTTAGCACCTGGCCTGCGGGGATCATTGCCTTGCCCAGAATATCCAGCGCCTCGGCTGATGACCGCGCCTGGCACCACAGGCTCATCCGGGCCGAGATCTCCACGCCGTTCTGGCCGCGGGAAATGTCGTCTTTGAACTTGGTATCAATCAGCCAGCGGTCTTCGCCCATCAGCCTAGCCCAGCGCACGTAGAGCGGCTGGCCCACCACCTGGACCAGGATCCAACCGTCGGTAGTCTTGAAAATATCCACCGGCCCGGAAGTCTGGCCGCGATTTCCGGTCGGCGCACGGTTGATGCCAAGGACACTCTGCTCAATCAATAGGGAATTGGCGACGGTCAGGGCTGTGCCGAGCAGGGCCCCCTCGACCACCTGACCCTGTCCGGTCTGCTGTTTCGCCATCAGGGCCAGGACGGTTCCATAGGCGCAATGCACGGCGGTGCCGAAATCTACCCACGGGGCCTGAAAACGAAACGGGCGTTCGCCATCCCCCTCGCTGGTCATGTAAACTGCGCCACTCATTACCTGGCCGATGCCATCAAAACCCACCCGCTCACTATAGGGCCCACCATTGCCATAGGCGGTGGTCAGGGTAAGGATGATATCAGGCTTGATAGCCTTTAGGGTCTCGTAATCCAGGCCCATTGTAGCGAGGGTCTGGGCCGGCAGATTGGCCACGACCACATCAGCCCCCTCGACCAGTTTGCGCACCACCTCGCGACCCTCGGGTTTCATCGGATCCAAAGTCATGCCCCGCTTGTTGCGGTTCATCTGCATGAAGAGGCCGCCATCCTGAGACTGTGTCAAAGGTGCCTGAAACCGGTCCTCGCCTCCCGTTCGCTTTTCGATGCGGATCACATCGGCCCCAAACTCTGCCAGCATGGCAGCACAGTAAGGGCCGGCGATATAACGGCCGAAGTCGAGCACCCGAACCCCGGCGAGAACCTTGTGCATGACGGATGCGCCTAGCCGTGAAACTTACGATTGAGTTTGCGCATGCCGCCGATCCAGCGATTATAATCGCCGGCCTTGCGCCGCATATAATCAAGCACCTCAGGGTGCGGCAGGATGAGAAAATCTTCGGCCTCAATAGCCTTGACGCAGGCTTCGGCCACCGCCTCAGGCTCGATCATCCCATCGACACTGGCGACGCCATCGGGGTTGCCGGCTGTCATGGCCGTGCGCACCGCCTGGGGACAGAGCACAGACACCTTGATCCCCTGATCGCCGTGGGTGATGGCCAACCATTCGGCAAGGCCCACAGCCGCGTGTTTGGTAACCGCGTAGGGCGCAGAGCCGATCTGTGACAGCAACCCCGCAGCAGAGGCGGTATTGAGCAAATACCCACCACCCCGTGCTGCCATCAAGGGCACCAGATGCCGGGCGGCCCAGACGTGGGCCATCACGTTAATGTCCCAAATCTTTTGCCAGCCAGCGTCAGAGGCCTCGGCCCCGCCGCCGATGCCGATACCGGCATTGGAGCAGAACAGGTCGATTGGCCCGTACTCGGCTTCGACCGTCTCGATCAGAAGCTGGATGTCGGCTTCCTTAGCCACATCGGTCTCAAACGCCACGCCCCCGATCTCGGCGGCCACGGCCCGCGCGCCCTCGCCATTGCGGTCCGAACAGACAACAAGCCGCGTCCCCTCTTGAGCAAACCGCTGCGCCATAGCCCGGCCAATGCCGCTGGCCGCCCCGGTGACGACGACGATCTTGTCGGTGATCTGCATAGTTTTTCCATCCCTATCTAAACTGGAGTGCCTAAATTCGCATTCCCTCTGCAATGGCAAGAAGGATCAGCTTTCCCCCGCCATCCCTAAGATCACGGCCCACTCTTTGTCAGTGATCGGCGATACCGAGAGGCGAAATTGGCGGAACATGGCCATGCCGGCGAGGGCGGGGTTGGCCTTCATCGCCGTCAGCGTCACCGCCCTGGTGAGGGGCATGACCGGGGCGACCTCAACGGCGACAAAACGACCGGCCGGGTCGCTGGGGTCCAGAAAGGCTTCGCGCACGATCTGGGCAACGCCCACCACTTCCAGGCCCACTTGCGAATGATAATACAGCGCCTGTTCGCCGATCTTCATGGCTTTGAGATACAGCGCCGCCTGATTGTTGCGCACGCCATCCCAGACCGTCCGCCCGTCCCGCACCAGATCGCCGTAGGCGTATTTCTCCGGTTCGGATTTGATCAGCCACTGAGCCATGACGGGCTCAATCGAGACTGGGATTGATCAGGTATTTCTCGCCGGTTGACCGTTTGTTGTAGGTGGCGATGTGTTCCAGGCTGAGAGCGTCGCGCAGTGAGACCACCTGAGTATAGTGGCTGGCGAAGGTCGTTTTCAGTTCGGCCACGACGCGGTCGCGCATAGCTTGAGCAGCCATAGGGCCAATGCGTTCTAGATGCGGCATCAGCAACCAGCCCCCCAGGCTCCAGGCCATGCCGAAACTGCGGACAAGTTCGGTGGGCCGGATGTCGAGGCCGCCATAGATATAGACCTGTTTATGGACGGTGGACCCGTAACGGCTGTAACTCGTGGCTGTTCTGTTTGCCGCCGCCTCCATGGCGCTCAAGATTTGCCCCGCCAGCCTGCCGCCGCCTATGGCATCAAACGCCAGAGTTGCTCCCGTGGCCACGAGCGCATCGATCAGGTCGTCCATGAAGCTCGCAGAGGTGGAATCGACAACATGCGCTGCGCCTTGGGCATGCAACAGGTCCGCCTGTGCCTGGCTGCGGACGATATTGACCAAGCCGACGCCATCGGCGCGGCAGATCTTGCCCAGCATCTGGCCCAGATTGGATGCCGCTGCCGTATGCACCAAAGCCGTATGGCCCTCCAGGCGCATGGTGCTGACCATGCCCAGTGCGGTGAGAGGATTGACGAAACACGATGCGCCGTCCGCAGCCGTGGCCCCAGGTGGCAGAACCAGACAATCTGCGGCCCGAACAGCGCGGAACTGCGCGTACATCGCACCGCCAAATGCGGCCACGGTCTTGCCGATCAGAGCCTGGGCGGCGGTCGAAGTGCCTGCTGCCACGACCACCCCGGCCCCTTCATTGCCCACTGGCAAATCCTGATCCACCCGCCCTGCCATGGCCCGCATACCCGCTGGCGGCACGTTAGCAGTGACACGGGTCTCAGCCCCCGAGCCTGACATAGCCGCCGTCGACATGTCCGCGGCGCCCAGAAGCAGGCCGAGGTCTGAGGGGTTGATCGGTGCCGCTTCAATGCGGATGACCACCTCGTCCGGGCCCGGTATCGGAACCGGCATGCGCGCCAGCGAGAGCACAAGCTCTCCGCTGCTTTTGATCAGGGAACGCAGTTGTAGGCCGGTCATGTGGTCGTCTCTCCAGAATTTGGGCCCTTGTAGCGCGCCTGTGGCGTTCGGCACGCTTTTTGTTTGTAAGCAGATGGCGGCGGTTTTCGATTGCCCTGCCAGCGCAGGACGGGATATCGAATTCTGCGTGAGGGCTTGGATGGCCCCAACGGAACCCATGCGGAGGAATTTTCTAATGGCTTATAGACTTTTGATCGATGGCGCGTTCGTGGACGGCGCTTCGACCCTGGACGTGGTAAATCCAGCTACCGGGGCCCTGCTCGAAACCTGTGCCCGCGCCGACGAGGCACAGCTCAATCAGGCTGTTGCGGCGGCTAAAGCAGCGTTCCCGGCCTGGGCCGCGCTTTCATTCGACGAACGCCGCGC
>JAYTXQ010000039.1:0-4962 GCA_043742825.1 Caulobacteraceae bacterium | reverse complement strand
TGGTGGACGCGGCTGGGATCGAACCAGCGACCCCTACGATGTCAACGTAGTGCTCTCCCGCTGAGCTACGCGTCCGCCTCGGGATCCCTCGAAGCGGTGAGGGAAGCGGGGCCTATAGCGGGGCGGTGAGCGCAGTGCAAGGTGGACATTGGCACGGGAAATCTGGAAACAGAGGTTTGACGCGGCGGCCGGCTTCCTGAATATGAGAGCATGAATGCTTGGGAGCCGATCACGGCAGTGCGAGAGGTGGATGAGGCTCTAGGGCCCTCGTTCTCGATCAGTCAGCCACTGGCAGGCGCGCCCGCTTCGCCTTTGATCTTTGCCTCACCGCATTCCGGGCGAATTTATCCCCAGCAGATGATGGCGGCGACTAAACTGAGCGCTGCGGCCATTCGCCAATCCGAAGACGCCTATATGGACCGCCTGATTGAGGGCGCGGCTCTGCTGGGGGTGCCTGTAATTACGGCGCGGTTTGCCAGGGTGTTTTTTGACGTCAATCGTGAGCCGTGGGAGCTCGACCCGGGCATGTTCGCCGACGAATTGCCGGCCTATGCGCGGGTGCGAACTGCCCGCGTCGCCGCAGGTCTGGGGGCAATCGCCAGAATCGTATCGGAAGGCCAGGAGGTTTACGCGCGCAAACTGTCCTTTGCTGAGGCCGAGGCGCGGGTCGAGGCCGTACACCGGCCCTATCATTCTGCACTCAAGGGACTGATCGATTCCGCCCGTCGCGACTTTGGTGTGGCGATTTTGATCGATTGGCACTCAATGCCCGCAGAAGCGGCGCGCGGACCCACCGGCGGCCCGTGTGACGTTGTTCTGGGCGACCGTTTCGGCGGTTCCTGTGCACCGGCTTTATCTCGCCAAGTGGAACGTCATCTGCAAAAGCAAGGCTACGTCGTGACACGCAACGCGCCCTATGCCGGTGGATATACGACCGAGCATTATGGCCGTCCCGGAAGAGGCGTTCACGCTTTACAGGTCGAGGTCAATCGGGCGCTGTATCTGGATGAAGCGCAAACCCGTCTCAATGGCAATTTTGATCGGCTGAAAGTCGATCTTGAGGACCTTTTCGCCGGGCTGGTCAGGGCCGATTGGTCCCGACTGTAGGGCAGCGAAAAAAAATGGCCGCGCCAGCTGTTGCGGCGCGGCCAGTTTATAGGGAGGAAACGCCCATAAAGGGCAGATACGTCAGCGACGCCTCATAATCGATAATTAGTGTGCGACGCACCATTCGTCAAGCGAAAAATGCTCGCAGTTGCGGAAAAAGTTGCAATCCCCGGTTTTTTCTCGTAGGTGCGCGAGTGAGTTCAGGGCGAACGTCTTGGATTCACGATTGTTGCGTCGCAACCCACGTGCGGCGAGGCTGCCTGTAGCAAAATCACCGCCCAAGGCTTCGGGGTGGCATTGCTATGGGCGATCACCTACAAGCCGCACTCACGAGTATCAGGACCACCCCTCCATCATGTCATTGCGCAACATCGCCATTATAGCCCACGTCGATCATGGCAAGACCACTCTGGTGGACCAAATGCTAGGTCAGTCCGGCATTTTTCGTGCCAACGAAGCGCACCAGGAGCGCGCGATGGACTCTAACGACCAGGAGCGTGAGCGCGGGATTACCATTCTGGCGAAGGCGACTTCAGTGCTGTGGCACGGCGCGGCAGGCGAGACCCGTATCAACATCATCGACACTCCCGGCCACGCCGACTTCGGCGGTGAGGTGGAGCGGATTTTGGGCATGGTCGATGGCTGTCTGTTGCTTGTGGACGCCGAAGAAGGGGTGATGCCGCAAACCAAGTTCGTACTCGGCAAGGCGCTGAAACTGGGTCTCAAGCCGATTGTGGTGCTGAATAAGGTAGACCGCCCTCATGCCGACCCCGAGCGGGTGCTGAATGCTGCTTTTGACCTCTTTGCCGCCATCGGTGCCAGTGATGAACAGCTTGATTTTCCACATCTCTATGCCAGTGGCAAACAGGGATGGGCCTTGAATGACATGGCCGACATGGCCAATCCGGACAAAAATCTTGCGCCGCTTTTTGATATGATCGTCGATCATGTTCCGGCGCCTCAGGCCGAGTCCAGGGCTGATCAGCCGGCGCAGCTTTTGGCGGTGCTGATCGAATCCGATCCCTTCCTTGGGCGTTTGCTCACGGGCCGCGTCGAATCCGGCAGGCTGGTTCCCGGCATGACCATCCGCGCCCTTTCACGCGAAGGGGTCGAGATCGAGCGCGGCCGGGTGACCAAGCTGTTGGCCTTCCGGGGCCTCAAGCGGCAGCCGATTGATGAAGCCCTTGCGGGTGACATTGTCGCCGTCGCCGGCCTGACCAAAGCCACCGTGGCCGACACGCTGGGGGCGATGGACGCCGAAGGGGCTTTGCCGGCCCAGCCCATCGATCCGCCAACGATCGCCATCACCGTGTCAGTCAACGACAGCCCTCTGGCGGGCCGCGAAGGCGACAAGGTGCAGAGTCGGGTCATTCGCGAGCGTCTGCTGCGTGAGGCCGAAGCCAATGTGGCAATCAAAGTGGCCGAGACCAGTGAGCGCGACGCCTTTGAGGTTGCCGGCCGCGGCGAATTGCAGCTTGGGGTCCTGATCGAGTCCATGCGCCGAGAAGGCTTTGAGGTCTCCATCAGCCGCCCGCGGGTGGTGTATCAAAACGATCCGGAGACCGGAAAAAGACTAGAGCCCATCGAAGAAGTGATCATCGATGTCGATGAGGATTTCAGTGGTATCGTGATTGAAAAACTTTCAGCCCGCAAAGCTGAGCTCAAAGATATGGGCCCCTCCGGTGCCGGCAAGACCCGTCTAACGCTGATGGCACCCTCGCGTGCTTTGATTGGCTACCAGGGTGAGTTTCTCACTGACACACGAGGCTCGGGGGTACTGAACCGCGTGTTTTCCCATTATGAGCCCTACAAAGGGGCCATCGAGGGCCGTCGCAATGGTGCACTGATCTCCAACTCTGACGGCGAAACTGCGTCCTTTGCGCTTTGGAATCTGGAAGATCGCGGCACCATGTTCGTTGGGGCCGGCGAAAAGACTTACCAGGGAATGATTATCGGCGAGAATGCCAAACCCGACGACCTCGACGTCAATCCGATGAAGGCGAAACAACTGACCAACGTTCGCGCCTCGGGTAAGGATGAAGCGATCCGCCTGACCCCGCCGCGCCGTCTGACCCTGGAACAGGCCATCGCCTATATCGACGTCGACGAGCTGGTCGAGGTCACGCCGAAATCCATCCGCCTGCGCAAACAAACCCTCAATCCCACCTACCGCAAACGCAAGGTGAAGGAAGACGCCTAGGGATAGGGTCACCGACCGCAGAGCTATGCACACGGAATTAACTGCATTAGCAACTGGCCAATCAAACCAAGGCTTTCAACGCTAAGAAGCCATGGCCGGGTTGGTCCTCCGCCGCAGGCGGTGAATCCGACGTCCTGGGATAGTGTGGCTTTGCCGAATAATCCTGAGCGCCTTGGTTTCTTGACTCCTTGGCGTTGAAAAAACCTCTCCGCATAGTCCGCTGGCAGGTTTGACGTCACGTTTCGCGCCGGTCGGACTGTCGTCTGTAACTGCCCCGACTGACCCCGCCTGTAACACCAGCTCCATTCGTGCGGGCGTAGGGCGACACGGGGCAGCTTTCAGGTGCCAGGCGTTCGAAGCCGGTGATTTCCATTTCAGGCATGGTAAGAAGATTTCTAAAATGGCCAACCCGATCTATTCCGCACTGCCGACGACTATTTTCGCTGTGATGAGTGATCTGGCGCGTGAACATGGTGCGATAAACCTGGGTCAGGGATTTCCTGATGCGCCTGGGCCCCTGGCCATCCGACAGGTTGCCGCTGACGAAACCTTGAACGGTGACAACCAATACCCGCCTATGCCCGGTATTCCAGCGCTTCGTCAGGCTGTGGCCGCGCACTATGCTCGGGTTCAGAGCATCAGTCTGGACTGGAAAACCGAAGTGACGGTGACCTCTGGTGCCACCGAGGCCTTGGCCTGCGCCTTTCTAGGCCTGATTGCGCCGGGCGACGAAGTGGTGATGTTTCAACCGCTTTACGATGCCTACCTGCCGATGGTCCGCCGGGCCGGCGGCGTGCCGGTCCTGGGCCGCCTGGCCCCGCCGCACTGGCGGTTTGATCGGGCGATGCTGGACGGCCTGTTTTCTGAACGCACCCGCCTAGTGGTCCTGAACAATCCGTCAAACCCAAGTGCCAGTGTTTACGGGGCGCAAGATCTGGCGTTGCTGGCGGAATACTGTGTCAGGTACGACGTCATTGCGATCACCGACGAAGTGTGGGAACATGTTGTCTTGGATGGCCACGCCCACCACCCCTTGATGGCCGTCCCAGGTATGCGCCAGCGCACAGTGAAGATCGGTTCGGCTGGCAAGATGTTTGCACTCACCGGCTGGAAGATCGGCTTTCTTTGCGCCGCACCGGCCCTGACCGCCCTGGTGGCCAAGGCGCATCAATTTCTGACCTTTACCACCCCGCCCAACCTGCAGACGGCCATTGCCTGGGGGCTGGGCAACAGCGACGACTGGTTCGCGCAGATGCCTAAAGATCTGACCGGTTCTCGTGATCGCCTGACCGCTGCCCTCCGGCGCGAAGGGTTCGATGTGCTCGAGAGTCAGGGGACGTATTTTCTCAATGTCGATCTGACCCGGTCGGGTATTACTCTGGATGACAAGGCCTTTTGCCTGCGGGCGGTGAAAGAGGCCGGCGTGGCGGCAATTCCGGTCAGCGCCTTCTACGAACAAGAACCTGTGACGAACATCATTCGGCTGTGCTTTGCCAAACGCGATGAGACCCTGGACGAAGGGGCTAAACGCTTGGCTGCGGCACGCCAATTAGCCAGGGTAAGCGGGTGAGTTTCGAGTTCACCAAGAGCTTCCGCAGATAGGCACGGATATCCTTGCGTTGAACGACCGCGAAGCGGTCCAAAGACCTAAAGCG
>JAYTXQ010000038.1:0-7072 GCA_043742825.1 Caulobacteraceae bacterium | reverse complement strand
GTGGCTCACTCGGCCGGCACCGGGCAGCACCGCGCGTTCGTTAAAGCGCAGGAAGTCATCCAGCCGCTTTTCCCAATCCTTCAGGAACACCTGCTTACGGCGCGTGGCCTGATCTTCGGCAAAGTCCAGCCACATCACCACGATGCGGTTCAGTTCGCCGATCTCGGTCTCGGTCAGATAGTTTTTGGCCACCGTCACGTCGCCCTTCTGCACGCTGACGCCCTTGGACGCGGTCAGGCCCATGTTGGGCTGGGTATGATCGGCCCGCCGGCGAATGAGTTCGGCGGCGGTCTGCTCGGTCGCTGCGAAATGCAGCTTGTTCTGCATGATCTGGAAGAACGTCGCGGTCTGCTGGTCGGACGGCGCGTAATCGGCGGCCAGCGCAAAAATCTCACGCACCCTCAGATACATCCTCTGCTCACTGGCGCGGATGTCTCGGATGCGGGCGAGCAGTTCATCGAAATAATCGGGAACCTCGCCGCCGGCGGCGGGCGGGCTTTTCAGCCGCGCGTCGTCCATCGTGAAGCCCTTGACGAGATACTCGCCTAGGCGTTCGCTGACCCAGCGGCGGAACTGTAGGCCGCGCGGCGAACGGATCCGGTAGCCGACGGCCAGTATGGCCTCCAGATTATAGTGGTCGATCATGCGAGCCACCTCGCGGGCACCCTCCTGCCGAACCATCCGGAATTTCCGGATAGTTGCCTGCGGCGCCAGTTCGCCCTCGTCGTAGATGTTGGCTAGGTGCTCATTGATCGTGCGTACGTCCTTTTGGAACAACGCGCCGATCAACGCCTGGGATAGCCACAGCGTTTCGTTGGCGAAGCGGCACTCCACACGGGTGCGGCCGTCCTCCAAATCATAAAGCAGGATTTCACCCAGCGGGCCGTCCGGTATGTCGCTCACGGCCGTCCCTACAGGCTGCGCAGGTCGGTGAGACCGTGCTGGTGCAGGATCGCCGCCATATTGGTTTTGGCGACATCATCGGCGAAGCCGGAATCCTTGAACACGATCCGGGAGTCGACAGCAGGCGCGAGCTCTCGCCACCACGCGACGAGGCCAGTGCTGAGCGGTTCAACCGTGGTGCGCGACAGTCCGTCTGCGAGGCAGACGAGCAGCGCCCCGCCGCCAATGGCGTGCACTTGCTTGCCCGCGATTTCCTTGGTCTGGATCGGTAAGCAGAGGTCAAGCCCGAGCTTCAGCAGCAATTCATAGAGTACGTCCTGCTCATTACGACCCTGGACCAGATGCTCGGCATTGCTTAAGAGGCTTGCTTCAATGTTTGCAGCGTCAGGGTCCCAGGCACGGATGTTGGAGCCAGCGAGCTTAAAGACGCGAAAGCCTGTATCTCCCGAAAACATCGGATGCTCGGTACGAACCTCAATCGCAGACCTGCGCAGACGCTCTTTGGTTAGTTCTGCCAAATTGCGAGCAAGTCCAATCTTGTCGCAGAGTGCCACTGCTGATTTTTGATCCTTATCATTGGGATCAAAGGGTTCAGGCAATTGAACAAGGATGAATTTTCGCCCTCCCCCGACGCGAGCATTCTCAGAGAAGACAGCATGTCCAGTCGTTCCGGAGCCTGCAAAAAAATCAACAATGAAGTCTCCGTCCTCGGAGCCAATCTCAATTATTCTTTGAACCAATTGCACAGGTTTTGGTGTATCAAATACATCATGCTGATCAAACAGATCAATAAGACACTTTTTCGCTTGGTCTGTAGTTCCCACTTCATCGCCTGACCAAAGTGTATGGGGGACAAGCCCTTTCTTGGCCTCCTCCAGAAACAGCTTCGTTCTTGGAACATTATTTCCGTCCTCACCAAACCAAATCCTGTTTTCAGAGATCAATACTTCCAATCTTGGCTTTGTAACGGACCAGCATCGCCCAGGCGGGAGCTGGATTAATCGACCGCCCGGAGTAATAAAATCATACAACTGGTCTTTTGTGGCGTGTCCACTTTGTGCATTCAGACTTACAGATTGCCAAATACCTCGCGGGTCGTTATCGGGATTTGAGTATCTCCCTTCAACTTCGGTCGATAACGGCAACATTCCGCGGGTAGCCTCGAACTCCGCCCTATTCTTCGTCGCACACAGAATGTAGTCATGATTAACACTGAAGACTTTTCTATTTTCTCTAGTCAGTCTTTTTTCCCAAATGAAGGACCCAATATAGTTTTCAGTTCCAAACACTTCCTTCATTACACTACTAAGGTTCTCAAGCTCGCCGCCGTCGACAGAGACCCAAATTGAACCATCCGATGAAAGTAGTTCACGCGCCAATTTGATACGAGGGTAAATCATATTCAGCCAATTTGTATGGAATCGCCCTAACGTCTCAGAATTAGATGAAATCTTTTGTCCGCCAGTAATTTGGCCCGTCAGTTCTAAGTAGTTTTTTATGCTATCCTTGAAATCATCTAAATAAACGAAGTCCTTACCTGTATTGTATGGAGGGTCAATATAGACAAGCTTTACCCTGCCCGCATAGCTCTTCTGCAAAAGCTTAAGGACCTCCAGGTTATCGCCCTCGATCATTATATTTTGCGTCGTGCCCCAATCGACGCTTTCCTCCGGACAAGGCAGCAGCGTCCCGTTCGACGGCGTCAGCGCGATCTGTCGCGCGCGCCGCTTGCCATGCCAGTTCAGGCCATATTTCTCCTCGCGCTCCTCGACCGCGCCCCCCAGCAATTGCTTGAGCACCTCGAAATCGATCTGACCCTCGCTAAACGCCTCCGGGAACAGTCCCTGTAACGTCCCAACATTGTCAGCCACGATGTCGGCGCTGACGGTATCGGGGTTGTTCAGATCGAGCTTCTTGATGTCGGGCATGGGGCGTCTTCCGTTGTCAAAGAGTCTTGATTTGGCTGGTCAGCTGGGATTCCAGCCGCTGTATCTGCATGTTCAACTCCACCAGTCGGTTCAACTGGCGCTCGCGCTTCGCCCGGGCGCGCAGCCCCGTGATTTCCTGTGCGAGATGTGCGTGAGCGCCAAGCGCTGCGCGCCGTTGGTCGATGGTAGCCGGATCGTTCGGCACGGTGTAACGCCCAGAAAGCAGGGCGGCCTGCAACGCCTCGATACGCGCCAGCCAACCGGCGTAAAGCGCCGACAGATTGCGCGCAGGCAGCAACGCCAGCGTCAGACTATTCAGAAATGACTGCTCGATTGATGTCGGCAGCAAAGAGTCAAACGGGGGGGTTGTAACAATCCGCTCCAACACCAGCTCGCCGCCCTCATTCAACGCCGGCCGCTTGGGTGCCACTGACAGGACGGACTTCATGTCATTCTGACCGCCCTGGGTGAGCAGCAGCACGGGATAGGGAATGGCGCGGTGGATCAGCTCCGTCAGTCGCGCCACCCGCGCTGTGGGGCGCAGTTGGGCGGCGACGACGGCGATCTCAGCAAAGTCCTGCCCCGGCTCGGTTGCGACCGGCACGGCGATGGTGTTGGGCTTGAGCGTGGCCAGCCAGTGCAGTTCGTCGATGCCGTCCTGGATCGCACGCTTGTCGGCGGATGTCGGGGCGCCCTGTTCGGCCAGCAGCTTCTTCGGCACACGCAATGCCAGCAATGCGCCCGCTGGCAGGGCCAGGGCGGCCAGGATTGCGTCGCGGGACGCCGCACCAACTTGCGCAGCCTCGGTCATGGCGTGCTGCTGGAGGCGGGCGGCAGCGCGATCAGGAAGGCCACCACCTCGAAATCAAGGATGCCGGCGAACTCGCCCTTAATGGCGTGGGTGCCGCCGGGCTGGAACAGGCTGGCGACAGCCCGCTCCTCGCGCTTGCCCACCACGGCGGCGACGGCACGGGCGAGTTGCCTGCGATACGGCTCCATGTCCCGCCCGGCGCGGGTGGCCTTGTCGAACACCTGATAGGCGGGCACGTCTGGCACATCGTGGCCCAGGCTGAGCTTCTTCAGCCGGTCCAGCACCTGCTTGGCCTGAGTGTGCGGCAGCAGAATATCGCCGTCGTCACCGATATGGACGACGTAATGCGGCGCTAGCGGATAGCCTGGTTCGATGCCCGCCAGCGCCTGCTCGCCGACCGCACGCAGACAGAAGATGACTCCCGGTGGAATGGTGCCGGCGGCGAAGGTGGCGGCGTAGGTGCCGAGCGGCAGCGCATCGAGTTCGCCCGGATGGGCGCGGAGGTGGCCGGCGAGGTCGACGCGGAAATCGTTTAGCGTCAGATCAGCGATGGAGACGCCGCTGGAGAGGTCCTCCAGGTCGATAACGGTGTCCTGCATCTGTTGGAGTTGGGCACGACGGTAGTCGAGGTCGTTCATCTGGTCGCCGGCCTGGAACTCGATGACGTTTTCCTCGCCGGTAGCGGACACGTCGAGCAACTTCATGCGACCACTGACACGGGATTCCAGGTCGAGATACTCGTTCAGCTCCATGTTGGGCCAGAAATTGACCAGTTGGATGCGGGTGTTGGTCGAGCCAATGCGGTCGATGCGGCCAAAGCGCTGGATGATGCGCACTGGGTTCCAGTGGATGTCGTAGTTCACCAGGAAGTCGCAGTCCTGAAGGTTCTGCCCCTCGGAAATGCAGTCGGTAGCGATCAGCAGGTCGATCTGGCCCTCGTCGGCGAATTCGGGCGGCCGTTCCTTGGCGCGCGGCGAAAAGGCGCTGAGGATGCTGCTCATGTCGCTACGCAAGCCGGGGAGCGTCGTGCGGTTGGCGCCGCTGCCGGACACGACGGCTGCGTGCATGCCATGGGTATTGCGCGCCCAGGGCGCCAATTCGCGATAGAGGTATTCGGCGGTGTCGGCGAAGGCTGTGAACAGCAGGACTTTGCGATTGCCGGGGTTAATCGGCGTTTGCATCTTTTCGGTAATGACCCTGCGTAACTCCTCCAGCTTCGCGTCCCGTGCGGGTGTAACCAGTCGAGCGGCAGCCAGCAGGGCAGACAGGCGGTCGCGATCCTCAGCCAGATCCTGCCGCCAGCGCACCCGGTCGACGTCCTGCAACAGAACCCGCACCTTGCGGCCGACCAACAGTGTTTCAAACGCGGGGTCATCAACGTCGATATCATCGATTTCCACTTCGTCGACTGCGTCGATATGGCGGTCGATCTTCGCAAGCAGTCCGTCCACGTCGCGCAGTTGGCGCTCAAGAGTCAGGTAAAATGAGGCAACCGAGCTTTCCATGCGCTTCAGGATGTTCACCCGCAGCAGGTGAATGAGGCTCGTCTCGCGATCCACCTGGCGGAACACGCTCTCACCGCCTCGGATCTCGGTGCTGTATTTTTCGTCGTAGGCTGCCTGCTTGCCCGGCAGCACATAGCGCAGCATAGCGTAGGCGCCGAGCGAGAGGCGGCGGATCTCGTTGTTGATCTCACGGATCGGACGGAAGGCGCCGGCCAGGTCCACATCGGCCTTGATGGTGATCGGCGGCAGCCGGTCGGGAAACCGCCCCGTCTCCTCGGTGCCGTAGTACCGCTGCACGTGCTTGCGTGACCGGGCGATGGTCAGCATGTCCAGCAGCTTGAAATAATCGAAACCGAGCTTCTCGATCAGCCGGGCGGTGCTACGATTGGCGGACGGTGCGGCTAGCCAGTCGTTGAACTGAGTTTGGGCCTTGCGGATGGTGCTCTCGATGCTGGCGATGCCCTGGCCCGCGAGCGCGACGTCGTTGCCTTCGGTGACGAAGGCGATTTGGTTCTTGATGTCGGCCAGACGGTTGTTGACGGGCGTAGCCGAGAGCATCAGCACCTTGGTTTTCACCCCGGCCTGGATGATCCGCTTCATCAGGTGGTCGTAGCGGGTGTCGCGGCCCTTGTGCGTGGCCTTGTTGCGGAAGTTGTGCGACTCGTCGATCACCACGAGGTCGTAGTTGCCCCAGTTGACGTGGGACAGATCGATGTCGCCGGACAGGCCGCCGTCGCGCGACAGATCGGTGTGGTTCAGCACGTCGTAATGAAGGCGGTCGGGGGCCAGGATATTACGGCGGTCGTTGGCTTTGTAGAGCGTCCAATTGTCACGCAGGCGCTTGGGGACCAAGACCAGGACTCGGTCGTTTCGTAGCTCGTAGTATTTGATTATGGCAAGTGCTTCGAAGGTTTTGCCCAGGCCGACACTGTCGGCAATGATGCAGCCGCCGATCTTTTCCAGCTTAGCGATCGCGCCGGTGACGCCATCGCGCTGGAACTTGAAAAGCTTTTTCCACACAACGCTGTCGCGGATGCCGGTGGCGGATTTGATAATCCGGTCTTCGTCGATGTCGTCGCCGAGGTCCTTGAAGAGCTGATGCAAGATTTGGAAATAGACGAGGGATGCCGCTCGGGGGGATGCCATATCCTGCAAACCGATGATCAAAGCGGAATCGGCAGCTGAATGCGTCTTGTGACGATCCCAGGTTGATTGGAACCAGTCGCCAAGGAAGGTCGCCTCATCGTCGGTTTCGGTGGCTTGGATCAGCCCCAACGGCTCGCCAGGCGTAATGCCAAGCCCGTCGGACGTGAACGCGCAGGCAATGCTCAGCGCGCGGCTGGGGTCGGGTCCATGCCGGACAAGGATTAGGGACTGGGGAGGCGCCTTCCGGGTGTGGCGGATCTCCGCGTGCTTGCTGAGCCAATCAGCCGCCAGCCGAGCCAACCACCTGGATTGAAGCTGGTTGCGAAAACCAATGTCCGCTTCACCGCCGAGGAGGGTCGGCACGATCGCCTCCGCTTCCCCGAGCAACAGCCGCGACGAGGCCATACGATCAAGGGCGTCGCGCAACTCGGCAAATGCCCAAAGCGAGAAGGCCGGGGATATGAGATCCATCCGCGTCCCTGGCTTGAGCCACTGACGCAGATGATCGATGGCCCGGTCCGTGCCGGCGTTTCGAAGAAACTTCATTCAGACCGAGACTCACGATTCGTAACCGGGCCAGGATGCGCTAGCGAGGCCCATTGGTCGAGGCAGACCGCTTCCCGCGAATGAGCACCCGCGCTCATGAACCCGAGCGTCTCAACGCTCACCCGTCCAATCTTCTTTCTATTTAGAATAGGTAGATGAGGTAGACGCAAGCCGTGCCGTTTACCGGCTGCCACCGTAAACCGCGCATTACAAGGGGCTGACGCCCCGTTGAC
>JAYTXQ010000037.1:0-19887 GCA_043742825.1 Caulobacteraceae bacterium | reverse complement strand
CGCGCGGCGGCCAGAACTTCAGCCAGTAGGGCAGCGATGTGCTCGACCGTACGACCCTGCACTGCCAGGCTTTCCCATTCACCGGTGAGCGAGATACCGGCCCTGGGAAAGGCCCGGTCACCGCGCAGTTCGATCTCTGCTGACAATTCGGTCAGGGTCTGACCGCGAGCCAGGGCTACCTGAGCTCCGGCACTGGCCATCTGAGCTTCAAGGGCAGTCAGCCAGGCCCCGTCGCCGGGTGATTCGGCCAAAACCTTGCCGCGTTCGCGAAGGGCCCTTTCGTAAATCCCCACATGGCGGGCGTGACCGGGCCGGGCGGCATAGACAAGCCGATCAAAAAAGCGCCGCCTATCGCCCGCGCCCTCCAGAAACAGCCGATCCTGAACCGGCGTCAGCCACATGGGTCGTGCCTGTTCTGACAGGCGGCCAACGGGTACGGCCTCGCCCTCAATGCGCGCCAGTCGCCGGGTGGCGGTGGCGGTCTCGATCCCGGTTCCGGCCTGAACAGGACCATTAGTACCGATGAGGCAGGCCGAAACTGCCCAGGCACGGCCGATTTTTTCGTCGCTGCCGCGTCGGCCAATCTCAGCTAGGGGCGCACCACGCAGACCCCGGCCGGGCGACAACAGGCTGATGGCTTCCAAGAGATTGGTCTTGCCAGCACCATTGGGGCCAAACAGGAAGACATTTCGTCCAGCGACGCGCCACTCTGCCCGCTGGTAGGAGCGAAAGTCTGTGAGGAGCAGGAGGTCTATCCGGGACATTTTTTTTGAAACGCCAAGGAGCCAAGAAGCCAAGGCCGGTCGCCAACACACGCCCAAAGTTGGGCGAAATTTTCAATACGGCTTCGCCAAGCCAAGCGGAGAGGTCGGGGCCCCTTGGCTACTTGGCTTCTCGGCGTTTCAGTCTTTCTTTTCAACCGGCTATTCAGGCCCGCAACGGCATCAGTACATATTGGACGCCGGCATCGAGGGGGTCGAGGATCAAGACTGGATCGAGCATGGCAGCGCTACCTGTGCGGTCAGCAAAACGAAACTCCGCCGTTTCACCGACGATCTGAGCCGTGACGTCCATCAGATAGCGAGCGTTAAAGCCGATCTCGAAGGGTTCGCCGTCATAATCGACTTCCAGCTCTTCCACCGCCTGGCCGGTTTCCATATTGCGAACCATCAAGGTGACCCGGCCAGATTCCACCGACAGCTTCACCGAGCGGCTCTTTTCCGAAGAAATGGTTGCAACCCGATCAACGGCGGCGGCGAACAGGGTGTTGTCCACCATCATAACCCGGTGATTGTCTCGTGGAATGACGCGGGTATAGTCCGGGAATGAACCGTCGATGACCTTTGAGGTCAGACCCACAAGTCCAAGGTCAAAGCGCACCTTTTGCGGGCTGAGGCGCAATCCGATGGTCTCGCCGGCATCGTCCATCAACCGCCGCGCTTCCTGCACCGTTTTGCGCGGGATGATCACCCCCGGCAGACCGGCAGCGCCTTCCGGTGCCGGCATATCGGCCAGGGCCAGGCGATGACCGTCGGTGGCCACGGCGCGCAACAGAGCTCGACCGTCCTCAACCACCGAGTGCAGATAGATGCCCGTCAGATAATATCGGGTTTCCTCTGTGGATATGGCAAAGCGGGTCTTGTCGATCAAGCGGATCAGCTCTCCGGTATCAACCTGCACCAGGTCCGAGAGGCCATCTGACAGCATGGTCGGAAAATCCCCTGCAGGCAGCACCGGCAGGTTGACCTTATAGCGCCCGGCCTGAACCTGCAGGCGCGGGTCATCGCCGCTGTAGGTCAAAGACACTTCCGCGCCCTCGGGCAGTTTGCGGACGATTTCATACAGCGTGTGGGCGGGCGCGGTGATCTGGCCCGGCGTCTCGACCCGCGCTGTAGCGGTATCGGCGATCTCCATATCGAGGTCGGTTGCCGAAAAGGCCAAGGTATCGCCCTTGGCCGTTAACAGCACGTTGGACAGAATCGGAATGGTGTTGCGTCGCTCTACGACGCTTTGCACGTGACCCAGGGCCTTGAGCAGCGCGGCCCGTTCGATCGTAAGCTTCATGTCCAATCAGTCCACATCGGCACCGCGCCAGTCAAGCGTCCCCGCACGGTGGTTAAAAAGGGACTTAACAGACTAACGGATTTGTCGCCGCGAGGAAGGGGCTTGGTGAAGGAAGTTTTAGCCGCAAGACCCTATCCGCAGATTATGCAGATTTTAGCGGACTGGTTCGGGGGTTAGCGGGCGCAGCCGATCATGCCTTTGTGCCAGGTTTAGTCGCCTGCGGCACAGTGTTCAGTCCGGCATCTGCTGAGATCTGCGCCATCTGCGGATGAAACGCTAAGACGGCACCTCGGCGGTGGGTCCAGTGGAGTCCTTGGCGGCGACGATGACCATGGCGGGGCGGACGATGCGACCGAAAAGGTCGAAGCCATTTTGCAGCACCTGAACCACGCCGCCAGGGGGAACCGCTTCAGAGGTCTGTTCCATCATTGCCTGATGCTGATGCGGGTCGAACTTATCGCCTTCAGCAGGGGTTATCGATTTCAGCCCATTGCGTTCGAACGCGCCTAGCAGTTCCTTTTGTGTCATTTCTAAACCGACGGTCAGGTTACGCGTGGCGGCATCTTCACTGTCGGTGGGGGCATGTTGAAGAGCGCGCGCGAGGTTGTCGGCTACGCCCATCAGGTCGCGGGCAAATTTCTGGATCGCGTAGGCGCGCGCGTCGTTCATTTCGCGCTCGGCCCGGCGGCGAGTGTTTTCCGCTTCGGCGGCATAGCGCAGGGCCTGGTCCTTCAGCACCACAACTTCGGCGGTCAGGGCCTCGATCCGTGCCGCATAATCATCGGCTTCGGCGGCGTCCCCTTCGGCGATCAACGCATCCGCTGCCGCATCTAGGTCACTCATGTTGGTCTCGTGTTCGGGCATTCTACTTCCGTCTATCCATCAATGATTCGGCCCAGGGCCCGAGCAGTATAGTCCACCAGCGGGATGACGCGGGCATAGTTAAGTCTCGCTGGTCCGATCACGCCAATGGCCCCCAGGACCTTTTGCTTGCCTGACATATAGGGCGCCGCGATCAGAGCGGAACCCGAAAGCGAAAACAGGCGCGTTTCAGCCCCGATAAAAATCCGTACGCCCTGGGCCTGTCGAACATCATCGAGCAAGCCAATCAACTGTTCCTTTTGTTCGAGATCGTCGAATAGCTGCCGCACGCGTTCAAGATCACTCATTGCCTCAGCGCTGCCCAATAGGTTGGCCCGCCCACGCACGATTAAGGCACGTTGCGCTTCTTCTCCACCGCTCCAGGCTGCCAGCCCGTCCTCAACCAGCTTTGCCGCCACCGCGTCCAACTCGCTTCTCGCCACCGACAGTTCGGCAGCCACCTCGGCCTTGGTTTCGACCAGGGTCTTGCCGCGAAGGCGGGCGTTGAGAAAATTCGAAGCTTCCTGCAGAGCCGAAGGCGTTATGCCAGGCTGCAGGCGCATCAGACGATTTTCCACCTGGCCGTCATCAAAGACCATTACCGCCAGAGCTTGATCAGGCCCGAGCGCGACAAATTCCACATGCTTAACCCCGGCATCATGAACCGGACTGACCACGACCCCGGCCCCGCCGGCCAGGCCCGAGAGGATCGAGCTGGCTTCATTTAGTGCGTCATCAAAACTACGCCCGTGAGCGGTTAGCCGCGCCTCGATATTGCGTCGATCATCCTCGCCGACCTCACCCACTTCCAACAGCCCGTCGACGAAAAGGCGCAGGCCCGCATGCGTGGGAAGGCGCCCGGCGCTGCTGTGCGTTGCGCCCAGAAGCCCCAACTCCGTCAGATCCTGCATCGTGTTGCGGATCGAGGCCGGGGAGAGGTGCACCCCGCCACGGGAAATCGTCCGTGAACCCACGGGCTCTCCGGTCTCCAGATAGGTCTCGACGATGCGGCGGAATATCTCGCGTGCTCGCCCATCCAGCTCGGCCAGGGTTGCGCCGCGCTTGGGAAAAAGTCCGATCAGTGTGTTGGTCATGGACGGGTCACCTGCAATCATAGGATAAGCTCCCCCTTTGCCCGCGCAAGGCGCGACGTTTTCAGATGGAGCTCTTTTCTTATGCGACCTTCAAACCGGACCCACAGTCAACTGCGAGATGTCACGTTGGAAACGGGGGTCAATCGTTATGCCGAGGGTTCATGTCTGATTACTGCCGGCCACACCCGGGTTCTGGTCACCGCCAGCCTGGATGAAGGCGTGCCACCCTTCCTGCGCGGTCGTGGGCAGGGTTGGGTCACAGCGGAATATGGCATGCTACCGCGCGCCACCCATACCCGAGGTCGGCGTGAAGCGGCCCAGGGCAAGCAATCGGGTCGCACCCAGGAGATTCAGCGTCTCATCGGACGGTCGCTACGCGCGGTGGTCGACCTTAAGGCCTTGGGGGAACGCCAGATAAGCCTGGACTGTGACGTCCTACAAGCCGACGGCGGAACCCGGACCGCATCGATCACCGGGGCGTGGGTAGCGTTGCGCCTGGCCACACGCCACCTCCTGGACGAGGGGGTGATCACCCGCGATCCGATTTTAGATCATGTGGCCGCAATTTCCTGCGGCCTGTGCGCGGGCGATGCGGTCCTGGACCTGGACTACGAGGAGGACAGCACAGCCGAGGCTGACGCCAATTTTGTCCTCACCGGCAGCGGCGATATCGTTGAGGTCCAGGCCACCGGCGAAAAACGTGGCTTCTCGCGCACTGAATTCGACAACCTCTTCGGCTTGGCCCAATCCGGTATCGCCGAACTGGTCGAGATGCAAAAAACTGCGGTTAGTGCGGTTAGGGTGTAGCGCTCTAAAACACGACCACCGACCTGATGCTTTCACCGGAATGCATCAGGTCAAAGGCCTTGTTGATGTCTTCCAGCGGCAGGATGTGGGTGATCAGGGGGTCGATGTCGATCTTGCCCTCCATGTACCAGTCGACGATTTTGGGCACATCGCTACGCCCGCGTGCGCCGCCAAAGGCCGTGCCCTTCCACACCCGGCCAGTGACCAGCTGAAAGGGACGGGTGGCGATTTCCTGGCCTGAGCCAGCGACGCCGATGATGATGCTCTCGCCCCAGCCACGATGGCAGCACTCCAAGGCCTGACGCATGGTGTGGACATTGCCGATACATTCGAAGGAGAAATCCGCGCCGCCGCCGGTCAGGTCCACGATCGCTTGCACGACCTTGTCGCGGCCGACGTCATCGGGATTGATGAAATGGGTCATGCCAAATTTCTTCGCCATCTCCACGCGTGCCGGGTTCAAATCGATGCCGATGATTTTGTCGGCACCGGCCATCCGCGCGCCTTGCAGGACGTTGAGGCCAATTCCGCCGAGGCCAAAGACGACCACATTGGCCCCCGGCCACACCTTGGCGGTCCAGATCGCCGCACCAACCCCGGTGGTGACGCCGCAGCCGATGTAACAGATCTTATCAAAAGGCGCGTCGTCGCGAACCTTGGCCAAGGCGATCTCGGGCAAGACCGTGTGATTAGCGAAGGTCGAACAGCCCATATAATGAAAGATGGGCTGTCCCTTGATGGAAAAGCGGCTTGTCCCGTCGGGCATCAGGCCCTGGCCCTGGGTGCTGCGGATTGAAGTGCACAGATTGGTCCGCCGCGACAGGCACGACTTACACTGCCTGCATTCGGGGGTGTAGAGAGGAATCACATGGTCGCCGGGCTTCAGGGTGGTAACGCCTGGGCCAACATCCAGCACGATCCCTGCGCCTTCGTGGCCGAGAATGGCGGGGAAGACCCCCTCCGGATCGCCGCCTGAGCGGGTGAACTCATCGGTGTGACAGACGCCGGTTGCTTTGATCTCGACCAGAACCTCGCCGGCGCGGGGGCCGTCCAGATCCACCTCCTCAACCCGCAAGGGCTCTCCGGCTTTCCAGGCAACGGCGGCGCGGGTCTTCATGGGGGTGCGTCCTTATCTTAAGGTTGAGCGTGAGACTTTAGCCGCTTGCAAGGCGTTGCGCCAAGCCGGATGCACAGCAAAAGCTGTTGCCGCTATGCACTTGCAGCTAAAGCGTTGATATGATCGCTGCTTTGAACCAGCTGAAAGCCGGGATGGCCGTCGTTTTCGGCGGCGACCAGATCGCTGTGGTCGATGAGGCCCTGGCGGCGGCCTTCGCCCCGGGCGACCGGCTGGTGGTGGTTCAAGAGAGCGGCGCGCTGTTGCACGTGCCCATTGTCGCCCACCAGATCGCCACGCGCGCAGTGGACCTGGCCAGCGATGCCTTCGCCGATCTCGCGGGGGTCAGTGACAACCAGATCACCGACTTCTTCGAGCGTTTCGCCGCGCATCTGACTGACGACCGGATATGGGCAAAAATTGCAATGGCCAATGGTGCCGATGTGAAGAGTGCGACGGCGCGAGGCCGCTCAACGACGCGCCTCGTCGCCGATCAGCGAATGCGTACCGACATGATCGCCGGCCTTCGGGTCTGGCGCGATGCGCCGGCGCGGCGCGAAAAGGTGCTGGAGCGGGTGGCCCATGAAGGCTGGAGCGTTGAACAGGTCACTGCGCCGCTGGGGGTCATCGGCTTTGTCTTTGAGGGTCGGCCCAATGTCTTTGCCGATGCCGCCGGAGTGATTCGAGGCGGTAACAGTGTGGTGTTCCGGATCGGCAGCGATGCCCTGAGCACCGCCCGTGCTATTCGCGACCATGCCCTCAGTCCCGGTTTGGTGCAGGCCGGCCTGCCCGCTGGGGCGGCGGTCCTGATCGATAGCGCTGCGCATGCGGCGGGGTGGGCACTTTTCAGTGATCCGCGTCTGTCGCTCGCTGTCGCCAGGGGCTCCGGCCCGGCTGTCGCACAACTTGGGGCTGTGGCCCGTCAGAGCGGGGTTCCGGTCAGCCTGCACGGGACGGGTGGGGCATGGCTAGTCGCCGATGCAACCGCCTCGGTCGAGCGTTTTGCTGCGACCGTCTACAACTCCCTTGACCGCAAGGTGTGCAATACCCTGAACGTCTGTTGTATCGTTCGTGATCGTGCACCTGATCTTGTCCCCCTTTTTGTCAATGCCCTGGCACGTGCGGGTCAGCGACGCGGCATGGGCGCGCGGCTGCATGTGGATGAAGGTACGTGCATCGATAAGGCTGAGGGTGTCTCGCTTATGCCCCTGGCCGATCTGGGACGGGAATGGGAATGGGATGATATCCCAGAGGTCAGCCTGATCCTGGTTGAGGATATCGACGAGGCCATAGCCCTGTTTAATCAGCACAGCCCGCGCTTTGCCGCCTCACTCATTTCGCAGGATCAGGCCGCCCAGGATCGATTCTACGCCCTGATTGATGCCGCCTTTGTCGGTGACGGCTTCACCCGCTGGGTGGATGGCCAATATGCCTTCAACCGTCCGGAGCTTGGCCTCTCCAACTGGCAGGGCGGCCGGCTGTTTGCCCGGGGCGGGGTGCTCAGTGGCGACGGTGTCTTCACCGTGCGCACGCGCATGCGGCAGACGGCACTGGACGTGAAACGATAACCGCGCTTTTTACGAGTTTTCATATGGGAGGAAAACTATGGTCAAACCCAACGGCCTGCATCACCTGGCGGTATCCACTGGCGACATCAAGCAACAGATCGCCTTCTTTTCCGACGTTCTGGGGATGGAACTTGTCGCCCTTTATTGGATGCACGGTGTCGAGGGGGCGTGGCACGGCTTCATGAAACTCAACGATCATGCCTCGGTTGCCTTTGTGCAGACCCCGGACATGGCCAAGATCGCCCCGGTTATGGGCGTCTCGCATTCTGGCACCCCAGCTTATGCCTCCGCACCTGGCACCATGCAGCACGTGGCCTTCAACGTTGATGATGACGCAGCCTTGCTGGCCATGCGCGACCGCATCCGCTCGCGCGGGGTGAATGTGCTGGGCCCGATAGATCACGGTATGTGCAAGTCGATCTATTTCGCCGGCCCAGAGCTGTTGTGCTTGGAAATCTCAACTTCGTCTGAGCCCATCGACGCACGGGCCTGGATTGACCCCGAAGTGGTCGCCCTGGCAGGAATATCTCCCGCCGAACTGACAGATTACGTCACGCCACCGGCCTACGACGGCGAAAACGGTGCCGTCGGCCAGCCGCCCTATAACCCGGCTAAGCCGCACCAGAGCTATCCCAAAGAGCTCTACCAGCACCTGCTAGCCATGCCCGACGAGGCCTTTGCATCTCGGGCAAGTGTCACCGAACCGCCGGTAAAGGTGAACTAAAAGGCGCGCTTCAGCTCCTCTACCAGATCGACGCGCTCCCAGGAAAAACCACCGTCAGCTTCTGGCGCGCGACCGAAATGGCCATAGGCTGCCGTTCGGGCGTAAATCGGTCGATTGAGACCCAGGTGCTCGCGGATGGCGCGCGGGTGGGCCCCGCCGATCATCTGCGGCAGGATCTCTTCCAGACGGGCCGGATCGACGCGGTCTGAGCCGTGCAGATCAACGTAAAAGCTCAAAGGGTGACTGACTCCGATCGCATAGCCGATCTGGATGGTGCAACGATCCGCCAGGCCGGCGGCGACGACGTTTTTGGCCAGATAGCGGCAGGCATAGGCGGCTGAGCGATCAACCTTGGTCGGATCCTTGCCGGAAAATGCACCACCGCCGTGCGGGGCTGCGCCACCATAGGTATCGACAATGATCTTGCGCCCGGTCAGGCCGCAATCTCCATCGGGTCCGCCGATGACAAAGTTCCCCGTCGGATTGATGTGCCATGCGGTTTCGTCGGTGACGAAACTCTCAGGCAGAACCCCCAGGATATAGGGCCTGACGATATGCGCGATGTCGGCGGGCGAGAGGCCGTCGCGATGTTGGGTTGACAGCACGATGGAGGTGGCGCGGACTGGCTTACCGTTTTCATACAATAGAGTGACTTGGCTCTTGGCATCAGGCTCAAGACCGGTTTCGGCCCCTGAGTGGCGAGCGTCGGCGAGGACTTTGAGGATATTGTGTGCATACTGAAGGGTCGCCGGCATGAGTTCGGGCGTCTCATTGGTGGCATAGCCGAACATGATCCCCTGGTCGCCCGCGCCCTCATCCTTGTTGCCGGCGGCATCGACGCCCATAGCAATATCAGCGGATTGACTGTGCAGATGGCAGGCATAGTCAGCGTGCTTCCAGTGGAAACCCTCCTGTTCATAGCCGATGGCTTGGACCGTAGCCCGGACCTTATCTTCTAATGTCTCAACGACCCCGCTAGGACCGCGCACTTCTCCGGCCAGGATAATGCGGTTAGTCGTGACCATGGTTTCGCAAGCAACCCTTGCATATGGGTCAGCGGCCAGAAAGGCATCGACGACGGTGTCCGAAATCTGGTCCGCCACCTTATCGGGATGGCCTTCAGAGACGCTTTCACTGGTAAAAAGATAGCCTGCGCGCGCGGGGTTCATTGATGGGACGTCCTCGATGTTGATGGCCCGCGGCAAGCGGTGCGCGGGTCAAAGATATAAAGTTTTCTTTATATGAGGACGCAAGGGTAGACAAGTCAGGGGTGTCTAACCCACATCCAGACAAAGCTAAGGATGGTGAAATCGTGCGACGACTTATAGCCCTTTGCCTGTTACTCGGTGCCTGTCACGCGTCGCCGCCCGCCGGAGCCGGGGCCCCTATCGCGCAGATCGTGTTGACGGTTCCGGGCATGGCGGCGGATCAGAGCCTGAGCCTGCGCCAAAGCGCTTATGGCGACAACCTCTCACCGGCCCTGGGGTGGACCCCGGTTAGCGGGGCCAAAAGCTATACCGTGACCTTGGATGATCCGGATGCGCCGGGGTCGAAGCCCTTTGTTCATTGGATGATCTGGAACATCCCCGGTGATTTTACCGCCTTGCCAGAGGGGATCATCACGCAAGCCGAGCCCGCCTCCGTGCCAGGTGCCCACCAGGGTCGCAACGATGCGGGAACCTCCGGCTATTTCGGTCCCAGGCCCCCAAGCGGACTGCACCACTATCGTATTCGCCTTTATGCCCTGGATACGAACTTAGCCTTGCCACCGGACGCAGGTTTCGACCGCCTGACCCAGGCCATGACCGGCCACATTCTGGCCCGAGGTGATCATCAAGCCCTCTACGCTGCACCGAAGCCTTAGCCCGCCGTGCGGGCGGCGAAGGCGGTGTGAAAGGCTTCAAGCTCGGCGGAGTCGATATCTGAAACCGCCCAATAAACCAAGCCGGCGCGGCTCCAGCGCAGCAGACTATAGCCTCGCCGGTGACCAACCAAGGTCGGCAATGCGGTCTCGCCGGACCAGACAAAAAGGTTTATCACATGTGCGCGACGACGATAGACCAGGGCAGCAACTGTTCGTGCGTCAATCACGTCCAGTCGGCCGCCGACAAGTGGAAAACCAGCGTCAGCCATATCCACCACGGGCGGGGCGAAATTGATTCGGCCATTGAACCAGGGCTTGACCACATGCCGGTCCGAGGTCTGTACATCCACGAGGTGCTGAGCCTGAAGAGAGCGAATATGCCCGTCCACCAGCTGCGCTGACAGATCGGGCAAGGTAAATCGCGGCATGATCACCAGGACCACAGCCGCCGCCAGGGCTGTGATCGCGCCTCCGGTCAACCACTGTGGCAGGGTTGCTAAACCTGGTCGTCTGACGCCAGAGATGGCTGGTCCCACCCCACCCAGGCGGCCGACCAGGCGCGGGCGCAAAGTTGGTGGAGCGGCATAGCGGAGGGATCCACGCGACAAGGCGGCCTTCAAATCGGCGATTCCGGTCAGGTGCGCACGACATCCCTCGCAGGACTGCAGATGCTCTTCCATCGCAACCGCGTTTCCGGCGTCCAGCTCGCCATCGGCAAGAGCTCCCAGTATCGCCAGCCTGTCGGCGCACGCACTCATCGACCATCCTTTCGCAGCGATATCAGATGTCTGGCCAGAAGCGCGCGTCCACGCGCCAGTCGCGACATCACCGTGCCCATGGCGACGCCAGTGACCATGGCGATTTCGCGATAGGAAAGCTCCTCCAGGTCGCGCAGGACCACCGCCTCGCGATAGGGCTGAGCCAGGGCCTCGATCCCCACCCTTAAGCTATCGACATCTGCTTGAGCGATCAGCCCTGCCTCAGCGGAAATCTGATCGGCGTCGGAGAGGGTCTCCCAGGTGTCCATCTCACTGCCCTCAGCCGTCATGGCTCGCCACCCCTTGGTCTTGCGAGCCCAGTCGAGATGAGCATTGCGGACGATCGCCAGCAGCCAGGCTTTGGCATCGCCGCCACGAAAACCGTCAAAGGCGCGAAAAGCTTTGAGCATAGCGTCATGGGCAATGTCCTCGGCCGCGCCGATATCGCCCGAAAGATACCGCGCGAGGCTGTAGGCGCTGTCCAGATGTGGCAGGATGAGGCGATGAAAATTCGCCGTCGTTGCGGATCCAACTGAAGCCACTAGCGCTTGACGATAACCCTTCCCGTCATTTTCGGATGCAACGAGCAGAAATAGGCGAAAGAGCCCGGCGTCGTGAAGGTGAAGCTGAAGCGGTCGTCCGAGTCCAGGGGTTTTGAGTGAAATCCGCCATCCACCGCCCGCACGACATGGGGAACATCATCGCCGTTGATCCAGGTCACCGTTGTCCCCAACGGCACGACAATGTCCTTCGGCGCAAAGGTAAAGTTGCTGATGCTCACCGATTGTCCGGTGATGGCGGCCGCGATGGCCGCAGGCGCGAGCACGAGCGTCGCAAAGAGCGCGGCTTTGGCGAGGGCTCGGATCAAGGGTGTGGTCATTCTAACGTGCTCCGGTCGGTTGTGGCAGATCACACCGCCAACGGGGTATCGACGATGGCCAAGGGCTGGCCTGTGTGGCGAAAATTGACTTGGCGAATGCCGAGGACCGAGCGGAGCCTGTCAGCCGGTACTTTCATCGGGCCAGGCGCGGGCGCTGTGCCTGGGGCAGGCTGGGGGAAGGCCGTAGAGCGGGCGGTGTGAAACGTCACCGTGCCCTCAATTTTCTGCAGCACCTGATGGATGTGGCCATTGAGCACAGTCACTGAGCCAAAACGGGCCAGGTGGGTCAGAGCCTGGGCGCTGTCATCGGTGCCCCAACCCCAGTCGGGATAGAGCGACCACAGAGGAATATGGGCCAGAACCACCACTGGCGTGCTGGCGCGTTGGCCTGCCAGATCCGCCTCAAGCCATGCCAGTTGATCGGCGCCCAGCCAACCCAGGCCCCCGGCCTTGAGATTGATCACATTCACCAGGGCGACAAAATGCACCCCGCCATGGTCAAAACTGTACCAACCACCACCTGTTGCCCCGTTGCCGTAGCGCGCAAGGAATGCGGCCCCTGTCCCCTCGTCGAGGACGTCGTGTTCGCCTGGAATGTGAAAGACAGGCAGGCCGGCCTCTTTGAGGATCTGATCCGCATCGTCGAACTCCACGTCCTTGGAAAGCTGGCTGACATCGCCGGTGTGGACGATAAACGCGGGCTGGTCGGGCAGAGCGCGAATTTTCGCGACGGCCTCGCGTAAGGTCGCGCGCGCATCGGGATTGGACGGCTTGGCAAAACCGATGTGGCTGTCGCTGACCTGGACGAAACTGAATGGCGATGCCGCCGGCCGTTTTGCCGCCTGGGCGAGGCTTGACGGACCCGGTATGCCGCCGGCCACCCCCCAGACGACGCCCGCGCCAGCCCATGTCATGCACCGCAAAACGCCCCGCCGGTCTGGGCGGTCGAGGATCGGGGTGGCCATGATCTATCTCCAGGTGATCGGGTGCTCCTGGATATAGACGCAGGCCTTGGTCGATTTATTCCCGGTTGACTTCAGCCATCTGCGACCGGCAGGCCGAGATGAGAGTTTTTACCCCTGGCACCAATGCCTCGCGTGCGAGAAGCTGTTCAAGGTGGCCCAGGGCCGCGCCGGGCTTCTGCAGGCGATATAGGGTCTCGGCCAGAGCCAGGCGCAGCGTGTCGTTTCCCGGTTCGCTGGCAAGGCCACCCTCCAACCAGGCCTCCGCCACAGCCGGATCAAGATCTACGCCGTGTTTCAGGCGTTCATTGCCGGTGTCATGTTCACCAATCGCGAGCAGGACCAGCGCCAATTCCAGGTGGGCTTCGACCAACTGTGGATGAGCCTTTGCCAGGACAACTAACCCCCTGGCCGCACCGATCATGTCGCCCCGCCGCCGCCGCGCCGCTCCGAGCACCAAGCTGGCGCGCGCATTTCCAGGGTCACGCCGCAACAAGGCTTGCGCCTCGTACTCAGTCCGCGCGGGTTCCCGCACCAACATCGCCTCCAGGCGATTGAGGACAGCGGGGGTTAATTCAGCCATGAGCTGGAGAAAGCCCCCGTCGCGTCGATGTCAACTATCCAGGAAGCTCCGCAGCTTGCGTGACCGGCTCGGGTGTTTCAGTTTGCGCAAGGCCTTGGCTTCGATCTGACGGATGCGTTCGCGGGTGACGCTGAACTGTTGGCCGACTTCTTCGAGGGTGTGGTCGGTGTTCATGCCGATGCCGAAGCGCATGCGCAGGACCCGTTCTTCGCGCGGGGTGAGGGAGGCGAGGACGCGGGTGGTGGTTTCGCGAAGGTTGCTCTGAATCGCCGCATCGATGGGTAGGATGGCGTTATGGTCCGGGATGAAATCGCCCAGGTGGCTGTCTTCCTCGTCGCCGATGGGGGTTTCCAGGCTGATCGGCTCCTTGGCGATCTTCAGAACCTTGCGCACTTTTTCCAGCGGCATTGCCAGTTTCTCGGCCAGTTCCTCCGGCGTCGGCTCGCGGCCGATTTCGTGCAGCATCTGGCGGCTGGTGCGAACAATCTTATTGATCGTCTCGATCATGTGCACGGGGATGCGGATAGTGCGGGCCTGATCGGCGATTGATCGGGTGATCGCTTGACGGATCCACCAAGTGGCATAGGTAGAGAACTTATATCCGCGGCGGTATTCGAATTTGTCCACCGCCTTCATCAGGCCGATATTGCCCTCCTGGATCAGGTCCAGGAACTGTAGGCCCCGATTGGTGTATTTCTTGGCGATTGAGATGACTAGGCGCAGATTGGCCTCAACCATTTCCTTCTTCGCCTGGCGGGCTTCGCGTTCACCCTTTTGCACCGTCTGAACGATGCGGCGATAGTCATCGATGGGGACGCCCGACTCCATGGCAAGGGCGGCAACTTCCTTGCGGATTTCGCTGACCTGACGGACATCGTTTTCGACGAACTTGGTCCAGCGCACGCCCAGAAGCGAGACCTTTTCCGACCATGCCGGGTCCATTTCCGAGCCCAGATAGGCGGTCAGGAACTCCTGGCGCGAGATGCCATAGCTGTCGGAGGCGCGCAGCAGGCGGCCCTCAAGGCCAACCAGGCGCTTGTTGATCGCGTAGAGCTGATCGACCAGGGCCTCAATGCGGTTATTGTTCAGCTTCAGGGTCTTCAGGTGCTGAACAATGGCGGCCGAAGCGGTCTCGTAGGATTTCCGGTCTTCCGTTGTCAGGTTCGATCCGGCCAGGCGCTGCAGGACCAGTTTTTCCTGAAGGGCGCGGAACGACTCAAATTCGGTCGCAATGGCGTCAAGGGTCAGCATCACCCCTTCACGCAGTTCGCCTTCCATGGCGCTGATGGTCGGGCCGGCACCGTCGTCGAAATCGTCGTCGTCGGTGACTTCTGCGTTGGGATCTTCCTCGGCTTCAGGGCTGGTGGCGGCTTCAGCATCTTCGGCTTCACCGGCCAGGGCTGCGTCGGCCAGGGCCTGGGCTACCTGCCCGCCATAGGTCTGTTCCAGATCGATAACTTCGCGCAGCAGAATCCGTCCGCCACTGAGCTCTTCGCGCCAGACCATGATCGCTTCAAAGGTCAGGGCGCTTTCACACAAGCCCCGGATCATGGTGTCGCGGCCGGCCTCAATGCGTTTGGCAATGGCGATCTCGCCTTCGCGCGACAACAGTTCCACGGAGCCCATTTCGCGCAGATACATGCGCACCGGATCATCGGTGCGGTCATAGGCACTTTGCTTTTCCGCCGTGTCGGCGACCGCGGTTTCTTCGCGCACCACCACCTCGCCACCCTCAGCGGCGTCTTCCTCGGCCTCGACGACGTTGACGCCCATCTCAGAGAGCATGGCCAGGGTGTCTTCAATCGCCTCGGAGGTCACCTCCTCAGAGGGAAGCACCTTATTCAGCTCGTCCATGGTCACATAGCCGCGCGCCTTGGCCTGTTTGATGAATTTCTTAACCCCGGCATCGGTAAGATCGAGCAGGGGTCCATCCGAACCGGCAGGGGCTTCGGTCTTGGGCAGTGGCGCGGTTGCGGCTAAGGGCGCTGTAGCTGTCGCGGTGGTCATCAATATCTCCGACGTCCGCTTAGGGCCTGCGGCGGCCCCTGGCGAACTTAAATGTGAAGGCGCGTCACGGGCTCTGACGAGATGTAATCGTCAGTCCGCCGCGTCCGGTGTCCAAATCTTCCCCGACCTGATCGCTTTTCGCAGTTTGTCACGTTCCGCTTTCAAGGTCATAAAACCAGACGCGTCAGAAACTCCGGCCAAATCTTGTTTGGCAACGGTCAGGGCCTCTTCCAGCGCAGCTAATCGGTTGACGACCTCAAAGACATGCGACCACTGCGATCTAACGGCGGCGAGGGTGACATCTTTTGGGGGGAAGGGCGCGCCCGCGTGCGTGGCGGCCCGATTGATGTCAGTCAGCAGCGTACTCAGTTCGCTTTGTGCCAAATGGTGTCGTAAACTGGCACTGTCAAGGGCCTGGCCATCAAGACGCAGACGGACGATCTGTTCTGCCAGCCCAAACAGGGCCGAATCGCCAAAGCCGTGCTTTGAAAATTCTTCATCATGGCTATCGAGGACAGCCGGATCATCCAGCACATAGGCTGCCAGAACCGCGGCGGTCGGGTCCAGCGCGCGCGCAAGGCGCCGGGCAGCGGCCTTGGCTTCGGGTTTGGCCAGACCCGGCGGCTCGATATAGGGGCTACGCCCGTTGCCCCTGCCCGCCCGCCTCGGGCGTATGGAAGGCGCTCCCGGTGCGGGGGCAAAGATCTGATCCAGGCGCGCCAGCAGGGCATCGCGATAGGCGGCCGCCAAATCCGCATCGGCAATGCGTCGGGCCTCGGCGCGCAGCCGTTGACGCAGGCCCGCACGGTGCTCAGGCAATTCAATCGGTGTGGCAGATCGCTCACGGTTGAACAGGGCCTCGACGAAGGGTCTCGCCGCCGCGAGTTGGCTTTTCAGCGCCCCGGCGCCCAAGTTGCGCAACACATCGTCCGGGTCCTTGCCGCCTTCCAGGGTGGCGAAGCGAAAGCTCTTGCCGGGGCTCAGAAAGGGCAGGGCGCGGTCAATAGCCCGACCTGCCGCCTGCAGGCCGGCCCGGTCACCGTCGAAACACAAGACAGGCTCGGAATGTAGTCGCCACAGCAATTCCATCTGAGTTTCGGTCAATGCCGTGCCCATGGGGGCCGCTGCTGCGATGCCGGCCCGCTGACAGGCGATGACGTCCATATACCCTTCGACCACCACCAAAGCCGCGCCCTCGCCGCCGGCGTGCAACAGCTTGCGAGCTTCGGGCAGGCCATAAAGCACCCGGCTTTTATCAAATAGCGAGGTGTCAGGACCATTGAGGTATTTCGCCCGCGCCTGAGCGTTGAGTGCCCGGCCACCAAAGGAGATGATCCGACCGCGCCCGTCGGTGATCGGAAACATCACCCGCTCGCGAAACCGGTCATAGGCGGCCCCGCCATCCTCGGGAGTGATGACCAAGCCGGCCTCAGCCAGATCTGTGGGCCGCGCCCCCTTGGCGATCAGATAGTCCTTCAGTCCCATCCGACCAGCCGGGGCATAGCCAATGGCAAACCGCGTCCAATCAGACTCTGGAAATCCGCGCCCAACCAAATAATCGCGTGCCTCCCGTCCCACGGGGCGGCGCAGCTCAGCCTCGAACCAGGCCGCCGCTAAAATCAGCCAATCGGCAAGCCCCGAACGCTTTTTGTCTTCCGCTGCGGCCTGCGGGTCTGGCGCGGGCAGCGGCACACCGGCCTCCGCCGCCAGCCGCTCCACCGCTTCGACAAAGCTCAGCCGCTCAGTCTGCTGTAAGAAACCGATCAGGTCTCCGTGCTTGCCACTGGAAAAGTCGTGAAAAAACCCCTTGTCGTCATTGACGAAAAACGATGGGGACTTTTCCTTGTTGAACGGTGAAAGCCCAACAAACTCGCGCCCCTGCCGACGCAGTTTTACTGTCTTGCCGATCACATCGGAAAGACGCAAACGCGATTTGATCTCGTCCAGAAAGCGGTCGTCGAAGCGCACGGGCGCGATGATAGCGGGTTAGGGTGGCATGCGAGAAGCGGAAACCGGTTTTCGGGCTTTCGCAACGACGCACTCGGCGCACGTCGTATGTTATATCTCCATTATGGCCGACGCTTTTCAACCTCATCTGGAAATTTTGCCTTCGCCCCAACGGCGGCTATGGACGGAGCTGGCCGCACAGCCCTTTGCCCTGCAAGTCGGCCACCGATCCTCCATTGATTTTGATTTTTTCAGCAATGAAGATTTAAACGCGAACTGTTTGCTTTTGAACTTTCCTTTTCTTGGTCGTGAGGTCGTTACACAGCGTGCGTCCAACACCCTGAGCTGTGTGATGGCGTCGCTTTACCCTTGCGCCTGTGAAACCCTCAGACCGTTAAAACCCATTCCTCTGGACAGCGTTTCCTGCTTCCTGGCCTAACGCTTTGTCCGGTTCGAGCCTCCCGGTCAGGCGCTCGCCGACCCGGTGCGGTTTATGGCCTACGCCCTTGCTCGGGCGACATATGAAGAGATGACGCGCGGTGCGTGGCTGTGTCAATAATCAAGGCCTGATCGAGGCTCTGGATGCGGCACCGCCCGAAATCATCAATCTGCGATCTAGGCCTACCGCAACTCGAAACTGGGACGCTATCCGGCCCCGCCCATGCCGGTACGGCGGTTAAGAGGTGCGTGATCGTCAGTCGCGTTTGATCGTCACCGTCTCGCTCATCGATCTGCGTCCTCAGCATGCCCAAACGTTTGAATATTCAATTATATGCCGTTCCGGCGTGCTACCTCAGGCGGATGCTGATGCCCCTTCATCGCGCGCGTGGTTGAGGAGGGAAATTTCGCCAGCATGGCAGCCGGGCGAATGGGACGGGAGACTAGGTTGCCTGAGCAATTGGGACAGGTGTCAGCGAAGCGAGTCTGCGCACAGTCGGCGCAGAAGGTGCATTCAAACGTGCAGATCCGCGCCAGCGCACTGTGCGGCGGTAAATCCTGGCCGCAATACTCACAATTGGGGCGTAGTTCGAGCATATCGACACTTTAGCACCCAAGGACCGCCGGTCAATTCGTTGACGTGGCGGCTGCGTGGCCATACCTAAGTGAGCGTTTGCCTAAAGACAGTTTTACAGGACCCGCCGATGTCGATTGATCTGAGACCCGGCGTCACCGGTGTGCTGGTTCTGGCCGATGGCACCGTGCTGCAAGGTGCCGGCTGCGGAGCATCGGGCGAAGCGGTGGGCGAGGTCTGTTTCAATACAGCCATGACCGGGTATCAGGAGATCCTGACCGATCCCTCATACATGGCCCAGATCATAGCCTTTACCTTCCCGCACATAGGTAACGTCGGCACCAACGCTGATGACTTGGAACAGATGTCAGGGGTAGCGGAGACCGCCGCACGCGGGGCGCTATTTCGCGACGCGCCGACGCCGCCGGCCAACTGGCGCGCAGGTAGCGACCTGAATAGCTGGCTCGAGCGCCGGGGCGTGATTGGCCTGTCCGGGGTCGACACCCGGGCGCTCACCCGGGCTATCCGAGAGCGGGGCATGCCGCAGGCGATCATCGCCCACAACCCGCAGGGACAGTTTGACCTGGAGGCTCTCGTGCAACGGGCGAGGGCGTGGAGCGGGATCGATGGGCTAGACCTGGCGAAAGAGGCCTCTTGCCTGCAACCCTTTGTCTGGGAGCAGGGGCCATGGTCCTGGCCGGGCGGGTTCTCACGGCTGGACGAGGCCCGGTATGAGGTCGTGGTCGTAGATTTCGGGGTCAAGCTCAATATTTTGCGCGCCCTGGTTGGCGAGGGAGTGCGGGTGACGGTGGTACCGGGCATGACCTCAGCGGAGGATATTCTGGCCCGTAATCCCGACGGTGTTCTGCTCTCAAATGGCCCGGGCGATCCTGCGGCGACGGCACTCTGGGCGGCTGCGGAAATTCGCCAGCTCGCAGCGAGCGGGATACCTCTGATGGGCATTTGTCTGGGCCATCAGCTCCTGGCCCTGGCCCTGGGCGCGCGGACGGTGAAGATGGAGCAGGGGCATCATGGTGCCAATCATCCGGTCAAGGATCTGACGACGGGCAAAGTTGAGGTGGTGTCGATGAACCACGGCTTTTGTGTTGAGCGGGCCAGCCTGCCACCGGGACTTCTCGAGACGCACATTTCCCTCTTCGACGGAACTAATGCCGGCCTGACTCTGGAGGGCGCTCCGGTGTTTTCGGTACAGCATCATCCAGAGGCGTCGCCCGGACCGATGGACTCGCTTTATCTGTTTAAACGCTTTACCAACTTGATGGACCAGGCTCGACTGTTGCCTATTTGCACCACTAACTAGAGTGGGATGCTGAAGACTTGATACCTGTTTTCCGCGCAAATCCTGCTTTAAACATTTAGAATCAATCACGTTTTATGAGTTCTGATTGACTCAACCGTTAGTCATCGAGACCTGGTGCAGGCCCAATATTCGCCTTGCCTTACTTTAAAATAGGTCGCTAATAGGTGTTATCGCATTCGCAAGGGTTCGGACGCGTTTCAGTTCTCTCTTGTGCAGTTGCTGGGTAATTGCTCACGGGGTTGGCTTGGATGCGGCTCAAGGGAGGGCGAAGTTGCCGTCGATGAGGTCGCGGATGGCGGCGAAAGCGGTCTGTCCCTTAAG
>JAYTXQ010000036.1:0-3078 GCA_043742825.1 Caulobacteraceae bacterium | reverse complement strand
TCTCTAAACGGCGGCCCCGTCCACGTCAAGGGGGCGATGGCCACCATTTTGCACTGATCAATTCCACCGTCCCCATGTGCCAAGCGCGGGCAAACTGTTATGTTGGGTTTGCGGTTCGAAAGGGCAGTTTTGAAAGTCACACGGCAACACAGGCGAGCCGCATGGGCCCTGGCCCTTTCAACCCTTTGGCACGTGGTCATCCTGGTTGGAGTGATTCTGCAGGTGCCACGGGACTACATCTATCCCCCCGGTGAGGCCCCTCCACCAGAGCCACCTACCGTTCATATCGATGCGGAGATAATCAAACTCCCGCCGCCGCCGCCGAAAGTCGTGGTGATTCCCCCTAAGGTGCCTGAACCCGAGCCGCTGCCGCCTAAGCCCGAACCGGCACCGCCGACGCCTAAACAGGTTGAGACCGCCAAACCGCAGCCAGTGAAAACGCCGCCGGCCCCAACCCCGACGCCCTTGCCCCCGCGCCCGGTGCCCAAACCGGCGACCCTTGCCCCGCCGACCCCGCCAAAACCAACCCCAACGCCGCCGAAACCGGTGCCCACTACGCCAGCACCCGCAGCCCCGCCTGCTCCAACGGTGCAAATGACCCCGATGGTGATTCACAAGCCAGCCAAGGACGCGCCAGCCACGATAGCCAGCCTGCCCATGGCCCCGACTCCGACACCACCGGCCAAAGCGGGCGCGCTTGCGCCAGGCGCGCCCCCGGCTCAGATCAGTGGATCACGCCTCAGCGGGCTGGTCCCCTGGCCGGCAGGAACCTTTCCCAGTGGCGGCCCCGGACTGAGAGGCTCATTGGCCGGCTGCGCTAATTCCGATGCCGTGCATCTGAGCCCGGCCGAGCGCGCCCGCTGTAACGAACGTTTTGGCGTAGATATGGCCCATGCGCCGGTGCTTGATGGCATCAATCCGGCCAAGCGTCGCAGTTTCGATGCTGCGATGGAAGGCGAAGACGCCAAACGTGCCTACCGCGCGGGGTCAGCAGTTCACCCCACACCCCACGACCTCAGCGGCGGGGTGACGACCGGACCTGGCTCGACCTACACGTCACCGAATGACGTGCCGCACCCCTGACCGGCAACAGTCAGCGGCCAGTCGTCACGTCGCCCCGCCCCAGCATCCGGGCAAGACTAAGTTCAAGCGCTTTCGGATCGCGGGCATTGGCGGCGCGCACTTCGATAGCCATCCGGTCTGTGTCAACCTCGTCCAGCCCCCTGCGGATCGCGTCCAAAGCGACTTTGGCGATATCTTCCGGGCGTTCCTTAGTGCCGGTGACGTGCGCGGCCATGCGGGTATCGACCGAGCCGACAATCAGGGCGGTGACCTGAGTGCCCTGACCGGCCAGTTCAGCGCGCAGACACGTAGCTGCCGCCCGGCCAGCGAATTTAGAGGGGCTGTATCCCCCCATATTCGGCAGCGCGACGATGCCGGCAGACGAGAGCACATTGGCGATACCGCCGCCGCCGTTTGCAGCCAGGATCGGGGCGAAGGCGCGGGTCATGGCAAGGGGGCCGAAATAATTCACCTCCATCTCTTCGCGGGCGGCCTCAAGGTCGGGCGCGCTTAGCAAAGTGAGGTTGGCGAAGGCCCCAGCATTATTGATCAACAGGCTGACATCGCCGCACTGCGTGGCGGCGGCCGCAATCGAATCGGGGAGGCTGACATCCAAAGCCAGAGGGATTGCCTGGTCCCCAAAATCCCCGGCCAAATGCGCGGCACTCGCCAGATCACGAGACCCCACATAGACCTTGGCCGCCCCAGCGGCGATCAGGGCGCGGACCAGGGCCTCGCCGATGCCCCGATTGCCCCCGGTCACAAGGGCGACGCAGCCCGCAAGTTTCATGACAAGGCGGTTCGGTCGGCCAGAGCCGTTACCCAATCGGGTGTAACGCCGCCATTGCGCTGGGCGTCCAGCAGGGCTGTATCGACATAGTCGCGCCAACCGGCAATCAGATCGCCATCGAAATCGAGCACGCCAGCATAGGGTCCCACCAGGATCATCCCATCCGCCTGGTGAACCTCATCGACACCCTCAACGAAGAGGCGGTTGCCAGCTTCAGCAAAATCAAACAGCCGCCAGCGCACTCGATTGATCTGCGCTTTGTAGTTTTCCATGAACCGGCGTGCCTTGGTTTTGCCCCGCAAAGGGGGCGCGGCACCCGCAGCATAGTGCCAGACGATGTCTTCGCTCAGATGCTCAAGCACACCATCGATATCGCCATCGCTCCAACGGGCAATCAGGCTTTGCAGGATGGCAAGTTTTCGGCTCATAGTCGGCCCCTGTGTCGGTATCGATTTAACTCACGCTTTGTTAGCGCGCCGGAACGTCCGAAATCCACTAAGAAACAGCATCCTCGAGTGTGCTGGCAATGCAGAGTGGTGAAGATGCCTGATACCCAAACAATTATGACCGCCCTTACCCGGCGTTTCGGCTGCGACCACCCCCTGGTTCAGGCGGGCATGGGTTTTGTCGGCATGAAACCGGCCCTGGCCCGCGCCGTCTGCAATGCCGGTGCTATTGGTACAATTGGCGTGGGGCCCATGCTGGATAGCGAACTGCGCGCCGCGATTGAAGATCTCAGGGCGACGACCGGCGGCCTGTTCAACCTCAATTTCCTCACCCCTTTGGACAATGACTCGAAAATCCGCCTCTGCGCCGAGATGCAGGTCCCGATCGTCTCGTTTCACTGGGGCCATCCGACTGACAGCCATCGCACGCTGCTGCAGGACGCGGGTTGCAGTGTCTGGGAACAGGTCGGCAGCGTCGAGGCGGGGCGTCGTGCTGCCGGCGACGGCATCGAGGTGGTGATCGCCCAAGGATCGGAGTCCGGTGGCCATAACTACGGCGTGGCCCCGACATTTGTCTTAACCCCGATGATGGTGGACGCTCTGGACGGGACCCTGGTTCTGGCAGCTGGCGGCGTGACCGACGGTCGGGGGGTTGCCGCCGCCCTGGCGCTTGGCGCTGCTGGGGTGTGGATCGGCACCCGGTTCGCAGCGGCCCAAGAGGCCAATACTCACCCGGAGCATCACCGGCGCATCCTCGCCGCTGGCGAAAACGACACTGTA
>JAYTXQ010000035.1:0-18838 GCA_043742825.1 Caulobacteraceae bacterium | reverse complement strand
CGTGAGCATTTTCCGTCCGGTTGACGCGAACTCCTTCCAAGAATGCGTCATCCCTGCCACAGGGAAGCGAAGCGAACCGGAGAGCCGGGATCCAGAGGATCGGCGACCGTTTTCAGTGGCGCGGTTGCAAATTCTTGCGATGTATCCCCTGGATCCCAGATAAGCCACTGCGCTGCGCTTCGCATCTTTCCGGGAAGACGCAATTTATGAAATAAATGCGTCAACGGAGGGTGAAAACGCGCCAGACACCCGCTCCCCTTGTAATCACAACGGTATATTATCGTGTTTTTTCCAGGGGTTGGTGACGTTCTTTGTTTTTAGACTCTTGAGCGCCCGGATAATTCTGCGGCGGGTTCCGTGCGGCGTAATGACGTCGTCGATATAGCCGCGTGAGGCGGCAACGAACGGGTTGGCGAAATGGGCCTTATAGTCAGCTTCGCGTTGAGCCAGCTTTTCGGCGTCGCCCAGGTCACCGCGGAAGATGATCTCGACCGCCTGTTTGGGACCCATGACGGCGATCTCAGCTGTCGGCCAGGCATAGTTGATGTCACCGCGAATGTTCTTTGAGCTCATCACGTCAAAGGCACCGCCATAGGCTTTACGGGTGATGACGGTGATCTTCGGTACGGTGGCCTCGGCGAAGGCAAACAGCAACTTGGCCCCATGCTTGATCAGACCGCCCTGCTCCTGTTTGGTGCCGGGCATGAAGCCGGGCACATCGACGAGGGTGATGATCGGGATATTAAAGGCATCGCAAAAACGCACGAACCTGGCTGCTTTGCGTGAGGAGTCTATATCCAGAACCCCGGCCAGCACCTGCGGCTGATTGGCGACCACGCCCACAGTTTCGCCGTCCATGCGACCAAAGCCGACGATGATGTTTTTCGCCCACTCCGGTGAAATCTCAAAGAAATCAGCCTCATCGATCATCTTGTTGACCAATTCTCGCATGTCATAGGGTTTGTTGGGATTGGACGGCACGAGGGTGTCCAGCGAGGGTTCGTCCCGATCCGGAGCATCAAAACTCTCACGCGTCGGGGGCTTCTCGCGGTTGGATAGCGGCAGAAAATCAATCAGACGTCTGACCTGAGTTAGCGCGATTAGGTCATTGTCGAAGGCCCCGTCTGATACACCCGACTTGAGCGCATGTACGCGATAACCTCCCAGATCCTCGTGGCTAACATCCTCATTAATCACCGTTTTGACCACGTCGGGGCCGGTGACGTACATGTAGGACGTATCCTTCACCATAAAAATGAAGTCGGTCATCGCCGGGGAATAGACGTCGCCTCCCGCGCATGGGCCCATAATCAGGCTGATTTGCGGGATGACACCGGATGACAGGACGTTCTGCAGAAAAATATCTGCATAGCCGGCGAGGGAGTCCACCCCTTCCTGGATGCGGGCTCCACCGGCATCGAAAATGCCGATGATGGGCGCGCCGTTTCGAGCCGCCATTTCCTGAACCTTGACGATTTTCTCGGCATGGGCTTTGGAAAGAGAGCCGCCGAACACCGTGAAATCCTTTGAAAATACATAAACGACGCGACCATTGATTGTGCCCCAGCCGGTGACCACTCCGTCGCCGGGAACCCGCTGAGCCGCCATGTCAAAGTCGTGACTGCGGTGTTCGACGAACATGTCGAACTCTTCAAACGAGTCCTCATCAAGCAACACGTCCAGCCGTTCGCGGGCGGTCAGTTTTCCCTTATCATGCTGTGCGGCAATACGACGGGCCCCCCCGCCGGCCCTGGCCTGGGCACGCCGACTCTCGAGTTCCTCAAGGATATGTTTCATGCCCGGCCCTTTTTGTGATCAGCGATGCAGCGGGTTAGCTTCGCCCGCGTCAGATGACAAGTTAGGCTAAAGCTGCGAACCACTGCGAAAGCAGTTTAGCGTCCTTCGCCAGGGCCGCCACGCGCGCCGCGTCCTCGGCATCGACGCCCCAGGTGTCTTCCTGAAATTGTTCGTCAAGGCGAGAGAGTATCATCGCCTCATCGGCGGTGAGACGTCGATCACGCAGGGCCAGAACGATAATTGCGGAGCCGAAAACTCCGGCCCCAAAGACCAGCCCTGCCAAGGTAAAGGGATCAGTATTTCTGCCCAGCGCCTCAACACGTCCTATGGTCTCTGGAGGTTGCACGCGATGCACAATCCCTGACGTGGTCACAAAGGTCAGCTCAAGCGCCTCAAGCGCCCAGGCCAAAAGCGGTGTCCAAATCAGTTCCTGCCGCTGGCGCAGGGCCATCGGCGCATCGGCGAAATAACACAACATGTCGGCACCGGCGTAGCGACCCAGTTCCGCTGCCGTTGCCTCCGGTGCGTCAGCCACAGCATCTATCGCGGTATTCGCCAGACGCGTCGCAGGCATGCGAGACAATTGGATCCGATCACCCTGATCGGCCCATTCGCCTGCAACCAGGTCCGCCGCAGCCAAAGTTGGCAAAACTAGAGGCCGTGCGCGGGGCGTCAGGGCTATGCGACCGTCCAGCCTTACCGATACGCCAGCATCGCTCGTGCTGGTGTCCACCTCTTTGTAGAGGCGGCGCAGGCCAGTCGGGCCGCGATCAGACATCAGGCGTCAGATTCAGCCACATTGCCGCGCTGGCTTGCAGTCAAACGTGCCAGTAGGTTGGACAGATTGAGGATTTCACCGTCGGCCCAACGATCCTTGAACACTTCGCCCGCCAGTCGCACCAGGGTCCGCTTCGCTTCGCTAATCACTTGCAAGCCATCAGCACTGAGCGTCACATAGGCCAGTCGCGCATCTCGCGGATCGACTTCACGGGTGACGCGGCCGGTTTTTTCCAACGGCGCGGCCATTCGGGTCACGGTGGATGGGCTGACGTACAGCCGCTTAGACAGCTCAACGCGACTCAAACGGCTGAGCGGCGCGGACTGAAGATGCATCAACAGCAGAGCCTCTTTGAGCGAGAGGCCGTGCACAGACCCCAATTCGCCGGAGAATCGTTCTTCAAGGACCGCCTGAACGCGGAGCAGGTGCATGACGGCAGGAAAGGCGGCGTTGGACATCATCCCTTATAGTATCAAGATGCTTGCAATTGCAAGGAACCTGCACGATCAAATGCGATCTGACCGACGGAAACAAGACAGGTTGCCCCTGGCCCCTTTTTAGCGATAAAGTATTATGTGACATCTTGAGGGGCACAAATAGCCCCCAAAACCAGCGGAGGAACGCCAAATGCCGACCCAAACCATGTCCGAGAAGCCTTCTTACATCGGCTTGCTGAATTCAATTTCTTTGGCTGAGTCCAATGCCGGCGTCTATTTGAGTGCCTGGGCAGATGCCACCGATAATGATGACTTGGCCTGCGCGCTACGTTTCGTCGCCGCCCGGGAATCCAGCCACGGAGAGGTTTTTTGCCGCAGGCTGTGTGAACTTGGTTTTGATCTGCGCCATAAGGCGGACCCCGGCAGTGACAAACGCCTAGCGAAATACGCCAATCCGAAAATCTGCGATATGGATAAGATCCCGCAAAAATCAGAGCTGGCCGGCGATCCATTTGTTGATATCAAGGCGCAGATCGCCGAAGGCGTCTTTGACCCCATGACCACCAATCTGATGACCTGGTATCTGGCCGAAGAATATGATTCCGGTCGCCGGCTTCGCGAGGCCTATGACTGTGTCCGTGCCCGTGCTGGGGGTGACACTGCCAAGAACGGTATGTCGATGGGCCCGACAGCCGAAGCTGAGGCCATCATGGCTTGTATGACGGCAGGTTTTTCAAAGCTGGAAAAATCCCTGGAAAAACTCGCCAAGGCGATGAAATAGTCAATCCCCTTCTCCCGCAAGGGGCGAAGGACAGTCACACTTCTTCCAGAAAGGCGACACCAGGCGCGACTTTAAGCGCACCACGGATTGACGGGTCTAGGACGTACCGACCGGGAAGCTTTATTTCGACCTCACGGGCTCCGGGGAAGGCCGCGAGCAGGGTGATTTCCCCTCCTCCCGACGGTGCCGGGCGAAGACGATCTCGTAAGACGTTCAGTTGCGTTAGGGTCGGTGAGAGGTGAATGCGTAAACCTTGTTGTCCACGCTCGACAGCTTCTTCCAGAGCCTCAGCATCGTCGCCGAAAAAGCGCACCTCGCCATCATTTGATTTGGCGCGGACCTTCAGAACGATCGAGCGGCCAGGGTCCAATAGATCGCGACAGTTGCGCAGGACTTCTGGCGGGAAGAGCACTTCATATTCCCCGGTCGGATCGGATAGCGAAACAAAGGCAAATTTCTCGCCGCTACTTGAAGATGTCCGTTCCTGGCGGCGGCGCACGACCCCGACCATGCGGAAGGCTTCAGTGCCAGTCGCCGCCGCTGCTACGGCGTCGATATAGAGCGTTGTGCGTCTGCGCCGCAGCACCTCAACCATGCCATCAAGCGGGTGGCCACTGAGGTAGAACCCCACGGCGGACAGCTCTTCATCCAGTTGTTGAACGGGGTTCCACACATCAACCTTGGCCAAGCGCGGCCGTGCCGCATCGGATTGTTCGGCGAACAGGTTTTCCTGCAGCGACGCCCGGTCGGCGGCTATACTTTGGGCATAGGCAATCAGGGAGTCGGCAGAGGCGATAATCTGAGCCCGATTAGGATGCAGCCGGTCAAAAGCCCCTGCCCGTGCCAGACTCTCAATAGCCCTCTTGTTGACCTGGCGCGGATCGATGCGTTCAAGAAAATCAAACAGATCGGCGAACCGACCGCCGGCTGCACGTACCTGAACGAGGTGCGCCATAGCCTGTTGTCCGACGTTGCGTACCGCGCCAAGGGCATAAAGCACCTTGCCATCCGCGACCGCGAAATCGTCGGACGAGCGGTTGATATCAGGGGGCAGGATGGTCACGTTCAATCGACGCGCGTCCTGATAAAAGACTGCCAGTTTGTCGGTGTTGGAGATATCCAGGCTCATCGACGCGGCGAAGAATTCCACCGATGCGTTGGCCTTCAGCCAGGCGGTCTGGTAAGCGATCAGCCCGTAGGGTGCCGCGTGGCACTTATTAAAACCATAGCCAGCGAACTTGGCCATACGGTCAAACATGGCATCGGCATCGACCTGTTTGAGCCCGCTAGCCGTGGCCCCCGAGAGGAAGCGCGCGCGCTGCTGATCCATCTCCTCTTTCTTCTTTTTACCCATGGCCCGGCGCAAGAGGTCAGCCTCGCCCAGAGAATAGCCCGCCAGGATCTGAGCGATCTTCATCACCTGTTCCTGGTAGACAATCACGCCGTAGGTTTCGGCCAGGACATCTTCGAGACCCGGTAGGATCTGGGTCGGACGCCGGCCCATTTTACAATCGACATATTCATCGATTGAATCCATCGGCCCTGGGCGATAGAGCGAAATCAGGGCGGTAATTTCTTCCAGCGAGCCTGGGCGTAACTTGCGTAATGTATCTCGCATACCCTGGCCTTCCATTTGGAAGATCCCAACCGTGTGACCCGTGGACAAAAGCTCGTAGGTGGCCGGATCTTCGAGGGCCAACTGATCGAGCTGAAAGCCTGCGCCACGCAGTTCCAGCAACTTCATCGCCCGGTTGATGACGGTCAGGGTTTTCAGGCCCAGGAAGTCGAACTTGACCAGCCCGGCGCTCTCAACCCATTTCATGTTAAATTGCGTCGCCGGCAGGCTTGAGCGCGGATCGCGGTAGAGGGGAACCAACTGAGTTAGGGGCCGGTCGGCGATGACCACGCCGGCGGCATGGGTTGAGGCGTTGCGATACAGCCCCTCGAGTTGCAAGGCGACGTCCAGAGCCTGAGCCACGGTCTCATCGTCGTCTCGTGCCGCTTGCAGGCGGGGTTCAAGGGCAATCGCCTGGGCCAGAGTGACCGGATTGGCGGGGTTGTTGGGGATCATCTTGGCGAGGCGATCCACCTGGCCCAATGGCAATTGCAACACCCGGCCGACATCGCGCAGCACCGCTCGCGCCTGTAGACTGCCAAAGGTAATGATCTGGGCTACGCGATCAGCGCCATAGCGCTCTTGCACATAGCCGATGACCTCCTCACGCCGCTCCTGGCAAAAATCGATATCGAAGTCGGGCATAGACACCCGTTCGGGGTTCAGAAACCGCTCAAAGATCAGACCGAACCGTAAAGGATCGACCCCCGTGATCAGCAGTGACCAGGCGACCAATGAACCGGCCCCGGATCCTCGCCCTGGACCCACGGGAATGTCATTGGCCACCGCCCATTTCATGAAATCCGAAACGATCAGGAAATAGCCGGAAAACCCCATGCTCTGGATCACGTCGATCTCGCGTTCGAGGCGGGCCCAGTAGACCTCTTCCCCCACAGCTGGTGGCGAGCTGACCAATCGCAGGCGTAAGCCCTCCCGCGCCTGGGCAGCCAATTCCTCAGCCTCACTACGCCCGGCACTCGTGGGAAAACGGGGCAAGATCGGATCCCGTTTGTGGACCATAAAGGCGCATCGTTGGGCGATTTCCAGCGTATTGTCACAGGCCTCTGGCAAATCGGAGAAAAGGGCCCGCATGGCGTTCGCGTCCTTAAACCAGTGTTCGGGGGTCACCCGGCGGCGGTCCTCCTGACTGACAAACGCACCGTCCGAAATACACAACAATGCATCGTGAGCCCGCCACATCGCCGGTTTGGCGAAATGCACATCATTCGTCGCCACAAGCGGCACGTCGTGAGCGTAGGCCCACTCCACCAGTCCCGGCTCCGCTGCTTTCTCAGCCGGCGTGCCATGGCGCTGAAGTTCGACATAGAAACGGTTCGCAAAGACGGCATGCATACAGGTCAGAGCCCGAGAGCCCTCTTCGTCCCGTCCGGCTGCGAACAGCGGATCTATGGGGCCATCGGGTCCACCCGACAGGAGAATCAGGCCTTCGCTGTGCGCCACGACCTTGTCCCACGCGACATTCGGTGCATCGGAAGGATCAACCTCCAGAAAAGCGGCGCTCGATAGCTCACAGAGGTTCAGGTATCCCACTTCGTTCTGTGCCAGCAGCACGATTGTCGGGGTGCGCGCCCAACGCTCTGGTGGCCCTTCGCCAATGCCGGTGACGGGCAATGCGCAGCCGATAATGGGTTGGACCCCCGTATCCTTGGTCACGACGGAAAATTCTAGGGCGCCAAAGAGATTGGCGCGATCAGTCAGGGCGACCGCAGGTGCCCCGTTCGCCTTGGCCAGAGGCGCAATGGCATCCGCCTTGATCGCCCCTTCCAGCAAGGAATAGGCAGACTTCACGCGCAGGTGAACAAATCCTTCCCCAAGCGTGGTCATGCAAAAATTTCCCTAGCCAGAAGCGGCCACGGAACATGGCCCCAGACTCAGCCGGCGAGTTGCGCGGCCTGACACACCATCCAAACGAAGCTAGCCACAGAAACAAGGGCCAGAGACTCACGAGCAAGACGAAACATGGGGAGAACCTCCGAAAACGTATCTGTTTTGTTCTATGTTCCGCTTTTGTTTTGGCGTCAAGCACCTGGCGATATTATACTTTGCGTACCCATGCGCGGGGGTGTAGCATGAAACACCTCCAACGACTCGTGAGCCTTTGGGACATCATGATCAACTATGGCCTAGGCAACCTGTCTACCTGGATTCCGGCGATGAACTCGGAAGAAAAGGGGCTTCTCGCTCTCGATTCTTTGGCGCCCTGCCTGGTAGATACTGTCAAATTCATCGAACTCCTGCTCCCGTTAATTGGGCACGAATGTCGAGTAATTGGCGCGCGGGCCGCTCTGCACAGACTGATTATGTTCGACAGTGTTTTGCGCAATGGTAATGTCACAAACGGAGAGATGGCCTTCGAGTTGAAGGCGCTTCGTCAGGCGATAGATGGCGATTTCAAATCGACACATCTTTATCTGTATAGCGAGCGGCAGGCCGGTCTCATCTTGTCTTTTGGAGCAGACTGGGAGTCGATATTGAAAAGATTTGCCTCGGTTCGGGATGATGCATTCGCGGCTACGGACTGCTGCGCGTTGGGCCACGGAACAGCAAGTGTGTTTCACTCAATGCGCGTGGCCGAGATTGGGCTGCGAGTACTTGCGAAAGAGAGACGGGTGCGACTCCCAAGAGAAAGGCCAATTGAATTGGCCGAATGGCGCGCGATCATCGACGCAACAGAAAAGAAAGCTGCCGAGTTGCGCAATTGCCCCGTCAGCGCCAAGCGTGACGACGCTGTCTCATTCTACCAGGGGGCGCTTGGCGAACTGCAAGCTTTCAAGGACGTCTATCGGAATAACGTGTGTCACACGCGAGACAATTTTGATGACAATCAAGCATTGAGCGTTTTGACTCATGTACGTGGTCTCATGGGACGACTAGCGGCACGACTGGACGAAAATAGTACCAAACAAATCGCCTGGAAAATTCGTTGATCCTATTCAATCAGGTATCCCTGGGTTCGGTCCATTCATTGCGATTGCCCGAATCGTGCTTTCAACCAATACTTCAGCGTCGGTGGGGCTTAGTCCGCCATCGGCTTCGATTTCTCGCGCGGCCTCTAGGAACCGGCGCGACTGCTCCGGGTCTTCGGTCTTCGGTTTCTTTGCTGGCTTCTTCATGCTTCGCCGCCAATCGTTCGATAGGTCAGGCGCTTTCCAACAATGCCTGCCAACATAGTATCAGCCCGCGCGCTGTCATTCACCCCCAGGGCGATGCGGTTGGAATAGCGGAAGTCGAATTCTGCGACGTAACGGTTAAGGTGCTTCGCTTCGCAATGTTGGTAAACGCCGCCCATCCCGCGTTTGAAGATCGAATAGAAGCCCTCGACGGTGTTGGTGTGGATGGTGGGGTCTTGGCGGCTGACGTACTCGCCTTTGCTGTGAGTGGTCACGCCATGATCGGCGAAGTTCCAGCCTATACCCACATAGCGCGGCGCTTCGTCGGACATAAGCCGGGCTTCGCGGGCGATATTGGCGTCGATGATCGGCACGATGGTCGCTGCGCGAAGGTCCTTCACGACGAAGCTGCGGGCTTCGCCGCTCGCCCGGTCCACAAGGGACAGGACCGCGTTCATGTTACCGCTGCGGCCAGACTTGCCCACTTTGACGGGGTTGGTCTTGTCGTGGCCGATGAAGGTTTCATCGACTTCAACCGGGGTTCCCTCGCTACCCATGGGAGGCAGAACGCCACTAGGGCGCATAGCTTCGCGAAGGCGGTGAGTGATGAACCACGCGGTCTTGACGGTGCACCCCAGGGTGCGGTGAATCTGATTGGAGCTGACGCCCTTTTTGGACCCGGCCATGAGGTACATCGCTTGGAGCCAATGACGCATAGGGACATGCGAAGCTTCGAAGACGGTTCCCACCTTAACGGTAAAGGGCTTCCGGCACTGGTAGCACTTGTACGCGCCAATTCGGGTGGACTTGCCGCCCATCTTCGAAATCCGGTCACAGCCGCCGCAATGCGGGCAGACAGGACCGTTCGGCCAAAGCCGCGCTTCGACATAAGCGTAGGCGGCTTCTTCGTTGTGGAAATGAGGGGCGGAAAGAACGGACATCGGGTAACTCCTTACCAGGATTACCATATCACGCCATTTGGGTACGTCAAGTATAATATCGCCAAGCACCTGGACGTAATGCGGAATTAGGGGGAATTCAGGGCCGGCCATAAACGGGACACTCGCGGCGGCGCGCCGTTAGCAATCCTCGATCCGCTGCGAACTCATCCGTTATACTGCGGGTTGCCGTCTTCACCTTAGGGCTGAACCTTAAAACCATCCCCTGGCGTTACCCAAATCACTTTCTGATCCATTGTTGGTCGGGCGGTGCCGTCGATTGATGCTTTCGCGACAACGACGTCACCCTCCGGCACGTATTTGGTACAGATCTCGTGACCGAAGAAGGGCTTTTCAGCCACCACGACCCTCTGCTTAAGCATTTCGGTCTGCGCGGCCGTTGCTGGCTTGCCGCCAATTGCGAACTCGGCCGCTTCGATTTCCTCGGGCCGGATGATGCCGCACACCTGGTTAGCCTTGATCGTGACGGGCGTGACAGTTCGCATAGTGATTGGTGGAGTGGCCGAGATCAGCGCTGTAGCCGGGTTGAGGATCCTACCATCCGATCCGGATTCGTATGCCGCCATCGACTGGCAGGATTTCGTGATGGGGTTAGGTGCATAACACTGAACCATGCCGGCGGATGCAGGTGCGATGGGCGAATGCAGCGACTCAGCCGAGGCGGCTGAAATTGTGGCCCACGTGACCAGCGCAAGTTCAAACAATCGCATCCGATCCCCTGTAAGTGCACCGTGGCTAACGCTCGCATAGCTAAAATATATCTGCAACGGTTGGTTTGAGTGAACCCCTGAGTAACCCTCGATGAACGTTACCGTGACAATTTGCTTTTCCCGAAATGAAATATGAACAGAGGCCGCAACCCAATGCACGGGCAACCGGGGCAGCTACTAGCTGGTTAGTTTTCCAAACCTGGCAAGATGGGAACTGGTTCCGGAATCAGCCGCCCCAAGGCACCAACACCCCGTCCTTCAGGGCCAGGAGGCGGTCAAAGTGGCGGGCCATGCCTAGGTTGTGGGTGGCGATAACGGCGGCGACGCCGGTGTCGCGGACCAGGGCGTGCAGGGCCTCAAACACGCTGACGGAGTTGGCGGCGTCCAGGTTTCCCGTTGGTTCATCCGCCAGCAGCAATCGGGGGCTGTTGGCCAGGGCCCTGGCGAGGGCGACTCTTTGTTGCTCACCGCCGGAGAGTTGTGCCGGCTGATGGTGAAAGCGCTCCGCCAGGCCCAGAGCGTTCAACAGATCGCGGGCGCGGTCCTGAGCCACGCGGCGGGGCGAGCCGGCAATCAGCAGCGGCATGGCGACATTGTCGATGGCGCTGAACTCCGCCAGGAGATGATGAAACTGATAGACAAAGCCGATCTTGGCCAGACGAATGGCCGTCCGCGCCCTGTCGGTCAGCCGGCTACAATCTTCTCCCAGGATTCGGATCGTGCCAGCGGTCGGTTTTTCCAACAGCCCGGCGGCGTGCAACAGGGATGACTTTCCGGATCCCGACGGACCGACCAGACCAACGATTTCGCCGGGACGCACACTCAGGTTGGCATTTACCAGCACATTCAGGGTCTTGGTGCCGGTGACATAGTCACGCCTCAGCCCTTCGATCTCCAGGACGGGCTCATTCATAACGCAGCGCCTCAACCGGATCTAGGCGCGCTGCTCGGGCTGCTGGAATGAGGCTGAACAGGAACGAGGCAAACAGCGTCCAGGCGCAGATGACCAGCACCTCCAACCAGTCGATTTTCTCAGGAATGTGGGCCAGGTAATAAACGTCGGCGTTGAAAATCTGTGCGGAGGTCACCCACTCAATAAAGGTCTGGATCGGTCCGATATTCAGGCAAAAGACCACACCAAAAACCAATCCGGTCAAGGTACCCAAGACCCCGAGCAGTGCCCCGGCCATGAAGAAAATACGCAGGATTGCCCCCTGCCCTGCGCCCATCGTCCTCAGGATGGCGATGTCCCGGCCCTTGTTTTTCACCAGCATCACCAAGCCGGAGATAATATTCAGCGCCGCCAGGGCAACGATGAACATGAAGATGAAGCGCATGACGTTGTGCTCAACCGCCAGGGCACCGAAATAAGCGCTATTCTTCTGAGTCCAATCGGTAACCACGGCACCGGGGCCGGCTGCTGCCAAAAGCGCGGCCTTACTGGTGGGGGCTTTGTCGGGATCGGCGAACTTGATTTCGATAAAATCTATGGCGGCGTCCCGGCCAAAGAAAAGCTGCGCCTGAGCCAGTGGCATATAGATATAGGTCTGGTCATATTGGCTCATACCCACGGCAAAGAGGGCCCCAACATTGTAAGTTTTTTGCGGTGGTACCGTTCCGAAGGCCGTGACTCCGCCTGTGGGAGAAATGATCGAAATCGGATCGCCGGCCTTTAGGCCCAAACTGTCAGCCAACCGGGCACCGACCAGAACGGTGTCACCGCCGTCGTCGCCGAGGCCGAATTCACGCGCCGAGCCGCTGGTCAAATTGCGCGAGATCAGGGTCATGGCCTTGAGGTCCTGAGGCGTAATGCCTCTGACCATTGCCCCGGCTGCCCCATTGGGTCCCTGAACCAGAGCTTGGGATTCGACAACCGGTATGGCCTGAACCACGCCTGGAACCGCTTTCAGTCGGCCAAGCATGCGGGTACGTCCCTCAGGTGTCATAGCTCCGCCGACCACATAGGCGTGACCATCAAAGCCGAGTATTTTCTCGGTCAATTCGCTGCGAAAACCGTTCATGATCGAAAGCGTGATGATCAGGGCTGCCACCGCCAGGGCGATGGCCAGAAAGGAAATCACCGAAATCAGGGCCACGCCGCCATGGCTACGCCGGGTGAGCAGATAGCGCACCGCGATGGACCGCTCCCAGGCGCTGAAGGGACGCGAACTCATACTGCGACACTCACTGTCAGGCGCAAATCACGGCAAGAGCGGCATCGAGCGACAGGGTCTGACGCTCGCCGGTTGCCCGGCGTTTTAGCTCAACCACACCGTCGGCCAGGCCCCTTGGTCCGATGATCAACTGCCAAGGCAGGCCGATCAGGTCCATGGTGGCAAATTTTCCACCGGGGCGTTCAGCGGTGTCATCCAGCAACGGCTCTTTACCTGCACGCGCCAGGGCATCGTAAGCAGTCTCGCAGGCCGCATCGACGGCAGCATCACCAGGACGCAGGTTGATAACGCCAACGCCAAAGGGGGCGACCGCATCGGGCCAGATTATCCCGGCGTCATCGTGACTGGCCTCAATTAATGCCCCGACAAGGCGGGAGACACCAACTCCATAGCTGCCCATCTGGACTGGGACGGGAACGCCGTCTGGACCGGCGACCTTAGCCTTCATCGGTACCGAATACTTGTCGCCAAAGAAAAAGGTCTGACCCACTTCGATCCCGCGGGCGGTCAGGCGTTCAGACTCCGGCGTCGTCCCCTCGTAGTGAGCGGCATCATGCACGTCCTCCGTGGCAGCATAGAGTTGCGTCCATTGATCCAGGATGGGTGTGAGGTCGGTGTTATAGTCTACATCCTCGCCAGGGATCGGCAGGTCCAGCATGCGGCGGTCGAGGAACACCGCCGACTCGCCAGTTTGGGCGAGGACGATGAACTCGTGACTGAGCTCCCCCCCGATCGGACCGCTCTCGGCCTGCATCGGGATAGCCTTTAAGCCCATACGGGCATAGATCCGCAGATAGGCCACGAACATCTGATTGTAAGAATGCCGGGCCCGTTCTTCATCAATATCAAATGAATAGGCGTCTTTCATCAGAAATTCACGTCCGCGCATGACGCCAAATCGCGGACGCTGTTCGTCGCGAAATTTCCATTGGATGTGATAGAGGTTTTTCGGTAGTTCTTTATAAGAATGCACATAGGCTCGGAAGATCTCGGTGATCATTTCCTCATTTGTCGGGCCATAGAGCAGATCACGTTTGTTCCGGTCGGTTATACGCAGCATCTCGGCCCCATAGTCATCATACCGCCCACTTTCACGCCACAGATCGGCCAGTTGCAGGGTCGGCATCAACAGCTCAATGGCCCCGGCCCGGTCCATTTCCTCACGGACAATCTGTTCAATCTTGCGCAGCACACGGTGGCCGAGCGGTAGCCAGGCATAGATGCCGGCGGCCTCCTGGCGCATCATTCCGGCACGCAGCATCAGACGATGCGAGGCGATCTGGGCTTCGGCGGAAACCTGTTTAAGCACGGGCAGAAAATAGCGCGACAGGCGCATGTTGAGTCCTATGAGTTCGAGAGTGTTCCGAAAGTTAGCCTCGGCTGTCGCCGACTGGCAAAATGCTGAGCACGCAAATACCTAGGTGTTCGGATAATTCGGCAATGTCACCAAGTGAAAATGGAGCACCGCCCACAGACAAGCGAAGACGATAGCTGACACCCAGGTCGTGGTTATGAATTTTCGTTTTAAATTCGGCTTGACTGGCGACGACGGATCCCCGCCCCCCGGAACCGGGATGCCGGCCTCTGCGTGGCTTTTCGCGCCGAGCGGCAGGATGGAAAATAGGACGGTCCACCAGATCGTCAGATAGATGAAAAAGCCTGCTGTGAAGGTCATGTCAGTGCCCAATATCGGGGGTCTGCATCAGTTCTACCAGCACCCCTCCCATATCTTTGGGGTGCACAAAAATCACCGGAACGCCGTGGGCCCCCATTCGCGGCTCGCCAGTGCCCAGCACGCTCGCGCCCTTGGCGCGCATGGTATCGCGCGCGGCGAAAATATCCTCAACCTCGAAACAGACATGATGCTGGCCGCCACGGGGGTTCTTGGCCAGAAAGCCATGGATAGGCGAGTCATCGCCGTAAGGTTCGATGAGTTCGATCTGTGCATTGGGCAGATTGACGAACGAGACCCAAACGCCCTGCTCCGGCAAAGCGCGTTTCTCGGTGATATCGGTTATGCCCATGATATCCCGATAAAGCTTCCAGGATTCCTCGATCGAGGGGGTGGCGACACCGACGTGGTTTAGTTTTCCGATCATGCCTGTTTGTTAGCACCGTTTGCCGGCGGGCAAAAGCAGATGGGTCAGGTGTCGGCGCACAGCGCCAGCAACGAATGGGCATCGATAAGATCGGCGGTTCCCTGCCCCTGGCGAATCTGGGCGAGGTTGGCCTCAAGTATGCCCTTGGCCTCAACCGCGCAGCCGTTACGCAGCAAAAGCCGGCCCAAACTCGTGGCGGATCTCAAGGCCAAGGCCTTGGCACCGCTGGCCTTGGCTAGGTCCAAGCTGGTGCGAAACAATTTCTCGGCATCGGCAGAGGCATTTGACTGGGCAAGACGCAACTCGCCGTCCAGTCGTATGAGTTCCGGGTTCCAGAACGGCTGCGCAGTCCGCGCGGCGACCGCCGTTGCCACCTTTATTGCCGCCTCAGTCCGCGCCCAATCGCCGGCGGCCAGATGCACCTGCGCTTCCATACCGTAAAATAAGGGGGCCGAGCCTTGGTGGGCGCGAACCGCCTCAGTCAGTCCGGCGCACACCTCGTCCCTTGCAATTTCGCCCTCGCCCAATGCATGTCTTGCTGCACCGCGAAAGGCTCGCGCAACGCAAGTCCACTGCGAAAATCCGTGCCTGATACTAATTGTCTCGGCTACGGATGCCGCATCGCGCGCCTCGGTCATATCTCGGCGCCAATAGAGCAGGATAACGCGCCATAGGTTCGCAACAGCCAGGGAATGGGGATGATCAAGGCTCTGAGCATGATGGACCGCTCGTAGAGCCCGTTCCGCAGCCTCGTCGCCACGCCCCAGTATCCAAAGCGCCCAGGCGGACCAACTATTGGCGACCACTGCGTGATCTACACCCACATTCGAGATGTGATGCCGATGTCGTGTGGGATCATAGATGGCCAAAGACTGATCGAGATGATCGACGGCGTTCAGATAACGGCCCTGGAATAGCCTGGGAATACCGATCTGACCGTGGGCGACCATCAGATGCGCATCGACGTCGTCACCCTTTATAGCCAGTAGTCTTTGGGCGATGGCGATCCCACTGTCGAAATCGGCAACGCTGGTCATGCAGACCGACACGCCGCCGAGGGCGGCGGCGACTTGGTCCAGCGGGGTGTGTATATCGAGATCGCACAGGGCCAAGGCCCGATCATAGGCCGCGCGCGTCTCTGGGTCAGGATAGCCCCGCGTTGCCACCAGAGACAGGGCGAGTGACAATTGCAGGGCAAGCTCGCGTTCGTTGCGAAGCGCGTCTGCTGGCTGCATGGCGAGCAAGCGCAGGGCATTGCGTAGATGAACAATGGCCTCTTCCTGCGCGGGTAGTGCAGCCGCCTGCTCTGCGGCCCGCTGATAGTATTCGAGGGCTTCTGCCGAAAGCCCCGCCGCTTCGTAATGGCGCGCGACAACCTCTGCCGCTGTCTGAGCGAGGTAAGGGGAGTGAGATCCGATGACCACCGCGACCTTGGCGTGCAGGTGTTGCCGGGTCTTGCGCAGCATGGAATGATAAGCCGCTTCCTGGATCAGGGCGTGTTTGAAGCAATAGATCTCGTCCGGGGCCCTGCCGGTGACGAAGATCAATCCCACAGCGATCAGGCGAGACAGTCCCTGGGTCAGAGACTGAACGTCAACCTCCAGCATGGCGGCGAGTAGTCCGGCGCTGAATTCGCGACCGATGATTGCAGCGCGCTGCGCCAGTTCGCGTTCCGGACCCAGAACATCCAGACGCGCCATCAAGGAATCCTGCAAGGTTGGCGGGATCAGGTCGTCATCACTCCCCGCCAGGTCGCCCGGTGTTTTGCGCTTGTCGGTATCCAGGTTTTGGATCGACCCGACCAGTTCCTCCAAATAGAGGGGGTTTCCATCGGCCCGTTCAACAAGCGCGCGGATAGTGCGTTCCGGAAGGTCGCCGGCGACCGACAGATTGCTGATCACCTCGCGCGACTCAGCCTGGGTCAAGCTCTCCAGCCGTAGCGTCACAATCTGATCGGTCCGAGCCCATGGTGGATCGAACTCCGGCCTTGCCGTCATAAGGACGAAAACCGGCAGGTCCCGCGATTGCGCAATCAGATGGCGAAAGACCGCCAGTGAAGAGGGGTCACAATTGTGAGCATCCTCAACGATCAGAAAGACAGGATGAACCTTGCTGCGGCCGGTTGCCATTCGCACCAGGATATCCAAGGTTGTCTCTCGTTGTTTCTCCGGCACAAACCGCGCCTGTTCCTGAGAGTCGTTTCCAGAAAGGGAATGCAGCGCCCGCATGACCGGTGACGCTTCGGCAAGATCCAGGCCAGCCCGAGTCAAAGCGTAGTCGAGTTTGGCAAGTTTTTCCGATGGCGTGTCAGAAAATTTGAACCCCATGCCCCTTTCCAGTAACTCAATCACGCTGTGAAAAGCACTGTGCCGGGTGTAAGGGGTACCGCGACATTCAAGCTGAGTGTGGGTATCTCGCGCCAGGGCCTGTTGCATGGCCAGCACCAGTCGGGATTTTCCAACCCCCGCTTCACCGCGCATCAATACCGCACCGCCGCGTCCCGACCGAGCCGCGTCCCACGCCTCGGTCAACCCTCGCAGTTCGCTGGTCCGTCCGACCATTCGGCCGACGCGCGCGTCGTTGGGATTCGAGCTGCGACGCCAGGAACTGGCGCGGCGGACCCGATATACGTTTACCCCACCCTCAAACCCCTTCACCGAATGGTATCCAAGTGTTTCGGTTCTGAACGCGTTGCGCGTCAGCCGGTGGGTCGCTGCGCTGATGACGACGGTGTCCGGCGCGGCCAGATTTTGCAGGCGCGCTGCCAAGATCGGAGCGTCGCCAAAGACCTCGTCCTCAGTTCCGGCTCCCTGGCTGATTACAACCTCGCCCGTGTCTATCCCGACCCGGACCGCAAGGCGCTCACTGGCTAGGCGTGCGTTAACCAGATTGATCTCTTCCAGGATTGCCAGGCCCGCGTGCACGGCGCGCTCTGCATCATCTTCGTTCGCAAGAGGGTAGCCAAAATAGACAATGACCCCATCACCCAGGTATTTGGCTACATAGCCACCAAAACGCGTACAGGCCTCGGTGACGACGCGATGGTAGTCCGAGGCAAGCGTATGATAGTCTTCGGCGTCCAGGCGCTTGGACAGTTGCGTCGAACTCACCAAATCACAGAACAATATCGTCAGTTGTCGACGCTCACCCTGGGCGAGGTTCAAAGTTCCTTGGCGCTGAGGGTTAGATACCCCCCCCAAGGCGGCACCACACTCGCTGCAAAATCGTGCGCCAGTTGGGGCCCCTGTTTGACAACGTGAGCATGTCGTCATGCGAGTTGGGAACCGATAATTGCGCCATCGACGACTACCCCAGCGCGCATGGGGGACGTCTCGATTTCACACCTCGTCAATACACGACGCGAGTTCATGTATACCCCAGAACGCCGGACATTTTCTGCTTAGGACGCCGCAACTTTTGCCTGCGACCTACAATGCCATCTCATCGTTTCGTTTATCGAACCCAGAAGAGCGAGCGTCAATCTGTGACCGGTGCGTCACTCTGTCTTGTAACAGTAAATCTAGGGTAGTGGCGAAAGATCTGTCAGCTCAAGCGGCGATAGTCGACGTTGGATCCATCCTGCGCACGTGCCTGCAGGGCCGCCCAATTACCTGCCGCGTCGTACCAGTTGGTAATGTTAGCATCGCCGGTAAGACTATATCGGATCGCGCTAAGCGATTTGGCGTTCGCCAGGTGCACAACCTGACCGTCCTGCCGGCTGACCCGTTCGTGTAGCGCTGCGCCTGACTGTGGGTTGAATAGTGGATTTTGCAGCCCGTGCATGTTCCAATGGGTCAATGGCAGGACGTCAGCGGGGAACACCTTGGCCCTTGAGGGTGTTTCCACGCGAAACCCAGCCGGCGTTCGTACCGCAATGACCTGTTCCTGCTTGCCATTCGTCATTGATCGGCTTTGAAATGCCTCGAGTTGGCCTCCCCGCCAGGTTTCGACGACATCGTGTTGGTAGCGCCACACCGTTACAGGGCCAAAACTGACTGACATTGTCGCGCTGATTGTAGTGATAAAATCGGTTTCGTTGCCAGAAAACTGCACCTGATGATGACCGATCTTGTGCCCGTTGCGCCTGACTTCAAAACTGACGTTGCTCGCTGGCCGATGCAGGATTTGGCTTTGGGTGTTTGAGGCATAAGCCAACGCAAAGCCTCCCGCGATCAGGGTCCTACGGGTTGTCCCAGGTGTATTTACAGCCATCAATTCGGCTCCGCTTTTGTTCACGAAAATAAATTACGTGCTGAAATCGCTATTGGATTTCTTTTTAAAGGACCGACGTGCGTTTCTACCCCTACGTTGATCCGGAAACAACAGACCTGCGTAAGAGCTTGGTCAAATGTCGCGA
>JAYTXQ010000034.1:0-16387 GCA_043742825.1 Caulobacteraceae bacterium | reverse complement strand
GGCGGAGAGTTGGCGCGCTTTGCACTGGCCCTCAAAGCGTCGCTAGCTGGGCGGGCTGCGGGGCCACAGCCTTTGATGATCTTCGACGAGGTCGATCAGGGGGTTGGCGGCGCGGTAGCGGACGCCGTGGGCCTGAGGCTCAAACGCCTTTCTGCCGGGGCCCAGGTGCTCTTGGTCACCCACAGTCCGCAGGTCGCCGCACGGGGTGATGCCCACTGGCGCGTATCCAAGACCGGCGACGGGCAACACGTGCGGGCGACGGTCGAAACTCTTGGACCAGCGGCGCGCGAGGAGGAGATCGCCCGCATGCTCTCCGGAGCCCAGATCACTGACGCAGCCCGTGCTGCGGCCAGAGCCCTGATCCATGCCTGAACAGATCGAACCCATGACGAAGGCTGATGCCGCCCTTGAGCTCGCGCGTCTGGCCAAAGAGCTAACGGCGCATGATCAGCGCTATTTTCAAGATGAGGCACCGACGATCTCTGATGGTGAATATGACGCGCTAAAGGCTCGCAACGGCCAGATTGAAGCCCGCTTTCCGCAACTCATCCTTGCCACGTCGCCATCAAAGCGTGTCGGTGCCAGCCGCGGGGAAGCCTTCTCTCCTGTGGAGCATGGCGTGCCGATGCTGTCACTCGACAATGCCTTTTCCGATGATGATGCCGCCGAGTTCGACTCCAGGATCCGGCGGTTTTTACGTCTGGATACAGACCCGGTCGCCTATACCGCCGAGCCGAAAATTGATGGCCTCTCGGCCTCGTTGCGCTACGAAGACGGCGTTCTGGTGCAAGGCGCGACCCGGGGCGATGGCAGGGTCGGCGAGGACGTGACCAAGAACTTGCGAACCATCAGCGAAATTCCATTATCCTTAAAGGGGCGTGGCTGGCCCCGCGTGATCGAGGTTCGCGGTGAGGTGTATTTTGGTCACGCCGAATTTGCCAAACTCAACGCCGACGCTGTTGCCGCCGGCCAACGCACCTATGTCAATCCACGTAACGCCGCCTCTGGTTCCCTACGCCAGATCGATCCGACGATCACCGCCGCGAGACCCCTGCGCTTTTTTGCCTATGCCTGGGGCCAGGTCAGCGCCCCCTTTGCCGAAAGCCAGTGGGAGGCGCTGAAAGCCCTGGAATCCTGGGGGTTTCAAGTGACTCCGCAATCGTGCCAGGCGGTTGGGCTGGAAGGCATTGGCTCGGCCTATGCGCAAATGGCGGCTCTACGGCCCAAACTGACGTTCGATATCGACGGCGTTGTCTACAAGGTCGATCGTCTGGACTGGCAGGCCCGGTTGGGATTTGTTTCGCGCTCTCCCCGCTGGGCGGTGGCGCGCAAGTTTCCCGCAGAGCAGGCCCGCACGATCCTGGAAGCCATAGACATTCAGGTTGGACGCACTGGCGCTGTGACACCGGTCGCCCGTCTGCGTCCGGTCACAGTCGGCGGCGTCGTCGTTGAGCGGGCTACTCTGCATAATGCCGACGAGATCGCCCGCAAGGACGTTCGGATCGGCGATACGGTCATCGTTCAACGCGCCGGTGATGTCATCCCGCAGGTGGTCAGCGTGGTCATGGATGAGCGTGGCCCTGACGCTGCGCCTTTTATTTTTCCCACCCATTGCCCGTGCGACCTTGCCACACCTCTGGCTCAGGAAACCACGGCCTCTGGGGCGGTGACGGTCGTGCGTCGTTGCACGGGTGAGCTGGCCTGCCCGTTCCAGCGCATCGAACATTTGAAGCATTTTGTCTCTCGCCGGGCCTTCGACATCGAGGGGCTGGGTGAAAAACAGCTCCAGGCGTTTTTTGATGACGGCCTGATCCGCCAGCCTGCCGACATTTTCCGCCTGCCCGCCAAAACGGATGTACTGGCCCAATTGCGCGAACGCTCAGGTTATGGCGAAACGTCACTGAACAATCTGGTCGCGGCGATCGAGGCGCGGCGCAGTATCGCCCTGGACCGCTTCATCTATGGTTTGGGGATCCGGCATGTCGGCGAGACGACGGCCAGGGTGCTGGCCCGGGGCTATGGCTCATCCGCAGCATTCCTCAGCACGATGATTAAGATTGCAGGGAATGATATTGAGGCCATCGCGGAGTTGGACGCCTTCGATCAGGTGGGGGAGGCGGTGATCAAGGCCTGTGCTGGTTTTTTCGCTGAAAGCCACAACCTGGAGATGGTCAATTCCCTGGCCAGGGAATTGACGGTTGCCGATGCGGCCCAACCTAAACAGGATACGGTGGTCGCTGGCAAAACAGTGGTTTTCACCGGCGGCCTCGAGCGCCTGACCCGCGATGAAGCTAAGGCTCAGGCCGAAGCCCTGGGAGCCAAGGTCGCTTCATCAGTGTCGAAAAAGACCGATATCGTTGTCGCAGGTACGGGCGCAGGCTCAAAACTGAAAACCGCTACTGAGTTGGGACTTACGGTGCTGACTGAAGATGAGTGGCTAGCCTTGATTGCCGGAAATAACCTTCTGAGCGGGGATCAGGCACAGGGTTAATCTGGCCATGGACACCTGACCGGAGGGCGGGTCTGCGGCTGCAGACTATTCAAGTAGCTCTTTGCGGACGCGCAGAGGGCCGACGGCGATCCGGATTTCGACCAGAAACAAAACCAGGGCGGTCACCAGGGTGGCGAGCGCGGCGATGAAGGCCAAGGCGACGACCTTGGAAAAGTTAAAATGCGCCAGCGTTGAAACGAACAGCGACATGATGACCAAGCAGATGGCAACCGCGCTTGCCACGCACAGCAGGATCGACGTTGTGATCAGGCTGATCCGGCGATCCAGCAATCGAAGCTCGCTGACCAGGCGTGCACGAGCAGCGTCCTCTGACGTTGCGTGCCTCTGTTCCAGGACCCGCGAGCGATCTACCACACGGTTTATCCGCCCCGTCAGCACGTTGAGGATCGAGCCGATCGCGGCGAGGAAGAAGACGGGCGCGACCGAAAGCTGAATCGTTCTGGCAATGTCAGAGATCGCATCAATCGCGTCCATACCGTAATATCCCTCGGTCGATCTTGTAACAGCTGGTTTTAACGCGACGGGCCGTCGTCACGTTGCATCCCTATTGCGAGAATGTGTTGTGACCGGCAATGTGTGTCGAAATTGGCGATTGAAAAAACAGGAAATCCCCATGGCCTCGAAACTTGTCGACGATCCCCGTATTGACCCGCGCATTAAGGCCATGTTCGGCACCCTGAGCTTCACCGCTTCGGGCGATATGACCAGCCGTGAGGCTATGCTTGCTGCGGAAAACAGTGACGCTGGCAATGCTGTGAACTCAGCGATCAAGACTATGATGGACGCGGTGGACACCGAAGAGGTCGCGTCATCGGCAGGCCTGACGACGCGAACGGTACAATTCATCTCAAAGCCGGATGGCAATAGTATCAATATCCAGTTCATTCGGCCCGATACCGACGAGCAGGTCGCATGCGTCTATTATATCCATGGCGGCGGCATGGCTGTGATGTCCTGTTACGACGGCAATTACCGCGCCTGGGGCCGGATCATCGCTGCCCAAGGGGTTGCCGTCGCCATGGTTGATTTCCGCAACTGCCTGCGGGCGTCTTCCGCGCCAGAAGTGGCACCATTTCCAGCGGGCCTGAACGATTGCGTCGCCGGCCTCAAATGGGTTCACGCCCATGCTGTCGAACTTGGCATTGACCCAGCAAGGATCATCATTGGTGGCGAAAGTGGGGGGGGTAACCTGACCTTGGCGACGGGCCTGAAGCTGAAGCAAGACGGCGACATTGGCCTGGTCAAAGGCCTCTATGCCCTGTGCCCCTATATCGCCGGCCAGTGGCCCCTGGCGCAGAACCCGTCGTCTGAGGAGAACAACGGAATACTGCTCGACCTGCACAACAATCGCGGAGCGATGGGCTATGGGATTGAAGCTTTCAATGCCAGGAACCCGCTCGCCTGGCCCGGTTTCGCCAACGAAGAGGACGTCTGGGGTCTGCCCCCTGTGGTGATCAGCATCAATGAGTGCGATCCTCTGCGCGACGAGGGAGCGAATTTCTATCGCCTGTTGCTGCGCGCAGGTGTGCCGGCGCGCTGCCGCCAAGTCATGGGCACAGTCCACGGCACGGAAATTTTCCCAGGCGTCTGTCCGGAAATCAGCCGCGATACGGCGAGCGACATGGCCAATTTCGCCCGGCTTTAGGGAGTAGAATCAATGAAGCCTGAGAATTTCGATAACCTCGCCGAGGCCCTGCGCAACTGGGGCCGGTGGGGACCTGACGACCAGCGGGGCACGCTCAACCATATCGGCCCCGAAACCTTGAAGGCCGCAGCGGCCACGGTGCAGTCGGGCAAGTTGTTCAATCTGGGCCTGAATTTCGATAAGGACGGGCCGCAGCCTGGGGGAGGCGGGCGCTTTAATCCTAAGCTCTATGTCACCGATCTTTTTACACCTCTGAACCCCGCCTATCCGAATGTCGTCTATTCTGACGATGTGGTGCACATGCCTTTGCAAGCGGCCACTCAATGGGACGCTCTGGGTCACGTTCATTATGACGGACAACTCTATAACGGCTGCAATGCCCGCGAATGCCTGACCGAAAAAGGTGCGGCGAAGATGGGGATTGAGCATCTGGCCACGCCCGGCATCATGTCGCGCGGCGTGCTGATCGATATGGCCCGTTTCAAGGGAGTTGGGCGCCTGCCCATTGACTATGCCATCAGTGTTGACGATCTCAACGCTGCCTGCGCTGCCCAGGGGGTAACGATTGTCACCGGCGACATCGTCCTTATCCGCACAGGACATATCCAGCTGTTCACGCAACATCAGGACCGCGCCGGATTTATGGGGATGCAGCCTGGGGTCAGCCATCACTGCGCCGAATGGGTACACGACAAATCCCTGTCGGCCGTCTGCTCGGACAACATGGCGGTGGAAGTCCTGTCGCCTCAGGGGATGGGCTCAGCCGTTCCCCTCGCTTTTCACATGCTGTGTCTACGCGACATGGGATGTCCGCTCGGCGAGATGTTCAATCTCGAAGCCCTCGCCGCCGACTGCGCCGAGGACGGCCGCTACACCTTTCTGCTTTCGGCACCGCCGCTGGCGGTGACCAATGGTTTTGGCTCTCCAGTCAATCCTCTGGCGTTGAAATAGCACTCTGGCCCATGGGGGCTGAGGAGAGGTGAGGTGATCAGGCTGTTCGCCGCTTTGGCCGTGCCCGGCGATATTGCCGCTGGCTTGGCGCGACATCAGACAGGCCTTCTAGGCGCGTCCTGGCGCAAAGCTGAGAGCCTGCATGTCACACTTCGCTTTTTTGGTGAAATCGATGAGGCGCGGGCCGAGGACCTGGACGCCGCGCTCTGCGTCATCCGCGGCGAGCCGTTGGATATGCAGATATCCGCAGTCGGGGCTTTCGGCGAAGGCCAGGATATTCATGCTGTATGGGCCGGCGTCGAAATCAGCGCCCCACTATCGCGCCTGAGCAGTGCCTGCGAGCGGGCGGCGCGCCGGGCGGGACTAAAGGCGCAACCCCGCGCCTGGAAACCGCACATCACGCTTGCCTATCTACATCGCGCTGATCCCGCCAGCGTCGCTGCATGGATCCAGACCCACAACCTGCTCAAATCCCCGCCGTTTTGCCTGGATAGCTTTGGCCTCTATTCAAGTTGGTCGGGACATGGTGGATCGTCCTATCGGCTGGAGCGTAGTTACCGGCTGGCAGCGGGGACTTGAGGTCGATGGATCCGACTTGCTTAAACCTTCACCGCAAACTCCCGCAGCACATCTAGCGTCGTGATGGCCAACACCTCCTCATGCGTCGCTTCGAGAACGACCTGGGGGGCGGCACCGGCGTCGAGGGCTTCTTTCCACCGCGGTGCGCAGAGGCACCAGCGATCGCCAGCGCGCAGGCCCTCGAAGCCAAATTCTGGTCTGGAGGTCGATAGATCATTACCTGCGGCCATGGAGAAGCGCAAAAATTCTGTGGTCATGACCGCGCAGACGGTATGCTGGCCCACGTCCTCTGGGCCTGTCTCACAACAGCCATTGCGGTAGAACCCTGTCAGAGGCTCAAGGGAACAGGGGCGCAGTTCTGTGCCCAAGACATTGCGCGCGCCGGCTTCGTATCGGATGGTCATGACCGCGATCTTATGGCCCAAAAGCGGGCTGCCGTCACGGAGCTTAATCAATGATTCCCGATCCCCGTCCTCGCCGTAGTGCGCTCTATATGCCCGCGTCCAATACCCGCGCGGTGGAAAAGGCCCGCAGCCTTGAATGTGACGTTGTGATCCTGGATCTGGAAGACGCCGTCCTGCCTGAAATGAAAGAGGCGGCGCGCAACGCGGCTGTGGCAGCCTTGGCGGTGGGAGGTTTTGGCGGACGGGAGGTTGTTATTCGGGTGAATGGTCTGGAAACCCCCTGGGGCAGAGCGGACCTGGCCGCAGTCGCCAATGCCGGGCCAGACGCCGTGTTGGTGCCAAAGGTGCGTAGCGCAGCGGATATCATAGAATATGATTTGGGCTTGGCCGGAGCGCCTGCTCATACCGCGCTTTGGGCCATGATCGAGACCCCGAAGGCGGTGTTCGGATTGGACGCTATCGCAGCAGCGGCGAACGAAACGCGGTTGGCCGCCTTCGTCATGGGGATCAATGATCTGGCCAAAGAGATGGGCGCGCGTCAGACCCGTGAGCGCATACCGTTTCACGCCGCCCTGTCGCTAAGTGTGATGGCCGCACGGATGCAGGGCCTCGCCATCCTGGATGGTGTGCACAATGAGATCGATGACCTGGATCTTCTTGAGGTAGTGTGCCGTCAGGGTGTTGAGTTCGGTTTTGACGGCAAGAGCCTGATTCATCCCAGTCACCTGGGAATCTGCAATCGCGCCTTTTCACCTCTGCCTGAAGAGGTCACCTGGGCGCGGGCCGTGATCGCCGCCTTCAGTGATCCGGACAATCTCGGCAAAGGGGCTTTACGCGTCGAGGGGAGATTGGCTGAACGGCTGCATCTGAGCCAGGCGGAAAAACTGGTGCAGGTGGACGCAGCGATTTCGGCTGGCCGGGCCTGATTGTGCTGTTAGCGGCTTTGATCGTGTTTGCCGCCTGCGCGGGCAGCGAACCGACCGATTTAGGGTTGCGAATCCGTGCGTCCGCCCTAGCCGCACAGGCTCTGCAGGGACCGCTTGATGGCACCTGGAGTCTGCGCGATCGCCACGGCATGATCCTGTTCAGACTAAGAATTGTCGATACGGGGGGACAGCGGTTGCAAGCGGCCTGGAGCGGCATCGGTGGCGAGCGGAAACCTGCGCCGGTTGACGCCATCGTGGTGCACAACGGGATCCTGAGCATAAGACTGACCCCCGACCCGTCCGCTGGCCTGGGAGCCGGCCCAGTGTCGATCCTCTTGAAATGGCATGTCGGAATGGGTTGGGTCGGCCGCCTCAATGGGCGGAGCAGGGCCACCCGTGTGATTTTGCGCCAGGCTGAGTCCTGATCGCACTTGCGAGCCGGACTTTCGCAGTCTAGACCGCGCCACATTTCCCGATCATTCCCAACCCCTGGAGACCCCTGCCCATGGCTCGCGCAAAAATCGCTCTCATCGGTGCCGGAATGATCGGCGGAACCCTGGCCCATATCGCTTCGCGCGAGGCGCTGGGCGACGTCGTCCTGTTCGATATCGTCGACGGGATACCGCAGGGCAAGGCTCTGGACCTGAACGAAGCGACGCCGGTCTTCGGCAAGGATTCACGGCTAAAGGGCACAAGCGACTATGCCGATCTGGCTGGCGCGGATGTCTGTATTGTCACCGCCGGCGTGCCGCGCAAGGCGGGGATGAGCCGAGATGATCTGTTGGGCATAAACCTTAAAGTGATGAAAGCGGTGGGCGAGGGGATCAAGACGCATGCGCCGAACGCCTTCGTCATCTGCATCACCAACCCACTGGATGCCATGGTCTGGGCTCTGCGCGAGTTTTCTGGCTTGCCACACAACATGGTGATCGGCATGGCCGGGGTGCTGGACTCGGCACGTTTCCGCTTCTTCCTGGCCGAAGGCCTGGGCGTCTCGGTTCAGGATATCCATGCCTGGACCTTGGGCGGGCACGGCGATGATATGGTGCCTATGGCCCGCCATTCCACCGTCGGCGGCTTGCCGCTGCCCGAACTTGTCCGCCAGGGCCTGATCAGCCAGGACGAAGTCGATGCGATCATTCAACGCACCCGCAGCGGGGGCGGCGAAATCGTTGCCCTGCTGAAAACTGGCTCGGCCTTTTACGCGCCGGCCGAGAGCGCCATTGCCATGGCCAAGTCATATCTCTTTGACCAGAAGCGCGTTTTGCCGTGCGCGGCACATCTGAGCGGTCAATATGGCGTAAGCGGCATCTATGTCGGTGCGCCAACCGTGATTGGGGCTGCTGGCGCCGAACGTGTTCTTGAGTTCCCTCTGGATGACAATGAAAAAGGCATGTTCGCCAAGTCCGTCGCCTCGGTTAAGGGCTTGATCGAAGCCTGCAAAGGTATCGAGCCTAGTCTGGCCTGAGGCCTTCATGATCAAAATCGGCCCGACCCTTGAAACCCCGCGTCTGATCCTGCGGCCGCCGGCACGGGAGGATTTCGATGACTGGGCGGCATTTTCCGCTGATGAGGAGACCATGCGGTTTCTGGGCGGCGTGCAACTTCGCACCGTCTCCTGGCGCGGTCTGACCGGCACGGCGGGCGGCTGGGTCATTCAGGGATTTTCCATGTTTTCGGTGATCGAAAAAGCCTCGGGACACTGGGTCGGTCGCGTTGGGCCGCTGCGTCCTGAAGGTTGGCCAGGGACCGAAGTGGGTTGGGGCATAGCGCGTGAAGCGTGGGGCCGGGGTTATGGCACCGAGGCTGCGGCTACGGCCATGGACTGGGTGGTGGATGAACTGGGCTGGACCGAGATCATTCATTGCATTGATGAGGGCAACGTTGCCTCTCAGGCGGTGGCGCGAAAACTGGGGTCAACCTTCCTTCGCCAGGCAACCTTGCCGGCCCCTATTGAAGACGGCCAGATCGATGTCTGGGGCCAGACGGCTGACTCATGGCGAGCGCGGCGCGCTTAACGCCAATCCACCAGGGCTGGCCCAAGAGCCTCCGCCAGAGGCTCCAACCAAAGCTGATAGTTTCGCCATTGTTCCAGCGCGTCGCGGAAGATCGGCTGCCGAACCTGTTCAGAACTGGCGGTGCGCACAGCGCGGGCGTTTTCGTAGAAGGTCAGGCAGGCCGGCTCGAAGGCCAGGCCGCAATAGTCGAGCAGCAGGCGTACCTCGCCTTCGGTATCTGTGACCATACGCTCATAGATCACCCGATGAATTTTGCCCGGTAGCACCTGGTCGAAATGGCCCATCAGGCCCACATAATCGCGGTAATAGTGGCCAAGATCGACGAGGTCATAAGAAAATCCCTGACCCCTGGCGAAGTGCTGTTTGAAGGCGGAAAAGCAGGCCGCCATGGGGTGGCGCCTCGCGTCGATGATCTTGGCCTCTGGCAGGATCAGGTGGATCAGGCCGACGTGCCAGAAGTTATTGGGCATCTTGTCGATGAAAAAAGGCCGTCCCAATTTGCGATGAATGCGGGTGTGTTCAAGGAAAGCTTCGCCTAGCTCGCGTAGGGCTTGGGCATCCAGGTCCGCAATCGCCTCAGGGTATCTGGGACCTTCGATCTGCGGGCTAGGCCGCCCGATCTCTCTGGCCAGAGCGGCAATGTCGGGAAGCTCCATTGTGCCTTCGACGCACGAGTGGCTTGCCAGAATCTGTTCGACCAGCGTCGAGCCGGACCGCGGCAGGCCGATAATGAAGATCGGGTCGGGTGCGGACGAGCCGCAGCCCTTTCGCATCTTCAAAAATTCGGGCGTGAACAGCCCCGCTGTCCGTTCGCCCTGGGCGTGGGTGTCTGCAGTCACATAGGGCAATTCGCCACGCCGTATCTTGGCCCCTTGGGCGTAGTGCTGAAACGATCGGGAAAATTGGCCTTGGTCTTCGAGCCCCTTGCCCAAGGCAAAATGCAGATGTAGCCGGTCATCATCGCTAAGGTTCGGTCGCGCGAGCTGTTGGTGCATCGCCTGTTGTTGTTGCGCGGTGAACGGCTGGGTCTTGAGGTTGGCCAGGCTCCAATAGGTTTCACCACAGCCAGGGGCCAGTTCCAGAGATTTCCCGTAAGCGGCGACGGCTTCGTCTCGATGTCCGGCCGTGCGCAAGGCGTGACCCAGGCTCTGCCAGATTTTCGGTTGCTCGGGATGCTGAGCGAGGAGGTCCCTGAAGATACCAATCGCCTCATCATAGTCCCCGACCAGACCCAGGCAGGCGGCGCGCAGGTTGAGATAGCTGGGCTCGGCGGGGTCGTCGGCAAGCAATATGTTCAGGTGCGACAGGGCCTGCGCCGCTTTTTGTTGGCGATACAGAACGATGGCTAGGTTGTAGCGCGCGCCGACAAATCCGGGGGCGACTTCCAGGCACCGAAGCAACAGGGTTTCTGCATCGCCATAGCGTCCCAGCCGGGTTCCAGCTTCGGCCAGCATGCGCATCGCTGCGGCATCCGTCGGGTGGGCTTTCAGGTGGTCTCGCAACAGCCGTTCGGCCACGGCCAGGCGATCATCACACAAGGCGTCCGCAGCAGCCATCAGGCGGGGATCGGTAACCGAGGCGCGAATATTTTCCGCGTATGCCTGCTCCGCCTCGGCGGAATCACCCTTCGCGGTCAGGATGTCACCAATGGTGCGCCAGGCACCTGGAAGGTCTCGTTTGAGTTTGACACCATGGCGTAACGCCGCCAGTGCCGCGTCGTTTCGACCCAGGCCGGCGAGCACCTGGCCAAGCTCACAATGAGTTTGCGCCGATCGCGGCTGTTGCGCCGCCAGAACGTCCAGGACCGCGTGCGCTCCTGCAAAGTCGCCTTGGCGCGCTTTCGCCATGCCCAGAATCAGCCGGGCGCGGGGATCGCCTGGAGCGGCTTTCAGGATCTCAAGCGCTTGTGTCTCCGCCTGGGCTGGTCGATCAGTCAGCAGCGTGACGGCGTGGTCCAGCGCAACGCCGATGGAGCCGGTGGGTTCGCGCGTGCTGTCCGCCATCGCGACCCGAGCTAGAAGCTCTGACCCAACTTGATTCCGATAGTCAGGGGCTGGATGGGCACAACATAGACCGCGCTGGGGACACCGGGATAGCTGGCGGCGCATACGGCGATTGTACATGGCGTGTAGCGGTTTTGCTGGCCACGGGTGTCGAAGGCGTTCTTGATGAACAGTTCGACCGTCAGGTTTTTTCGCTCGACTCCAACCGAAAAATCCGCCGTCGCATAGCCGGGCATGTTGCCGAGCGATTGAATATCAGCGGTGCGAAGGGCGGCGAAATTCATCGTCTGATAGAGCAGAGAGCCTTGAGCGTGGGCTTTCCATTCGCCTAATGTGACAGTGTAGCGCGCTGTCAGATTGCCTTTGAATCGGGGGGTGTAGGGGAGCTGCTGGCCGTGCAGTGCCAGAGCCGCGCTGTCGGCGCATGTGGGAATGACCTGCTGCGTGACCGGATCGAAACCGCAGAAATTGGCGGCAAGTTCGGCGTGATTGTAGGCGGCGTTACCTGAGAGCGTGAATTGTGGGCTCGCGCGCCAGTCAAAACTCGATTCGATGCCCCGGATACGCGCCTTAGGTGCATTTTCGACGATCGTGAAGCTGTTCAGGCCCAGGAAGGAAAATTGGAATTTGTTCCATTCCTCATCATAGATCGCGCCATTGATGTGCAATGTGTGGTCCAACCAGGTAGTTTTCACGCCAATCTCATAGTTGGCGAGGTGATCGGCCTGATAATTAGGATAGATGTTCCGGCGATTGACGCCGCCAGGTCGGTAGCCCGTCGAATAGGTGAAATAGATCAGTTTATCGTCGTCGAATTTATACGTCAGATTGACCTTATGCGTTTCGCCGCTACCCGACTGTACGGAACTAAGATCAACACATGGGGCGTTGCGAAAGGTCTGACCGGGGAAGTTCGTACATTGGGACTCCCCGGTGTGGGAACTGAAGCCAGCGCTGTAGCCAAAAAAGCCGACCAGGGAGTTTTTATAGTGATAGCCGCGAACGCCACCGGTGATCGTCAGTTTCGGGGTGATATCGAAACTGGCCTCGGCAAAAACCGCTTCATCGCGGTCGATGCGGTTCTGGTCGGTCAGCCAGATGGTGTTGGGCCAGCCGGTCACTGCGACCTGGGTGCCGAAACCCTGAATCTGATAATCCTGGATGATCCAGTGAGTCTGACGTTCCTGAAACAAGCCTGCGATGATGCGCAAACGGTCGCTCGCGGGTGAGGCAATACGTAACTCGTTACTGCCCTTTTCAAACCTGTCTCGACCGATGATTTCCTGTTGAGGTTTGGCCAGAGGTGCGCCCGTAGAGTCTACCCAATAGGCACCTGAATGGCCGGGTGCTGCGTCGTAGGCCACCGAATAGTCAGTATAGTCGGACAGGGAATCAACCTTGCGATTGAAGTAGCCCCCTGAGTAATTGACGCTGAAGCGGCCGATCTTGCCCGTGATGTTCAGCGCCGCCTGTACCCAGCGGTCATGGTCGCTATCGGGTGCGAAGCGTTGTACCTTCAGGTCGCCAACCGACGGTTCGAAGCCGAAGACCCCTGGTGCCCGCAGATCTTGCGCAACGATGGTGGGCATGATCGTCCAACTGTCGTTCAGGTCGAATTTCAGGGCGGCGCGGCCGCCGTAGGCTTGGACCTTATTGAAGTGGTTCTGCACGAATGCGTTGTTGTCGAGCGTCGCTCCAGAAGTGAAAAAAGGCCGTGTCCCCGGAACATTGTCGATGTAGCCCGCGTCCTGTTCGTCGAAGGCAACCAAGCGGACGGCTACGTTGGACGCCAATGGGATATTGACGAAGCCTTCCGCTACATAGCCCTGGCCGCCATGGGCGACGGTATTGCCCTCCAGGCTGTACCCGGCGCTAAAGCCGGAGGTGGACGGCTTGTTGGTGATGATCCGCAAGGTGCCGGATTCTGAACTGGCACCGTAGAGAGTGCCCTGAGGCCCAGGCAGAACTTCGACCCGGGCGATGTCGAAGACGTGGATGTCCAGGGTGCCGCCGACGGTCGTGATCGGCTGTTCGTCCAGGTAGGCACCGACGCTTGGCTGCGGGCCTGAATGGTTGGCGTTGCCGCCGTCGGCGACGCCGCGCATATAGATTGTCGTCTGGTTCGGAGCGAACGTCTGAAAGGCGACACTGGGCAGGAATTTCGCGTAATCCTGAAAATTGTTCACGTTCAGCTTGGTCAAGGTTTTGTTGTCCAGAGCCTGGATGCTCATCGGCACCTTCTGGATGTTTTCCTCGCGCTTCTGCGCCGTGACGATGACCTCGCTGACATCGGTCGCACCAGAGGATGCCACCGCTTCGGCTGCCAAGGCCGGCGAGCCTGCAAGAATGCTTGAGGCCAGGAGGGCCGCCATGCCGAGTGGGCGGGCGCGCGGCACACATGAAGTCATGACGATAGTCCCTGAGGCTTCTTTGAGACTGTGAGGTGTTGCCCCTTCCGCAAACGTCGTCAAGATACGCGGATGGTGCCCGACGCTTCTGAAAGCCTTGTGTGGCAGATTTGCCCTGTTACGGTTCTGCCCTGAACAAAAAAGAGGACGTGTCGATGAAAGATTTCACCGGTAAGCTAGCAGTGATCACGGGCGGTGGAACCGGCATGGGTCGCGAACTGGCGCTGCAGTTGGCAGCTGAGGGGTGCAGCGTCGCCATGTGCGATGTCTCGGCCACCAACATGGCTCAGACCAAGGCCCTTTGCGAAGCTGGCGCGCAGCAGGGCGTTCGCGTCACAGCGCATCTGGCCGATGTCTCCGATGAAGCAGCGGTGCTACGATTTGCCACGGAGGTCGGTCAGTTGCAGGAAACCGACAGGATCAACCTGCTGTTCAACAACGCCGGTATTGGCGGCGGCGGCAGTTTCGTTGGCGGTGGGCGCGCGGAGTGGGAAAAGACCTTCGGCGTCTGCTGGGGCGGGGTTTATAATTGCACCCGGGCATTTATGCCGATGCTGATGGCCGCCAGTGAGGGCCATATTGTCAATACTAGCAGCGTCAACGGTTTTTGGGCATCACTGGGACCGGGTATCCCGCATACCGCTTATTCCGCGGCGAAATTCGCCGTCAAAGGCTTTTCCGAAGCTCTGATCACTGATCTGGCGCTGAATGCTCCGCATATCAAAGTCTCACTGGTCATGCCGGGGCACATCGGCACCTCGATCGTAAGCAATTCGCGCATGGTGCTGACCGGCGAAGAGTCGTATCAGATTTCCGCCGGTGCCATCGCCCAGGCGCGGACGAGGATGGCGGCGGCAGGGATCGACACAGAGGTCCTTACCGACGCCCAGATCGAGGTGATGATCCAGGATCAGGCACGCCGGTTCCTCGAAGAAGCTCCCACAAGCGCCGCCGCTGCAGCGACGATCATTTTGGATGGAGTGCGTCATGAGAGATGGCGGATTCTTGTCGGTGACGATGCCCACGAGCTAGACCGCCGGGTGCGTGCAGCCCCTGTGGACGCCTACGATGCTGCTTTCTTCGCCGACTACGCCAAGGCTGTGGGCTGGCGTCTGGGCGGCTGACTTCAGTTTCCGGTCAACTTGCACTCAGGCGGGATCATCCCCACATCCAGTCAACTCCGGCTACCCGTTGCCAGATTTTGGGACGGTCGGCTTTAGGGTCGCTACGCTCAGGACCGAGACCATGAACCGCCAGTTGATTTTGGATAGCCCGTTTCTGCTCGGTTTCGAGCCGATGCGTGAGCTGATCGACCGAGCCGCTAAAGCGGTTGGCGAGAGCTACCCGCCGTTCAATGTCGAAGATTTGGGCGAGGGGGCGCTGTGCATCATTCTGGGCGTGGCAGGCTTCTCGATGGGGCAACTCTCGGTTTCCGTTGAGGCAAACCATCTGTCAGTCATCGGTAAACGCGGTGATGATCGTCTACCCGATAGCGAGCGCAATTTCTTGCATCGCGGCATCGGGGCGCGTGGATTTGTCCGTGTTTTTGTCCTGGCTGACGGTATGAACGTCGACGCTGCTCGCTTAAGTGACGGCCTTTTGCATATCGATCTGAGCCGTCCGTTCGCTACGCGCACCGTTCGCAACATCCCGATCAACGCTGCTTGAAGGAGCCTTTAGATGTTAACCTCAGACCTCTCAGCCGAAGCATTCGCGATTCTGGGCGCCCCAAGCCTGGTCTATGTCCGCCCGATCCGGGCGGCTGAAATCATCGCCAGCACGCCAGTCGAACAAATTCGCGGCCTGGATCTTCGGCCAGAGCAAATCCTCTATGCCGTACACGGTGCCGACGGTGCGCGTCTGGCCGTGATGGGTGATCAGAACTCTGCCATGGCGGTAGCACTCGCCAACGAACTGGCCCCGGTTCTGGTGAATTAACCCCGGCGGATCAGTCTTCCCAGATCGCTGCCTCGGTCCAGCCCAGACCTGCGAACTCGGCGGCGCGTAGCGGGGCTTCGCCGTGTGAAAAGAATTCGTCCAGTTGTGGAGGAATGATGCTCGTGCCGCTCAGCATAGCGTGGGCCTGGCCGCGGTGATGGATCTGATGCTCAAACAGGTGCAGCAGCAGGCGGTCGGCACGTTCGGTTTGAAGATGGGTTCCGCGGTGCACCTGGATCCGGCTGTTGAAGTCGGCCTGATCGCAGAACGCGACTAAACGCCGATCAACGACACCCTGTTCGCGGCTCAAATCCGCGATGTCAGGAAAGGGCAGGTCTATCGCCCAGGCCGCCGGGCCCAACGTCCCACCCTCAAGAGCATCCACATAAAAGAGATCGACCGTCAGGTTGTGGTTGAGGGTTGCGGCGATAGATCCAAAAAATCCCGTCCTAGGGGCCGAGAACTGCGCCGCCGTCAGGGCGTGGCAGGCATTGATAAATCGGTGATTCGCCCAGGCATTGTTGTGGGCCATGGCTCGAAATGTCTGGCGCAGGGACGCGGGCATTGTGGGCGAACGTCAGGCTGCGTTGGGGCGCGCGTCGCGGGCTAGTAAGGCCCGTAGAGCATCAGGGCTGCCCGCAGAACGAAGTTGTTGGCGCAATGCCGGTTGACGCATCAGCCGCGAGACGCATGCCAGCGCCCGCAGGTGTTCAGAGCCGCGGTTGGGGGGGGCGAATAGCGCGAAGATCAAATCGACCGGTTGTTCGTCTATAGATTCAAAATCGATCGGTGATTCCAGGCGCAGGAACACGCCGCGCACATCGGTCAGACCGGGGATCTGGCAATGGGGTATGGCAACGCCGCGACCGACTCCTGTCCCGCCCTGGGCTTCGCGTTCCATTAAGGCCTCAAGGACCTTACCCGCTTTCAAATGGTTGGCGCGGGCCGCGATTTCGGCGGCAACGCTAAGCGCTTGGCGTTTGGTCGTCGCAGACACCTGTGG
>JAYTXQ010000033.1:0-10408 GCA_043742825.1 Caulobacteraceae bacterium | reverse complement strand
GCCGCGGCGCGACCGTGCCGCCCAGGAACCGACCTTCCGACATGGGAGGTGTGAGCGGTCGGCGAATTGCATAGCCAGTCAATTCGAGGTTCGCGTCTAAGCCGCCAGCTTTCCTTTTGACACAGGCGTCTTTGGTTTCTTTCCCTTCTTGTACTGGCGTTCCACGAATCCGGTGCCAGGCTCAAAATCACGAGCATCTCCAGCATGAATATCTGTTCTCTTCTTCTTACTATTAAAGTCCAAAAGCGGACCTGCAGCTCGGATCATTATGGTCTCTATCTCACGCTCATGAATTTTTTCGTCGACTACGAAGAATGAGAAGTAAACAATTTCGTGTCGTTGCGCTTTCTTTCGTGCGGTAAGGCGTGTAAATATACTTCCGCGGCCAATGTATCTCGGATATCCCATTGAGTCGTGAGCTATGTAGACGCCATTAATTGATATGTTTTCTTTGACAAGTTTCGCTTTCACTTTGCCAAGAAATTTATACGGTATTTTCTCTCCAACAAATTTGAACAGTGACTGCGTCTTTCGAGGTGCGCCCGTTGGGCGAGTGAGTCGCCCAGCGACGATCGTCCAATCCTCGTCTCCAGCTAGTCGATCCTCCACTTGCTTGGTCGAATGGGGTTTGTTTGTGCTGGCCACCCTTTGTCGCCCTCCGATTAAATGCTGATCGGCATTCCGACCAGTTCACGCCTACGGGGGTTGAATAGCATTTGTAGTCGTTGCTCGGTAGGTGGCTGAACTAAGCGACCACAGACGCGCTCTGCAGAGTCGCTGCGAACGTCTGCGTGGGGTCGATACCATTGGCAAGCAAGCCACCCGATTCGCGACGTTCCATCATGCATATAACGTCAAGTTACGAGAGCAAGAAAGAGAGAAAGGGGTAGAGAAAGGGGTCGGGTAGAGAAAGGGGTCAGAGTGATTAATTCTGCCGAGTGGAAAGGGGTCGAGTGGAAAGGGGTCAGAGTGACTAATTCGGCCGAGCGCAAAGAATTGCGCCGGTGTTACGGTTTTAATGACTCTGACGCCTTTCTCGACCAATTCCGAATTGGCGGGTGGTTTGATTGGGTTATCGCCTTGGGGCGAGATTGCGCGGGATGTTTCTGCGACCGTCGAGGATACGCAAAACCTGTATCCCGCCGCCCTTGGGATTGGCTCGGTAAAAGATCGTCCATGGCCAGACCGCGTAGCTCTGGGGTGTGACGTCGAATACTGAGCGAACCCGTCCCATACCCGGCATCCCGGCTATGAGTTCCAATATTTGATCGATGCGCAGCATCACTGCGTCGGCGCGAGGGACCCCGCTGTCGGCGACAATCCATTCGTACAGCGCGTCCAAATCCCTGTTGGCGCGTTTGGAAAAGGCAACCTTGGGTAGCGGCATAATGGAAGCAGGCGACGCCTAATCCCTAATACCATGACGCTTGTGGCCATCGGCGATCACGTCGGCGATGGTTCGGGTTGAAAAAATACCCTGATCAAGTTCGGCGACCGACTCGTTGAATGAGTCATTGAGGGCATCGCGATTTCGCGCAATGAACGCATCAACCTGGTCGCGGGAGAGCTCATCTGCCTCGATGGCGGGCATCGTGACGCCCATCAATCTGACCTTCTTGGTGAGTGCGCTCATGCCTGAAACATACCACAGCCTTGAATTCTGGCTAGAAGTTTAAATTGCTGTGACAGCTTAATTTTTCTGAGTGAGTTATACCAGCCAACGTTGATAGTGACTCCTCTCGTTCAACTACGCCCCGTACCGCCGGTGCCCTCGCCGGCTCTCGCCCGACAACGACCTGAAACGGTTGCAGGAAAGATGCCGGCGAGGGCGACGGCGCTACAGGCCAATCGATATCGGACGGGTCAATCTCTAAGCGGCTTGGTATACCGTCTTGAAGCTAAAGCAGCGCCCTCGCCGCCGCCAGGAAAGCCTGACTGACAGCGCAGCCGGGGTCCGTCGCCACGACGGGCCTACCGTCGTCGGCACCTTGCCGCAGCGCCACATCAATCGGGATTTCGCCCAGAAACGGCACGCCCAGCCTCTCGGCCTCAAGCCGTGCCCCGCCCTGACCAAATATCGGTATCGGGGCGCCAGTCGCCGGGTCGGGGAAATAGGCCATGTTTTCCACCACGCCCAGGATCGACACGGGCGGGTTCATCATCGAGAACATGGCGCTGGCGCGTCGGGCATCGATGAGGGCGATTTCTTGCGGCGTTGAGACGATGATCACGCCGTCGATGAGCAGGTTCTGCACCAGGGTCAGGTGAATATCCCCTGTGCCTGGGGGCAGATCGACCACCAGGATATCCAGCGGGTCCGCGTCTGTGCCCCAGCGGACATCGCGGATCATCTGGCGCATGGCAGACGAAACCATGGGGCCGCGCCAGATCATCGCCTTACCCTCATCGACAATGAAACCGATCGACATGATCTTCAGACCCCAGGCCTCAAGCGGCACCAGCTTTTCGTCGACGAACTCTGGCTTTTCGCTGATGCCCAGCATCCGGGGTGCCGAGGGCCCATAGACATCGGCGTCCAACAGCCCGACCTTCAACCCAAGAGCGGCAAAGGCGCAGGCCAGGTTGACCGACACGGTGGATTTGCCGACACCGCCCTTACCGCTGGCCACAGCGATCACCCGCTTTACATGGTCAAGTTTTTTTGGTGCCGGCATGCGCGAGGTATCGGCGCGCGGGTCGGCGGGGACACTGGCACTGCGGCGCACCTGGGTGACGCTGGCCTGCAAGGGCGCGGAGGCGGCGGTCAAGACGACCTGGGCTTTGCTGGCACCCGTAACGTCGCGCAGGGCCCGCTCGGCGGCATCGCGCACGGAGCCGTACATGGCCACTTCGTCGGGCGCGACTTCCATGACGAAGCCGGCGCGATCAGGGCCCAGGGTCAAGGCTTGCACCCGCCCGGCATCGGCAAGGCCCTGGCCGGATCTGGGATCCCGAATGCGGTTCAGGGCGGCCAGAACCCGGTCGCGGTCGGGAACACGAGGTTCGCTCATTTGGTCGCCGGCGCTTTGGCGCGAACCACCAGGCGCCAGGCACGATCTTCGGTCATCCAGGTCTTGGCGGCGGCCTGAACGTCGGCTGCCGTGACCTTATCGTAGCCATCGACGGTGGTGCGGATCAGGTCCAGGCGACGGGGGTCCTCAAAGGCTCCGCCCAGGTCGGCCAACCAGTATTCGTTGGTCAGTTGGGCCCGTTTCAGGCCGGCGATCCTGGGGGCCTTGGCCCGGGTCAGTTCATCGGCTGAAACCCCCTTTTCGCGGATATCAGCAACAATGGTGTTCACCGTGGTGAAAAACCCGGGGATCTTTTCGGGCGGAATTTCTACCTCGACCAGGAAATACCCATAGCCGGCGAACGTTTGTGAGGGTTCGGCCCGAGCATCAGGGCTATAGGTGGCACCTTGGGCGATGCGGACCTCGTCGATCAGCCGGTTCTCCAGTACCGCTGCCAACAGCTTGGCAGCTCGCGATTTTTGCATATCGGCAAAGAAATCGGTGAAGGGCCAGGCCACCAGGGCCTCAGCCTGATCGGCACGGCCAAGGTGGGTCAGAACCGTCTGCGTCTTGTCTGGTGCCGGGAAATGCGGACCATCGGCGGTGGTCGCCAACGCCAGGGGGCGCGGCGGCAGCGCACCAAATGTCGAGGCGACCAGTTGGATGGCCTGATCGACGGAAACATCCCCGACGACGACCACATCCAACGCCCCGTCGGCCAGAGGGGTGTGCACAAGCGCCTTTAGATCGTCGGGCCTGGCCCCTGTCAGATCTGTGGCAGTTGGAAATTGCCAGCGTGCATCTCCACTGACCAACAGGCTTGGCAGATCACGCTCCAGCACCCCGTCCGGTGTCGCCGCGAGTTGCGGCAGGGCGCTCAGATAGGCCTTGCATGTCCGCTCAAAGGCCTCGGGCCGATAGCCCGGATCCGCAACATAGGCGGTCAGGACCTGAAGCTGTGTTGCCAGGTCGGCGGGCCGGGTCGCTGCGGAAAACTCAAACGCGTCATTACCCAACGAAAAATTTTCGCCATGAATTTTCCCAGCCAGGGTGCGCTGCATGTCTTCATAGCCGATCTTTCCCAAACCGCCCGGCAGTAAGGCCCCTAGTGCCCAGCTCGTCGAGGGTACGGTCCGGCTCAAGTCCAACCGTCCGCGCCCGACGCGCACGCCCACCAACACCTGATCTTTGCGATAGTCTGTCGTCTTCACGCTCAGACCAACGCCATTGGCGAAGCGGATATTGACGACGCCCAGGTCAGTCACCGGCGTGCGACTGACCACCGTGCCGGGCGGGCCAAAGCTCTCATAAGGCCAGGCCATTTGCGTCGCATCTTTACGTGCTTTGACCTCGCCGATCATGGCTTGGTGAAACACCTCGGCCAGAGCCACTTGCCCGTTGGCCGGGGGTACCGGGGTGGTCAGCGTGACCAGGGGCCCGGTGCCGGCAAAGATTTTCGCTAAAGCCGCGTTGACGGTTTCGGCCTTCAGGTCCTTTACGGCACCCTCAAACACCAGGGCGTTCTCAACCGGCGCCGTAAAGACGCCGTCTTCGTCCACCGACTGCACCAGCCCGCCGGCTAGCGCCGGGGTTGGCCGCGTTGGTGCGCCGCGCAGGGCGTTCTGTGACGCGGCGCGGGACTCGATGATTTCACGATCCAGTTCCGCCTGAGTGACGCCATACGCGGTGAGGCGGCGGACTTCCTGCAGGGTCGCGGTCAGCGCGGCGGGCCAGGATTCGGGGGCGGATTCGGCGTCGATCACGGCAATCTTGGCGGAACGAAACAGGTCATCGAACGAAGCGCTGGCCCGCATGAACGGCGGGGCCTGGCTCTGGGCCAGAACGCTCATGCGTCTGTTGAGCACGGAAAGCGCCAGATTTTCCACCGTCTCGCGCTGTTCTTTACCCATCGAGTCAGGCGTGGGATCGTGGGGGCGTTCCCAGGTAATGGCGACATGGGTTGAGGCTCCTGGCAGAGCGATGACCTTGAAGGTCTCACCGCGTTTCACCGGCTGGCCAAGAACCGGTTCCCGCGTCGCCGGCCCTACACCGTGCCAATCGGAGAACCCTGCACGGATCTTGGCTTCCATCTGCCCTGGATCGAAATCACCCACGGCGATCAGGACACCGCGTTCGGGTCGATAATTGGCTTCATAGAAAGCGCGCACCTGGCTGATCGGAGCCTTGGTGATGACATCCACAAGACCGATGGGAAAACGCCGCGCCGCCAACTGACCGGTCAGCCAAAGGTCGATCTGCTGCACCTCGGCCCGGTATGCGGGCGTGTCACGCAGGCGTTCTTCCGACAGCACCACGCCGCGCTCGCTGGCCAGAGCCTTGGCGTCCAAGGTGAGATTACCTGCGGTTTCCCGCATCAGCATAAGACCGGTGTCGAGCGTGTCCTCGTCACTGTGCGGCAGGTCGAGCATATAGACGGTCTCTGACCAGCCGGTCTGGGCATTGGTATCGGGACCAAAAGCCAGACCCTTGCGCTGCAGGATCTTGATCATCTCGCCAGCCGGCACCTTGGCCGAGCCCTTGAAGGCCATATGTTCGAGGACATGGGCCAGTCCCTGATCGGCATCGCTCTCTTCCAGAGAGCCCGAGCCGATGCGCAGCCGCAAAGACGTCTGCCCGACCGGCGTGGCGTTCTTCATGATCGCATAGCGCATGCCATTGGCCAGCACGCCGAAACGGACATCCGGATCGGCCGGCAGATCGCTTTTTGCCTGAGGCCAGGCGGGGGCCGCCGCCTGGGTCGGAGAGATGGCAAGCGAGGCAAAAATCGCTAGCGCGGCGAGAGAAGAGATCAGTTTCATGAAGGGTCCATCGCAACGCGGTAATCGCGGGAGGCGTCTGCTAAAGGATTTAGTGGCCCACCCGGGCAAAGACAAGGCGAGGATGCCTAGAGCACGGTCAGTCTTGGTCGGAACTCCGACGCTGTGAATCGCGCTCTAGCGCGGTTTGCGTTCAAATTTACGCGAACACTGCAAATGTTGAGACAGCGGCGATCCGACTTGAGGACACTATGCGCCGTCTCTGGAAGCCGCCTTCCGCATCGCCCGTGTCTTCACCGCAGGCGTCGAGGATATTTTCCAGTTTGAGGCGTGAGACCAACGCCGACAAAGACTGACCCTCCCTCCCCTTTATGGGGAGGGAGGCTTCGAGTGAAGTGAGAAGACGGGTGGGGCTCTCTCACGCGACGAAATAGCCGCCGTACCCCACCCTGACGGCGGAGCCTGTCCTCGGGCGCGCGCTAAGCGCGACCCGGGGGCCGTCTGTCCCTTCCCATACGCCGACGGAGGGCGATGTCGCTACGGGAAAATCCGCCGAACACGGGGCAGTCATTGTGTGGGCTGGTATAAGGCCGCAGCCGCTCAGGCAGGCGTCGCGGCGGTGAACAGCAATTGGCGCAACGTCGGCTGATCGGGCTTGCCAAGGAATTCGTGCACAAATGCAGACGCCGGTGCCTGGGCCAGCGCCTCTGCCGTGCCGATCTGTTCGATCCGGCCCTGGTTCATCAGGGCAATCCGATCTCCTAAGGCCAGGGCTTCGTCCTGATCGTGCGTCACCAGGATCGTGGTCACCCCGGTGGTATCGTGGATGCGCCGAAGCTCGCGCCGCAATTCACGCCGCACCTTGCTGTCCAGTGCCCCGAACGGCTCGTCCAGCAGCAGCAGGCGTGGTTCCGCCGCCAAGGCCCTGGCGACAGCTACGCGCTGACGCTGCCCACCTGAAAGCTGCGCGGGGAATCGCAGTGCGAGGTCCGCAATCTGCGTCAGGCTGAGCAAGCTCATGACCCGATCTCGAACTTCGGCGGGCGACGGGCGAGACGTGACAGGTCGCACCTGGAGACCAAAGGCGACGTTCTGCGCCACGGTCATATGTGGAAACAAAGCATAGTGCTGAAAGACAAAGCCGACCCGTCGCCGCGCCGCGCTCAGCCCTAAAAAATCTACACCATCCAGCGTGACGCTACCCCTTTCGGGCCGAGACAATCCCGCAAGCACCCGCAGCAAGGTGGTCTTGCCGCCGCCCGATGGTCCCAGGATGGAGATGAATTCGCCATCACCAACGCTCAGTGAGGCACCGGCCAAGGCGACGTGGCGACCAAACGACTTGTAAACGGCATCGACGATCAGAGTCATTGGCGCGTGACTTTGCCCCTGCTTCCGACTTTGGCGCGAAGGGGCTCGGCGACCGGAACCTGGCCTCCGAGCGAAATCACTTTGGCCTTGCGATGCAGATCCTGCAGCGCTGCAGCCGCCTGTGCTGGCGTCCAATCCAGACTGGCCCCGCCGACGGTAATCTCGCCAAAGGATGAATTGGGCAACAGTCCCTGACCGAACCAGCCAAAGAGCCACTGTCCACTCTCGGCTGCTACTTGCAGAGCCGCCTCTTGCATAGCGTCAGCAGAGGCCTGGAAATGCACTTGGAAAGCGTTGCACTGCGGCGGGCTGGGAAACACTGTCAGGCCCGGCACCTTGTCGATCTCGCCTGCCAGAGCGCAGGCCATCTGGTGATATTCAGCCATGCGGGGAAGTGTGTTTTGCAGTCCATCGAGGGCCGTGATGATCAGCGGGAAAGCAACGGGCAGGTCGCCGCCAAAGCGCAGCCGCCAAGGTTTCGTTGCCTCAATTGTCGCTGCGGGCCCGGCCAGAACACAGCCGCTCAAGCCCCCCAGCCCCTTATAAAGCGAGACGTACACGGTGTCCGCCAGACTGGCGATCTGCGCTAGAGGGCGAGCATACCACGGCTGGACTTCCCATAGCCGCGCACCGTCCAGATGCACCTTAACCTTGTTGTGTCGCGCCCAGGTGCAGATCGCCTCCAGCTCATCCCATGCCATGGCCTGATACCCCGCGCGGCGAAGCGGAAGTTCAATTGTCACAGCCGCCAGGGGTTCGGAAAGCTTTTCAAGGTCTTCAACCCCGAAATGCCTGTGAGCTGTGCCGACCCGTACCGCAGTCAGGCCTGCAAGCCGCTCGATGGCACCCGCCTCGTCGACGGCCAGGTGAGATTTGGGGTGGATCGCAACAACCTTGGAGCCGGTCTCAGCGGCATGGACGAGCAGCGCTGACTGTTGAGCGGTGATGCCTTTGGGAAACCAGGCCGCCGCCTCCTTGCCTAACAGGCCAGCAACAGCGGTCTCAAGCTGAGAGATCGCCGGACCTTGGCTGTAGTGATCGAGTTCAAGGCCCAAGTGCGGCGATGCCGCCATCGCTGCCACCCAGTCAGCGGCCGAGCGACTGTGATCGAACGAGAGGAACCTGGTGCATCGCGCCTTCAGGGCGCTTCGTTCTTCTGGCGTGGACCCTGGCATGAGCTTCCTTCTATCGGAGTGCCGATTAGATATGCAGCTCCAGCATGGCAACTACGTCATGTAGAGTCTGGGTGATGGCATGGCAGAGACTGTGCATCTCGTCCGTTGCCTGCAACAGATCCGGCACCATGATCGTCATCATGCCGGCGGCGTGGGCGGCGCGCACGCCATTGTGAGAGTCTTCCAGAGCCAGGCAGTTGGCGGGATGGACGTCCAGGCGTTCGGCGGCGGCGAGGAAGGGGTCGGGGTTGGGTTTGCCACGCGGATAGTCGCCGGCGGCGATGATCGCATCAAACCGGTGGAGGATATCGGTGCGGCCCAATTGCAACTCAACGGTGCGCCGGGTGGAGGACGTGCACACAGCGGTGGGGATGGCCCGGGTTTTCAAAACGTCGAGCAGCTCCAGAACCCCCGCCTTGAGGGTCAATTCGACTTCGACCCGGGCATGAGCCTCCTGACGCACCGCCTCGATCCAGGGTTCATGGTCGAATGCCACGCCAAAGTGCGTCAGAGCCACGTCCCGACTGCTGGGTCCAGGCAAGCCGACCATACGCAGAAAGACATCCATGGGCAGGTCGAGGCCCTGGCGAGCGCTGACAGCCATCATGGCGTCGCGAAAGATGCTTTCACTGTCGACCAACAGCCCGTCCATGTCGAAAACAACCGCCGTTACGGCCCTTGGCAGGCTCATGCGAAGCGGTCCGCGCCATAGCCTTGAAAATATAGCAGGCTGGTCAGATCGGTGAAATCAACCCGCGCATCAGCCTGAGCCGCAGCCACCGGCTTGGCCCGATAGGCTACCCCCAATCCCGCCGCCTGGATCATCGCCAGGTCATTGGCCCCGTCGCCGACGGCCAGGGTTTCGCTAAGGTCAATACCCATTTCGTCTGCTGCCGCACGCAGCACCTCAAGCTTGGCTTCGCGGCCCAGGATCGGTTCGGCGACCTGGCCGGTCAGAACCTTGCCGTCATCTAGCAGACGATTGCCGTGATGATCGGCGAAGCCTACCGCCTGGGCCACGCGGCTGGTGAAAAACTCAAAGCCCCCCGAAACCAGCAGACATCTGGCACCATGTGCCGCCATCGTCCGGGCCAGAGTCGCGGCTCCGGGGTTCAGCCGCACGCGCTCGTCATAGGTCTGTTGCAGCGCGCTCACCGAGAGCCCGGCCAGCAGAGCCACTCGTTCACGCAGCGCGGCCTCGAAAGGGATTTCGCCGGCCATGGCGCGGTCGGTGATCGCGGCGATCTGAGCTTTCATCCCGGCGAATTCAGCCAGTTCATCCAGGCATTCGCAGGTTATTATTGTGGAATCCATGTCGGCGACCAATAGGCGTTTGCGCCGCCCTGCGGCGGGCTGAACACAGAAATCCACGTGTTGCCGCTCAAATGCCCGGCTCGCCCTGGCCCGCAAAACCGCGACATCGACGCCCTCAATAAACAGATCCATCGCGCAATCGCTCAGCGGCTCAGTATCGGCGACTGGTCGCCCCGCGGCAACCACCGCATCGAGGGCGGGGCCTAAGGCGTCCTGCAGGCCATCGAAGTCCGGGGCGACAACAGTAAAAACGATCCGCATGCGCAGGGCCATGGCCGATCATGGGAAAAGGGGCAAGCGAGAAGTCTTCCGGATGATGCGGTGAGGTAACGATTCAAGAATTTTTATCCGCAGATGACGCAGATGGGCTCCTTTACGAACCCGCCGAAGGCGCTAGACAACCTACCATTTTCTATTTTGACCGCTCCGCGGTCGTTTAGCCTGGGGATATCTGAGTCTATCTGCGTCATCTGTGGATAGCCTCACTGAGCTGTAAACTCACCCGAATGGCCTGAAGTAGTCTTGCGCAGGCGGCTGTTCGCGGGCAAGACCACCGTTGATCCTACGCGCCGACAAGAGCGCAGCGACTGACACAGGAGGCGACCCATGATAAAATCCGACAGGCCCCACGAGACGATCCTGGAACCGGATCTGCCGATCATCGATCCGCACCATCACCTGTGGGACAGGATGGACCGAATGGTCGCGGCGGCACCAAAGCCGCTGCATGGGTTTGTCCAGGTTGTCGAGAAGGTTCCCC
>JAYTXQ010000032.1:0-16841 GCA_043742825.1 Caulobacteraceae bacterium | reverse complement strand
GGTTTCGGATTTTAAAGCTGCGCCGCGCCCGCAAGAATCGGGCGCGGCGCACGGCGTGAAACGCAGTTTTATTACTCGTTCACCTTCAAGATGCTCAGAAACGCCTCCTGCGGAATCTCCACGTTGCCGACCTGTTTCATGCGTTTCTTGCCTTCCTTTTGCTTTTCCAGCAGCTTGCGCTTGCGCGAAATATCGCCGCCGTAGCATTTGGCGGTGACGTCTTTGCGCAGGGCACGGACGGTTTCTCTGGCGATGATGCGGCCGCCTATGGCCGCCTGGATCGGGATAACGAAGAGGTGAGGGGGGATCAGTTCCTTCATCTTTTCGACCATGGAGCGGCCGCGCATTTCGGCCCGGCCGCGGTGGACCAGCATGGAAAGGGCGTCAACCGACTCGGCATTGACCAGGATCAGCATCTTGACCAAGTCGCCGGTGCGGTATTCCTGAATCTGGTAATCGAAACTGGCATAGCCTTTGGAAATGCTTTTCAGCCGGTCGTAAAAATCGAAGACCACCTCGTTCAGGGGCAGATCATAGACGATCATGGCCCGACTGCCGACGTAGCTCAGTTCCTTTTGCTCGCCACGTCGGTCCTGGCACAGCTTGATCACTGAACCCAAATACTCATCAGGGGTAAAGATGGTGGCGCGGATCCAGGGTTCGGCGATGCTGTCGATGCGCACCGGGTCTGGCATGTCGGCTGGATTGTGCAGCTCCATGATCTCGCCGTTGATCAGGGAGATTTTGTAAATCACGCTGGGGGCGGTGGCGATCAGGTCGAGATTGAACTCACGCGACAGGCGCTCCTGGACAATTTCCAGATGCAGCAGACCTAAGAACCCACAGCGGAACCCGAACCCCAGAGCGGCACTGGTTTCCATCTCATAGGTGAAGCTGGCATCGTTCAGGCGCAGGCGGCCGACAGCCGCGCGCAGGTCTTCGAAATCTGCGGCATCTGCGGGAAACAGGCCGCAGAAGACTACCGGCTGCACGGGCTTAAACCCTGTCAGGGCCTTGGACGTCTGGCGCTTTTCGTCGGTAATGGTCTCGCCGACTGCGGCGTCGGCCACATCCTTGATCTGGGCGGTGATAAAGCCGATCTCGCCGGGGCCCAGAGAGGTAACATCCACGGCCTTGGGCTGAAACACCCCGATCTTGTCAATCTTATAGGTGGCGCCGGTCTGCATCATGTGCACCTGTTGGCCAGCTTTCAGGCGACCGTCGAACACCCGCACTAGCACCACCACACCCAGATAGGCGTCGTACCAGGCATCAACCAACAGGGCTTTTAACGGCGCGGTCTCCTCGCCCTTGGGTGGCGGCAGGCGTTTGACGATGGCCTCGAGAATTTCGTGGATACCCTGGCCGGTCTTGGCCGAACATTCGACGGCCTCTGAGGCGTCGATACCGATGACATCCTCGATCTGCTGGCGCACGCGGTCCGGCTCGGCCGCGGGCAGGTCGATCTTGTTCAGGACCGGGACGATTTCGTGGTTGTTGTCTAGGGCCTGATAGACATTAGCCAGGGTCTGCGCCTCTACCCCCTGGCTGGCGTCAACCACCAGGATCGAGCCTTCGCACGCGGCAAGGGAGCGGCTGACCTCATAGGCGAAGTCCACGTGGCCGGGCGTGTCCATCAGGTTGAGGATATAGTCCTCTCCATTGTCGGCCTTGTAATTGAGCCGCACGGTCTGGGCCTTGATGGTAATGCCCCGCTCGCGCTCGATATCCATGGAATCGAGCACCTGTTCCTTCATCTCCCGCGCGGTCAGGCCGCCGGTCTCTTGAATCAGGCGGTCGGAGAGGGTGGATTTGCCATGATCGATGTGGGCGACAATGGAAAAATTGCGGATGTGGGAGAGAGCTATCGACATAGGGGTGCCTCTAACATGATTTTCGTCAGGCCCGGCAATTTCAGGTCCCGTTAATACGAAGCAGGGCAAAAGCCGAATTGGCATAATTTTTTGAGGACCCGCTCATGGACCGCCGCCTGCTGATCGTTTCGAGCCTTGCCACCCTCGCTGCTGGTGGGGTGTCTGCGCAGAACGGCTACGCGACCTCGCCTGAGCCCGCGCCGCCACCGCCTCCACCATTGCCTCCGGTTTCTCTGACCCCGTCCGCCCCGCCGCCGCCGCCGCCGCCACCCATGCCCTCTTCAACTCTGTCGACGGGAAACAGCTATTCTGCGGACGAGATTGTCAATCGCGCCTCAGACTTCCTCGGGGCCACAGCAGAAACTGTCGGGTCCGTGGTCGAAAAGACATTTAAGGATAATGGTCGGCCAACCGGTTACATCGCCGGCCAGGAAGCCTCCGCCGCCTTCGTCCTGGGCCTGCGTTATGGCAAGGGACTTTTGTATATGAAGAATCGGCCAACCCAGAGCGTTAACTGGCAGGGTCCATCTGGCGGTTTCGATGTCGGGGCCAATGGCAGTCGGGTTTTTGTTCTCTGCTACGGCCTGATCAACCCCGACGACATCTATCGCCGCTTTCCTGGCGTCGAAGGCACTGCCTATTTTATTGGCGGTGTCGGGGTAAACTATCAACGCGCTGACGACATTACGCTTGCCCCCATCCGCGCTGGCGTCGGCTTCCGCCTCGGGGCCAATCTGGGCTACCTCTCCTACAGCCGTAAACGCCACATTCTGCCATTTTAAGGTTCACAGACTGAGATGGGCCGGGGCGCATCAGAACTTGGCGCGGATGCCAAATTCGTAGGTCTGGCCATAATACTCAATCTGCTGCGGTCGTGAACTGTTGCCGTCGTCATAGCGCAGGGGCGTATTGAGCAGGTTTTTCACCTGGAAATAGCCGGTCCAGGTCTTGGTAATTTGATAGCTGGAGTTAAAATCCAGGTTCAGTTTTTTGTGCTGGATCGTGTCGAGCGTCCGGTCACCATTCAGCGAGAACAGGCTCGGACCGACATATTCTGCTGAAAGGCGCACGGCCAAGCCGTGATTTTCATAGAAGCCGGCAAGATTCCAGGTAACGTGAGAGGTGCCGGGCAGGGAGCTGTACTCATCGACAAGCTGACCCGCGGACAGAGCGCTGTATTCTCTGAATCGAGAGTCGACCCAAGTAATGTTGGCATCGACCCCGAGACCACGCAATTCTCCTGGTAGCATGACGAATTTCTGATGATAAGCGAGTTCGACACCGCGCGCACAGGCGTCTTCGTTGACAAAGGTATTGATGTCGCCCTTTTGGCCGTCGAAGATCGGGTCAGAGACGTTGATCCTCGTTGAGCGGAAGATAAAGTTTTTGAATTCCTTGTCGAAAACGCCCGCTTGCAGGATGCCGCCGCCGGGGAGATAGTATTCGATGTCTAGGTCGAAATTGTTGCCCGTGGTCGGCTTCAGGTCGGGATTTCCAGCAGTTGCTTGCGGGCGCGGCGAGGCTGTAAAATCAACTCCGGCATTGCCCCCGGCCTGGGTGAACCCAGGTCTGGCGATGCCCGTCGAATAGGTCGCTCTGACCTGCAGGTTGGGCATGACCGCGTACTTCAGTTGCACCGTGGGGAAGACATTGGCATAGCTCTTGCTGCGATTGACGAAACTGACGGTTGTATTGCCCAACAGGTCGGTGGTCGTCAGGAAATTGCCATAGGTGGCCTTTGTCGCCTCTACCCGCACTCCGGCGAGCACCCCGAGTTTACCAAACTGGGTCGTGTACATCAGGTAGCCGGCGTAGACATTCTCCTGATCCTTGAAATCGCGGCCCGGGGATGGGCCTAGGGTCGGTAAATTTGCCCGAACAAAAGCGTCGATCTTGTAGATGTCGGCATAGGGGGCCTGAGGGAAATAACCCATGTAGTAGTTGGTATCGACCCCGGCACTTGGAGAAAAGCTTGAAAGGTTAGCCGTAACGTGGGCGGAGCCACCAAAATCATTCACCATCTTGTCGCGCAAACGCAGGCTGAGCCCGCCTTTGATCTGGCCGTCCTCGCCGAACAAATGCACGTCATAGGTCGCGTTGACCACCCCACTGTATTCCTGATCCACGTCAGTCTCGTAGAAGGTTCTCAATTTTGGACTATTGTACTGGGTCGCATCAGTGGAAATGAAGGGTACAGTGAGAGCCGCATCTTGAAACAATTGGTACAGAAAATGGGATGGGTTAGAAGTATTATATCGCCCATGATAGGTGTCGGTGCCTGAAAAACGTGCTTCGTTGTAATAGTTTTCCACGTAGGTGGCGCGACTATAGGACCCACGATAGTCGACCGTCAGCTTACCGAAACGATCCTGGCCGCCGATGACGCCGATCGTGTTGCGGTGGGTCTCGTTCAGATCAACGATGTCGACCAGGGGCTGGAAACCGTCAGTGACATAACCCTGAGAATCGGGAGAGGTTGGATTGCCATCAAACGCCGCATAGAAGTGATTCTTGTGCGACCGTTCCTTATAGCCGGCGACATCCAGGCGAACGTAATAGTTATGGTCGTCGTTGGGCTTGAAGGCGATCTCGCTGCCATAGCCAAAGCGCCGGCGATGATAATCATAATAGCGAAAATCCGTGCGTCCCAGCACATGATCGCAGACGCCGGGGCTGGCGAAGCCACAGGTGTTGACGGTCACGCCGTTGATGACGCCGCTGCCGTCATTATTATAACTGGGCTCAGTGTCATCAATGCCACGTCGGTCGTCTTTGCGCGAGCCGGTGACGACGATGGAAAAGGGGGTGGGATTAGAGATCCAGCCGGAGAGGTCCGGTACGTCCTGGCCGTCGCCCTGAACGATGATTTTGCCTTTGTTAAAGCCAAATCTGGCCCCAGCGGCAATGCTGGCGGTGAACGGGCCAGTATGACCGTGCAAGTTTTCATACCCCCAACCCAGATCGGCTTCCAGGAAGGGATGGGAAAGATTTTTCGACGACCGCGGGGTCAGCTCGATCTGACCGCCCAGACCCTCGGCCTCGCGGTCGGGCGATAGGGTTTTGTAGACGACGATGCCGTCAATGGCCCCGGTGGGGATCGTATCAAACTCGACGGCGCGTCCGGAACTTGAGGCTGCGGTGCCAGCGGCGAAGGTATTCAGCAGAACGACACCACCATAGGTCGCTCCGTTCAGGTTGGCATCGATACCCCGAATATTAACGAAACGCCCCTCGCCGGTGTCGGTTGACAATGAAATACCGGGAATTCGCCCCAGGGCTTCTGCGGCATTATAGTCGGGGTATTTGGTGATGGTTTCTGCTGACTGCACGTTGATGATCGTCAAGGCCGTCTGTTGCCGATCGCGTGCCTCCACCTCGATGCGTGGTGCCGTGATCACAACGCCTTGCACTTCCTTGGCATTCGCCTCGGCCTCAGTTGCGGTAGTGGCGGCGGCGTCAGCCGCTGTAACGGTCGTCGAAAAACATAAAAAGCTTGCCGACGCCAAAAGGGCGGCGAAACTAGTCTTAACCTGCATGAGTTGTCCCTGGATCACTCGGATTTGAACATCCGATACTGAGCGCCGAGCCTTTGGCACTGATCTTTCGAGGGTAGCGGCTGTCTGTAACAACTCTGCGCAGCATTTGTGAAAGCTATGCGAAATTCAGTGCGGGCATGCCCCGTAGCGCGGGCGGTAAGGGATAGTCACCGCAGGCATGGGACAATCAATCCGCGAGATGGCATTACACCGAAACGTTTTATTACTGCTGAGCGCCGAAACTTGGCCTAGCCCCGCAGCTTTGCCCCTGTCGCCTTGGCTGCTGCGGCGACAATTCTCGCCGAAATGGCTTCGATATCGGCGTCGGTGAGGGTCTGGTCCTGGGGTTGGATCACCACCTCGATGGCTACCGATTTTTCGCTTTCGCCGACGCCTGGGCCCTCGTAGACGTCGAAGACCTGAGCCTGAACGATCAGTTTGCGGTCGGCACTCAGCGCCGCACGGGTTAGCTCGCCCGCGACGACGGTCTTAGAGACCAGGAAGGCGAAATCGCGTCTCAGGGGCATCAGCGGCGACAGGGTCAGGGCCGGTTTGGTTTTTACCGCTTTGCGCTTGGGCTCGGGGATCGCCTCGATCCAGATTTCCAGGGCATAGATCGGACCCTCCACGTCCAAAGCCTTCAGCGTCGTCGGGTGAATTTCGCCAAATTCAGCCAGGACGGCCTTGGCCCCCAGCTGCAGGCGCGCGGCACGCCCTGGCCGCCACCAGGGCGAGGCTAGGTCTTGGACGATCTGTAAGGACGCCGTGGGCGCGCCCAGGTCTTCCAGGAGCGTGAAAAGATCGCCCTTTAGGTCGAAGATGGCGGCCTCGGATGTTGCCCTGCCGCGGGGGGCCAGGACGGCAGCGATGGTGGTGCGCTGGTCGGCGGGGGCATCGCCGGAAAATACTGGGCCGATCTCGAACAGGGCATTGTCGGCAAAGCCGCGTTTGGCGTTACGACCGGCTGCTTCGATCAGGCTAGGCAAGGCGCTGGGGCGCATGCAATCGAGGTCGGAGGCAATTGGGTTTTCCAGCACCAAGGCGTCCAAACCACCGCCGAACAGGGCCGCAGTCGCCTTGGCGGTGAACGACCAGCCGATTGTCTCCTGATACCCCAAAGCTGCCAGAGCACGCCGCGCGGTGCGCATGCGGGCCTGGCGGATCGTCAGCACGCCGCCGACGGCCCGGGTGGCCATCTCTGGCAAGGGCTCAGCCGGCAGGGCGTCGTAGCCGATGATCCGCGCCACCTCTTCCACCAGATCGGCTTTGCCTTCGACATCCCGCCGCCAGCTCGGTGGGGTGACCTTGCCGTCCGCGACTGCGAAGCCGAGGTCGGTGAGAATGCCGCCAATTCGCTCCGGCGAAACCGTCAGGCCCGAAAGCCTGTGCACATAGGCTGGATCAAAATCTATGGCCGCAGGCGGGGCCGGTGCGGTACCGGCCAATCTGAATTCAGAGGCCTCCCCGCCGCACAGCTCCAGGATCAGTTTTGTCGCCAGTTCGATGCCCGGCACCAGGGACTGGGGATCAACGGTGCGGGCAAAGCGGTATTGCGCGTCCGAGACGATGCCGGTGTCGCGCCCGGTCTGGGCGGTACGGATCGGATCGAACCAGGCGCTCTCGATAAAGACCTCGGTGGTGGCGTCCGAGCAGCCTGTGGAGGCACCGCCCATGACTCCGCCAAGACCAATCGCTCCCGAGCCGTCGGCGATAACGCAGATCTGCGGCGTCATCTCATAGGTTTTACCGTCCAACGCCTCGACGCTTTCGCCGGCCCGGCCCAGACGAGCTTCGATAAACCCGCCGCTGAGCAGACTGGCATCATAGACATGAAGTGGCCGGGCGCGGTCGTAGGTGATCAGATTGGTGACGTCCACCAGGGCGCTGATCGGGCGCAGGCCCACCGATTTGAGCTTAGCTTGCAGCCAGGCGGGGGAGGGTCCGTTCTTTACCCCCCGGATCAGGCGTCCTGCGAAAACCGGGCAGACGTCTGCCGCGCCGACGCGAATGTCGATAGGGCAGGGGAATGTGCCCGCTACCGGAGCAACCGTCGGGTCCTTCAATTTGCCCAGGCCCGCTGCTGCCAGATCACGGGCAACGCCAAGCACCCCCAACCAGTCGGGCCGGTTCGGCGTGACTTCGAAATCGATCACCGCCTCGAGCCCCAGAGCTGTGGCTGCGGGCGTGCCCACTGCAAGTTCGGGCAATTCCAATATGCCGTCAGACTCCTCGGCGGTTTGCAATTCAGCCGCTGAGCACAGCATGCCGTTGGAGACCACACCGCGCACCGAGCGCGGCTCAAGCGTAATTCCCGAGCCGGGGATGAAGGTCCCCAACGGCGCATAGATGGTGGTTAGACCGGCGCGGGCATTGGGGGCGCCGCAGACGATTTCCTTGACCCCATCGACGGTTTCCACCTGACACACCCGCAGGCGGTCGGCATTCGGGTGTTGAATGGCTTCGACGATCTTGGCGACGGTGAAGGCTGCAAGCTTAGACGCTGGGTCGATCACATGCTCAACCTCCAGCCCGGCCATGGTCATGGCCTCGACGACCTGGGCTACGGTTGCATCAGTCTCAAGGTGCTTTTTCAGCCAGGAGAGGGTGAATTTCATCGTCTCTCTCCTCTAACTCAGACCAGAGGCCGCATTGGGCGCGGCGAAGGCGGAAAAGCCGTAGTGAGCCAGCCAGCGGGTGTCGCTTGCAAACATGTCGCGCAGGTCGGGCATGCCGTATTTCAGCGCGGCCAAGCGGTCGACACCCATGCCGAAAGCAAAGCCCTGCCATTCGTCGGGATCGAGGCCACAGGTGCGCAGGATGTTGGGATGAACCATGCCACCGCCCAGGATTTCCAGCCAGCTTGTTCCCTCCCCGATCTTGATCGACCCGCCAGAGCGATCACATTGAACGTCCATCTCGGCCGACGGCTCCGTGAAGGGGAAATGGTGTGGGCGAAAGCGGGTGACGACGCCGTCGGACTCGAAAAACCTGCGGGTAAAGGCATCCAGGGTCCATTTCAGATGGCCCATATGGATATTGCGATCAATGACCAGACCTTCCATCTGATGGAACGTCGGCGTGTGGGTCGCATCGCTGTCGCAGCGATAGACGCGCCCCGGTGAGATCACCCGGATCGGCGGAGCTTGGCCCGCAATGATCCACGGCGCTTCGGGCGGCGCGTTTCTCTGTCGCATGGTGCGCACCTGGACCGGGCTGGTGTGCGTGCGCAGCAGTTTACGCTCACCGTCCTCGCCAGGGGTGAAAAAGAAGGTGTCGTGCATTTCCCGCGCCGGGTGTTTAGGCGGGAAGTTCAGGGCGGTGAAGTTGTGAAAATCATCTTCGATGTCTGGCCCCTCAGCTAGCGAAAAGCCAAGTTCGGCAAAGATCGAGACCATTTCATCCATAACCTGCATGGTCGGATGCACCGAGCCTCGGCGGCGCGCCGGTGCGGGTAGGGAGAGATCCATACGCCCGGCAGCCAGTTTGGCATTCAAGGCGATAGCTTCCAGGACAGTTTTGCGGGCGGTGATCGCGGTGGCAACCGCATCACGCAAGCTGTTGATTGTCGGGCCTTGGACTCGCCGTTCGTCAGGACTCATACCGCCGAGTGACTTCAACAGGCCCGAAATAGTTCCGGTCTTGCCCAGGGCCCCGACGCGCAACGCCTCAAGCCGTGCCAAGTCTGGGGCGGCTACGACCCGCGTCAATATTTCGGATTCGAGGGCGGAAAGTTTGGTCATTCTGATCTCCCTCCCTCGCCTTTATGGGGAGGGACAGATCGCGAAGCGATCAGGGTGGGGTTTGGCGAAGATTTAACAATGCCGCTGGTGGTCAGAAATCCCCACCCGTCTCGACGCTTTGGCGTCGATCCACCCTCCCCATCAAGGGGAGGGAGGGTAGGATACCTCAGACCAGCGCGGCGCGAACCTTGTCGGCGATGGCCTTGAACGCGGCCGGGTCGTTACCTGCGATATCTGACAAAACCTTGCGATCGATATCGATCCCGGCCAGCTCAAGGCCGTGACTAAATCGTGAATAGGTCAGGCCCTCTTCGCGCGCGGCGGCGTTGATTCGCTGGATCCATAGGCTACGGAACGAACGCTTACGCACCTTGCGGTCGCGATAAGCATATTGTCCGGCCTTGTCCACGGCCGCCTTGGCGGCGCGGATGGTGTTTTTGCGGCGTCCCGAAAAGCCCTTGGCTTGTTCGAGAACCTTTTTATGTTTGGCGTGGGCGGTGACGCCCCGTTTGACGCGGGCCATTTAACTTTACGAGCTCCTAATTGATCACAGGCCGTAGGGCAGGAAGAGTTTGACGATCTTCGTATCCGAAGCAGTCATCACCTTGGTGCCCCGGTTCTGCCGGATGTATTTGGCGGAATGGCTGATCAGCCGGTGCCGCTTGCCCGCCACGCCGGCTTTCAATTTGCCGGTCGAGGTCAATTTGAAGCGTTTCTTAACGCCCGATTTAGTCTTCAGTTTCGGCATTTTGCATCGGACCGTTTAAAGGGCCCGTCCTCTTAAGATGATCGCAGGTCTAGAACCGCCATGGCATGCCATTTGGCCAGGCGGCTCGCACGAAGGAACGGTGTCTAGGGGAAAGCCGTCATGAAGGCAAGGGAAGGCTTTTTGTCCGCAGATTTCGAAAATGGAGACAGACAGGCCTGAGGTCCTGCGCCGCAGGCCATCTGTTTGAATCTGCGCAATCTGCGGAAAACCTCTACGCCCGCCCCGCTGCGCGTCCAGCGGAGAGGGCCAGGAGTATGGCCGGCGCGACGATCAGCGCGCCCAGAAAAAAGGGACCGTTGACGCTCAGGCCGGCGAAGACCAGGCTGGCAGTTAAGGGTCCCGCTACTCGGGAAAAGGCACCAGCAGCGTTGTTCAGGCCCATGATCTGACCCTGATGATCTTCATCGATGGCCCCGCTCATCATGGAACCGGCGTTGGGAAAGGCCACCGATGAGGCCATGGAAGAGGCAGCCATCACCGCAATGGTCGACCATGCGCCATTGGTGAACGGCATCATCGCCAAGGCCACCACTGTTCCGGCCATGCCGATCGCCAGCATTCGTGTCTCGCCATACCTTCGCGAGAGTTGGCCACTGATGAAGAAATTGGTAAAGGCCGATGCCGCGCCGGAAAGGCCAAAACAGATGCCCACATCGCGCGGTTCCCAGGCAAATCTCTGATGTGCCCAGAGGCCGAATGTTGATTCGATACCGGTGAAAGCAAAGCCGACAACAAAGGTCAACAACATCAGGCGGCCGATGACGGGATGGCTGACCGCAAAGCCGAACATAACCCACGGGCTTTTGGGCGAGCGCATCGATGTAGCTGGGCGGCGGCTCTCGCGCACGAAAAGGGCTACGCCGACTGCCGATCCCCCACAGCAGGCCGAGGCCACCAACAAGGGGATGTGGAAACCCATGGGTCCCATCGAGGTCTTGGCCAGGACCCCGCCTATGAACGGCCCCAGAATGAAGCCGACATTATAGGCCGCGCCCAGCCTCGCCATCAGGCCGGCCCGTTCGTCGACCGGGGTGATGTCGGCGATATAGCCCTGAACCACCGAGCCATTGCCTGCCGCCATGCCGCCGATCAGGCGAATGACAAAAGCGGTGCCGATGTTGGGGGCAAAGGCCAGGGCCCCATAACAGAGGCAATTGGCCAGGATGGTTGAGATCAAGACCGGCCGGCGGCCGATCCGGTCCGAAAGTCGTCCCCAGAAGGGCTCACCGATGAACGAGCCCATGGAATAGGCCGAAAAGATCAGGGCAATCTGCCAGGGCTGGGCACTGAACGACTTGGCGTAAAAGGGCAGCAGGGGCACGACGATGCCAAAGCCCATGATGTTGATGAACATCACCGACATCAGAATATAGATCGCCGCGACCGGCGGCCGCGCCGTCGGGGCGGGGGCCTGGGCGGTCATGGGTGTGTTGATAAGCCCAGGCGGCCCAAGTCACAAGGCGGCGAGGCAGACCCCGTCAGGGCGGGTTGTTCTTCGCCAGGAACGCCATTGTCGCCTCCAGCATCTGCAAGCGGGTCGCACCGGTGGAGAGCCAATGGTCCTCGTGCGCTAGGGTTACAAACTCCACCGGTTTGCCAGCCTTTTTCAGCGCATCATACATGATTTGGCTTTGGGCATAATCGACGACGGTGTCGTCCTTGCCGTGGATGAGCAGGATCGGGATGGTGACATTATCGATATGGCGGATGGGTGAGATTTCGTCGAGCACTGGGTCTCCGGCTTTCTCGACCCCCATAAACCGCAGCCAGTAACGTTTCGAAAGTTCGTCGGACCCGGCCCCTTGCGAGGAGACCATGCGACTGAGGTCTGAAATACCGGCCACCGAGACGGCACAATGGTACACGCCCGGATCTAGCGTCGCGCCCGCCAGGGCGGCGTAACCGCCATAGCTCGCACCTACGATGCAAACCCTTTTCGGATCGATCTTGCCCTGGGCAGCTAAATACCGAACGCCATCAGAAAGATCGGTCTGCATCTTGCGGCCGAACTGGCCAAATCCGGCGGAGAGGAACTTCCAGCCGTATCCGTTGGAGCCACGATAATTGATCTGCAATACTGCATAGCCGCGCGACGCCATTGCCTGGGCCCACCAATCGAAGCCCGGTTCGTCGCGTGCAGCCGGTCCGCCGTGGGGGAGGACGATCAGGGGCGGAGCGGCAGCGGCATGGGCACCAAATACCACCGCAAAAAGCCAACCCAGCGATAAGCTCAGCCTCATAGCTTCCCCCAGTTTCGCCCTACCTCGGTGCCAGGATCATGATCATTTGGCGGCCTTCCATGCGCGGCTCATATTCGACCTTGGCTACGGGCTCGAAATCCACGCGCACCTGTTGCAGCAGTTTCATCCCAAGTTCGGGGTGGCGCATTTCGCCGCCGCGAAAACGTAGGGTGACTTTGACCTTGTCGCCTTCTTCGAAGAAGCGATGCATGGCGCGGGTCTTCACTTCGTAGTCGTGCACGTCGATATTGGGGCGCAGCTTGATTTCCTTGACCTCGACCAGCTTTTGCCGCTTGCGCGCTTCGTTCTTTTTCTTCTGTTCCTGGAACTTGAACTTGCCGAAATCGAGGATCTTGCAAACCGGGGGCTCCGCAGTTGGCGAAACTTCAACCAGATCCAGTCCCGCTTCTGCTGCCGCTTCCAGAGCGGCCGATGTGGGCATGATTCCCTGTTTTTCGCCGTGTTGATCGATCAACAGAACGCGGGGGACACGGATCTCATCATTGATGCGGGGACCGTCCTTGGACGGGGGCGCGGGCATGGGACGACGAATAGGCTGAGCTCCTTATGGGCGGTATCAAGGCGATTTAAACCAGTCATGCGGGAAAACGCGTCAAGAGTATAGGACTAAGGCTAGGATCCTTATCAGCTCTGCGGGCGGAGCAACCCAAAAGCCACAGTTAAAACCGCCTCAACTTGCAGATCGCGCAGGTTTCCCTCCCGGATAATCCTCACGTAGCCGCGGGGCGCACAGAGTGATGGGTCAGAGACGCCTGAAAACAGCACTATGCTCGGGGCACCGGCGGCAGCGATCAGGTGCATGGGCCCGGTGTCGTTGCCAATGGCGAGGCTGGCCCTTGCCCCCAATTGGGCGATGTCAGCCAGGTTGGTTTGACCGGTCAGATCCTGTGCGGCGGGAGCCAGGGCCCGGATCGATTCGGCGAGGGCCCGTTCGCCGTCGCCGCCGACGATGGCGACCTGATAACCTTCAGGGATAAGCGCTTTAGCTATGATTCCATAGTTTAGGGCCGGCCACCGTTTTGCTGGCCGCTGTGCAGAGCCGCCGGGGACCAGCAAGGCCAGGTCCTCGCGCGGCGGGGCCGGTCCGATCAGCCAGGAAATATCGGGGGCAGGGGCTGAGCCGGGTGTCGTTGGCGCATCTGGCCAGATCCCCGCCGCCGCAAGTTGCGCTGCCTGTCGCTCCAGAGTGTGCATTTTCATCCGCTCGGGGTCGTCGTGCGAAAATGCGCAACCCCAGGCGGTTCCCGACCAAGCAGGCGGCCAGGGCCTCATGGCCTGAAAGATCAGATTAGTCCGGTCGTTGGTCTGCAGATCATAGACGCGGTCATATCGGGCGGATCGCAGGTCCCCGATCAGCCGCAACCCTGCGAAGACGCCGGCAGGCCGCCCGTCGGTCCGGACTGCGTCGATGAAAGGACAGGCGGCGGCGAAATCGGCAAAGAGGGGGGTGGTTAACAGGGTTATGTGGGCCTCGGGGTGCGCTTGGCGGATGCGCGCGAAAGCGGCCACGGCCAATACCATGTCGCCCAGAGCCGAGAGCTTAATCACCAGGACGCGCCTCATCTGTGGCGCTCCAGAACCTGAGCATAGGCTTGCAGTGTTGCCGCGCCCATAGTGGCGAGGTCGTAAAGCCGGCAAACCCGCATCCGCGCCGCGCGCCCCACTTTGCTGACGGTTTGATTGTCCAGGGCCAGGAAATCGTCGAGTGACTGGGCCCAGGCCTGGGGATCGGTGCCGGCCACGAGCCAACCGGTCACGCCAGGATCGACGGTCTCGGCATGCCCGCCAAGGTTCGAGGCCAGAACTGGGCGGGCCATGGCCCCAGCTTCGACGACGCTGCGGCCAAAGGATTCTGCCTGCGTCGATGGGGCGACCACCAGATCGGCGGCAGCAAAAGCAGCCTGCATGTCGTCGCAGTTGCCGACGAAAGACACTTGGCCCGTCAGATCACAGGCGGCGATTTCCGCTCGCAGCTCGGCAACATAGTTCGTCGCGCCCGCCGTTTCGCCGGTCAGAATCAGTGCCGCTCCTTGCCGCCGCTCAGCGCGGGCCAATGCCTGGATGATCAGGCGATGGCCTTTCCACCCGGTCATCCTCGCCGCCAGCAGGATCACCCGGCGAGTATCGCCAATAGGCAGGCCCCAGGCGTCACGCACTGCCATGACGCGCCGCGGAGACACGGCGTTCGGGTCAAAGCGATCCGTATCAACCCCCTCGGGAATGACCACGATTCTGGCTGGATCGACATTGTGTTGGCTCAGGATGTGGTCGCGGGTGAAGTTCGAATTGGCGATGACCATGTCGCCTCGTGTCATCGCCCCATTATACCAGCGCTTCAGAGGCGAACGGGCTGCGTAGATGCCGTGATAGCTGGCCACCAGAGGCACGCTCCGAGCACCTATGGCCATTGATGCGCTGAACATCGGGGCCCGAGATCGGACATGCACCAAGCTGACATTCTCCCGCGCGATCAAGCTGCGCAGACGCAGGGCATTGGCAACGAGGGTCACAGGGTCCCTGGCCCGCAACGGCAGGTTGACCATCTCACCGTTGCCCGCGATGAGCTCACCTTGCAAGGCACCGCCGCTTGAGGCCACCAGGGATCGAAACCCCGCCGCGACGATAGCGCGCGACATCTCCAGCGTCATGGTCTCAACCCCCCCCGCATTCAGGCTGGGTGTCACCTGCAGCAGGGTGAAATCTTGGGGAAGATTGGCGTAAGAGATCGGCGTCGCTCCGACCGGTCGCATCTATGGGGCGACCACGATCTAACCTCTGAAGACGGGAAAAGCCATGAGCGAGACGCCCATAGACGAGATTCGGGGAGAGCTTGTATGTGCCGGGGGTAACCTCGCCTGGCGTCGAGTGGATGGCCGGGGGCCCACCCTGGTCTGGCTTGGCGGCTTTCGCTCTGAAATGTCCGGCACCAAGGCCCAGGCCCTTGCCGATTGGGCCGCCGCAAGAGGGCGCGACTTTCTGCGCTTTGACTATTTCGGCCACGGCCGGTCGCAGGGGGCGTTCGAAGTCGGCACGGTCCGCCGCTGGCGGGCTGACGCCTTAAGCATGATTGATCAACTCACCGAAGGACCGGTCGTACTGGTGGGCTCCTCCATGGGCGGCTGGATCGCCTGCCTGGCGGCTCTGGCGCGGCCACAGCGCGTGCAGGCTCTGGTCCTGGTGGCACCGGCGGCGGATTTCACCTCCAGGCTTCTGCGCCCGAGCCTGCCGCCAGAGGCCCATATTGCCTTGTCCGAGGTGGGGATATGGGACCGACCCTCCCTCTATGACCCTCAGGGCTTTCCGATTGCCCGAGCATTGTTGGACGATGGCGACGCCTGGTCGATTCTGCCCGGTCCCATTGCCATAGATGCCCCAGTCCGCATTCTTCAGGGCGGTGACGATCCGGACGTACCGTGGACCCATGCCCTTGAACTGGCCCAGGCTCTGCGAGGACGAGACGTCGTCTTCACCCTCATTCGAGACGGTGACCACCGCCTTTCCCGCCCAGCCGACCTTGTCCGGCTGATCGCGGCGATAGAGGAGGTGGCGCGCTGAGACCGCCACCTCTGCAAGAATTGTGGCAACGAGCCTTTGCCTTGATGAATTTGACGCGGCATAAGGTGCTCAAAGGAGACACTCAACATGGCAGAGCCGATATTAGCCGATTACATCATTGTCGGAGCGGGGTCCGCCGGTTGCGTTCTGGCCAATCGGTTGAGCGCCGACGGCAAAACGCGGGTGCTGTTGCTGGAGGCGGGGGGTGACGATCGGCCCACCCGCGAGCCTGGACAATTTCTCTCCAACCTGATGATCCATGTGCCTGTCGGCTATGCCCAAACCTTGAAGGATCCTAAGGTCAACTGGCTGTATGAGACGCAGCCTGATCCTGGAACGGGCGGTCGCACTCACGTCTGGCCGCGCGGCAAGGTGCTGGGCGGATCGTCATCAATCAATGGACTTTTGTATATTCGCGGCCAGCACGCCGACTATGATGGATGGCGACAACTGGGCTGCGAAGGTTGGGCCTGGGATGAGGTCAAGCCCTATTTCCTGCGCGCCGAAAACCAGGAGCGCGGCGCCAGTGAGCATCACGCCACCGGCGGCCCGTTGAATGTTTCGGACGTGACCACGACCCACGAGGTTTCTGACGCAGTGATCGAAGCCTGCGTTCAGGCCGGTATGCCACGCAATCGCGACGTCAATGGTGCTGATCAGGAAGGGGCTGGCTACTATCAGTTAACAGTCAAAAATGGCCAACGTTGTTCCTCAGCTGTCGCCTATCTGCATCCGGCAATGAAGCGGGCGAACCTGCAGGTAATCACCCGGGCCCTGACGACGCGGGTGCTTTTCGACGGCAAGACAGCCGTCGGGGTGGAATACACGCATTCCGGCGAGCAGCGCGTGGCTAAGGCTGCGCGCGAGGTCATCCTCTGTGGCGGCGCGGTCAACTCGCCACAGCTTTTGCAGCTTTCCGGGGTCGGCCCAGGGGCTCTGCTGGCTGATCATGGGATAACAGTCATCCACGACTCCCCCGGCGTCGGCGAGAATCTGCAAGACCACTATGTCATCCTCGCCACCTGGCGTCTGAAAACCGGTATCGTCTCGGTCAATGAGCTGACAAAGGGCGTACGCTTCATCGGCGAAACCCTGAAATATGCCTT
>JAYTXQ010000031.1:0-7323 GCA_043742825.1 Caulobacteraceae bacterium | reverse complement strand
GGGTCATGGGCCAGAACACCTAGCTCTCACCTTTCCACAAACGACTGCGACTCGAGAGCCGGGCCGGCGTGCAGTAGGTTACACGCCCTCGCGGATGCGCCGAGTCTTGCTGAGACACGCCACGCCACATCCCCACAAACCTTCCGCATGACGAAACGCGATTTCGCCCCTATGAGGGACTCATGCCCCTGAACGCCTTTACCAACACCTTTGCCGGCAATCCTTTGGACCGGTGCAGTTATCGACGCACCGACGGGGCGTGGCTGGCCGAGCGACTAGCCGATCCGGCGTCGCTGGCGGTGGTGTTATGGAACGGCAAGCCGATGTTGGAGGATTCTAAATCCGGGACCCTGATTGCCTACCTGCAAGCGAAAACGGCGGTCGCGCTGGCCGGAGGGGCCGAGCAGACCCTGTTCATGGGCCTTTGGCACGAGGTGGCGGTGTTCGCCGTCGATCTGGACGGTGCGGCCGACCCGGCGGATGGGCCTTTGCAGGGCCTTGGCCGGTTTGAGGATCTGCGTGTGGCGGCACCCAATATGCCGGTGGGCGATGCAGCGATTGCGGCCACTGCCAAATCGATGTTCGAATGGCGGCGAAAGCACCAGTTCTGCGCCGCCTGTGGGGCACCCAGCAAGGTGGCCGAGGGGGGCTGGAAACGAATCTGCGCCACCTGCGAAGCACAGCACTTCCCCCGCACCGATCCGGTAGTGATTATGTTGGCGGTGAACGGTGATCGTTGCCTGTTGGGGCGTCAGGCCGCCTGGCCTAAGACCATGTACTCGGCCCTGGCCGGATTTCTAGAGCCGGGCGAAACCATCGAAGAGGCCTGTGCGCGCGAACTTTTCGAAGAGGCTTCAGTGCGGGTCACCTCGGTACGATATCACTCGACCCAACCTTGGCCCTGGCCATCATCCCTGATGATCGGCCTGATTGCCGATATCGAAGACGGTGAGGCCGTGCCGGACAATGTCGAAATCGACGAAGTCCGCTGGTTCACGCGCGAGGAAACCCGCGCCATGTTGCGCGGCGAATTGGCGGATGCCAAAGCACCCGGCAGCCTGGCAATCGCCAGTCAGCTGATCCGCGCCTGGGCTGAGGAAGTCTGATTCTGTAAATAACTTATAAATATCAAATAATTGGGAGACTTTTACGCAGCCTTGACGCAAAGCGCTCGCGTCTATAGTTTCCGCCGCGACCTGACCGGGCGGCGGTGGGGACCTCCTGGGTTGTTTAGACAAAGACCTGAAGACGTCCATGCCAATGCCGGATGAGTCGAGCCAGGGGGCTCTCAAACGCCTCGACAAAGGGCTGGGCGCGTTTGAGGCGGGACGCCGGACACAATCTTCCGTATCCGCTGTGGGAGGCGCTGCCGGAGACGGTTATCGCCTGCTGGGGCAGATGCTCGGCGGCGTCTTCAGCGGCATCGGCTTCGGCTGGCTGGTTGACCATTTTGCCCACACCGGGCCCTGGGGCGTGGTGTTGGGACTGCTGATCGGCGCGGGGCTCTCAGTCTATGCGACGGTTTTGACCGCGTCGCGGATGTCCGCGCAGGCCATGAAAGATGCCGGACCGATTGCTTCGGTGCCGGATGATGATGACGAGGATTGAACTTGAGAACTGAGCTTATCTGATGGCAGCGATCCAGCCCATGGAACAGTTCCTGGTTCACAAAATTGTGGCCGTGCCCCCCATTCCCGTGCCGGGTCTGGGCGTGCTTGACATGTCGATCACCAATTCGGTGATGTTCATGCTGATTGCAGCCGGTCTGATCTGCGTCTTTTTTGTTGTCGCTGCCAAACGACAGCTGGTGCCGGGCCGCCTTCAGGCGACGGCGGAACTGCTCTACACAACGGTCGATACCATGCTGACTGGTGGAATGATCGGTGATCGCGGAAGACCGTTTCTTCCGTTAGTTTTTACCTTGTTTCTATTTATCGCGGTGATGAATTTCCTGGGCCTGCTGCCCGGCGGCTTTACTGTCACCTCGCAACTGGCAGTCACCGCGACCTTGGCTGTGATGACCTTCGCCACAGTGCTGGTCGTCGGCTTTGCCCGTAACGGACTTGGCTTTTTTAAGCTGTTCTGGCCGTCGGGGGTAAACCCGGCCCTGGCCTTCTTCCTGATGTTTATCGAATTCTTCTCGTTCATGATCCGGCCTGCGACCCTGGCCATGCGACTGTTCGGCAATATCCTGGGCGGACACGTGGTCATGTTCGTTTTCGCCAGCTTCATCATCGGCCTGGGCACTCTGGGCTTTCACGGCGGACTGGCCACACTGGGCTTTGCCGGCGCGGGGCTCTCCTTTGCTATGGTCGTCGCCCTGGTGGTCCTGGAATTGGTGGTGGCGGTAATTCAGGCTTTCGTCTTTTCCGCCCTCACCTGCATCTACCTCAACGAAGTGGTGAACCTCGGTCACGGCCACTAACCCTCTAAACTAATCAAAATAACCTTAAGGAACCTCTCGAAAATGGACATTCACGCAGCAAAGCAGATCGGTGCCGGCCTCGCCATGACCGGTCTGATCGGTGCAGGTATCGGCCTTGGCATACTGTTCGGTAACTACTTGCAAGCCGCCATCCGCAATCCCGCCGCTGCCGCCAGCCAACAGCCGATGCTGTTCCTGGGCATGGCTCTGGCCGAGACCATGGGCCTGTTCGCCTTCGTCATGGGCCTCATTATCTACTTCACCTAAGGCTGAACTCAATGGCCGATTCCACCGCAGTCACCGGAGCCGCCGAAAAGGCCTCCGGCGGCCTGCCTCAGTTCGACATCGCCCAATGGCCGGGACAGATGGTGTGGGTGCTTGTCATCTTTGCCGTCCTGTATTTCCTGATCGCCAAGGTGTTTGTGCCCCGCGTTGGGGGGACAATCGATTCGCGGGAGGACAAGATATCCGGCGACATCGGCGAGGCTTTTCGCGCCCGCAACGCAGCGCAGGCTGACGCCGACGCCGCTGCCGGCGAAATGACCCATGCCAGAGCGCGGGCGCAGAAGCTCGCCTCGGATGCCCGGGCTGAAGCCAAGGCCGCCGCCGTCGCGCGTGGAGCTGAGGAAGATGCCAAGCTGGCGGTAACCTTGAACGAGGCGGAAGCGCGCATTGCTGCGGCCCGTACCGAGGCTATGGGTCATGTCCGCGGCATCGCTTTGGACACAGCCGCTGCGATCATTGAAAGGCTCACCGGTGCGCCGGCCTTTGCCGGCGAGATCGATTCTGCGCTCGCCAGCGCCGCCCAGGAGGCCTGACGCGTGGACGTATTCTATAATCTTCAGGATGCACACTTCTGGGTCTTCATCGCCCTGGCAGTGGTAATCGGCATCATGATCTGGCTTCGGGTTCCGGCCATAGTGGCTAAGGCGCTCGATGATGCCGGGGCCAAGGTCCAAGCCCAGCTGGATGAAGCCACACGGCTGCGCCAGGAGGCCCAGACCCTGCTGGCCCAAATCCAGGAGCAGCGGCGGGATACCGAAATCCAGGCCGGCGAGATGATGATAGCCGCCAAGGCCGATGCGGAGCGTCTGCGGTCCGAAGCCGCCGTTCAACTCGACGAAGACATCCGTCGCCGCCGCCAACTGGCCGAGCGCAAGATCGCCATCGCCGAAGCTGCCGCCGCCAGCGAAGTCAAGGCTGCCGCAGCTGATCTGGCCGCCCAGGCTGCGGAAACGGTCCTCGCCGCTCGCATAGCCAGTGCTAAGTCCGACCCCCTGATCGATGCTGCCTTCGCCGACCTGGGCCGCCGCTTTCAATAGCGGGCTTCCCTACGTCGGCGTATGGGGAGGGTGGAATCGCCTTCAGCATACCAAATGGCACTCGCGGTGCGCAAAATCGAACCCCGTAGCCCACCGACCAGAGCCTCCAATGTTCAGGCTCAGGGTCAATGCGTCTGCGCCGCGGTACGGTTTGAGATCGATGTCCCGGCGCGCTGGGCTTGGCATGATCACTCACTAGCCAGCAGGCACGCCCAGGGTTGCGCCTATGCCACATATGTCGGCAGCTATCGCAGCCGCTTTCGCATCCTGAACGGTGAGCAGAGCCTTAAGGGGTTTGTCGATGCCGAGCTTGGCACCGTCCGCAGCTTTTGTGGCACCTGCGGCACGCCGCTTTTCTATGAACGATCCAGTTCGCCGACGATGATCAACATCCCGCGCGCCCTATTTACCAGCCGCACCGGCCGGGAAACCCGGTATCACATGCATATGAACCAAGCGACCGAATGGACCTGGCGCGGCGAGGCCCTGGCTCCGCTGAAAGGTTATCCCGGCGTATTGTGGGAGCGCCCGCGAAAAAAGAAGCCGCTGGACCCGATGTTTGCGTAGCCCTCAATACCCTTTGGCCACGCCCTCGCGTCGGGGATCGGCACCGCCCTCCAGATAGCCGTCGCGGACCATGATTCCATGCAGGCCTGAGCCTTCGGCGGCGAAACCGGCGCGGACAGTCAGGCCCTTATCGGCGAGGGTCTGGATGACGCCGGGTTGGAATTTCCCGGCCTCTCCAAAGACGAAATCGCCGATGGCGACCAGATTGGGCAGGTCGATGGCCTGCTGCATGCTCATGTGCCAGTCGAGGGTGCCGACCAGGGCTTTGAGGACATAAGCAGGAATGGCTAGGCCCCCAGGCGATCCCACGGCGGCGACGAACCGGCCGCTGTGGTCCAGCACGATGGTCGGCGACATGGACGAGCGCGGGCGCTTACCCGGCCCCACGGCATTGGCTGCCGGCGTGCCGTCCTTATCCTTGGGCGCGAAGGAGGAATCGGTGAGTTGGTTGTTGAGCAGAAACCCATCGACCATCCGCCCATCGCCAAACAGGCTTTCCACTGTCGTGGTCATGCAAACGACATTGCCCCAGCGATCGACAACGACGAATGAGGAAGTTCCGCCCGGCTCTCGCGTCTCGTCAGAACCGACCTTTGGCGCGCCTGCCGGCAGGCCAAAGCCGGGTGCAGGGCCAGCACGTTCGCCAATCAGTTTTGCCCTGCCGTCGAGATAGTTAGGGTCTAAAAGCCCCTGGACCGGCACCTTCACAAAGGCCGGATCGCCCAGATAGCGCATGTCGTCGGCGTACATCAGCCGCTGCGCCTGAGCCAGTTGCAGCCAGGCCGTCGCATCCCCGGGCGACCGTTTGTCGATATCGGTGCGGGCCAGAAGTCCGAGACCCTCGAGCGTGGCGGGACCGCCTGACGGGGCATTTGGCTCACACACCATCCACTGCCGATAGGGACGACAGAGCGCCGGGCTGCGATGGGGGGCATAGGCGGCCAGATCGGCGAGGGTCATGGAACCCGGCAGTGGGCCTTCGCTCAGGCGGTGCACGATATCGGCGGCGATTGAGCCCTTGAGCAGGGCATCAGGGCCTTCAGTAGCGATCCGGCGCAAGGTCTGGGCATACGGCAGATTCTTCAGCCGGTCGCCGGCGTGAAGTTGCGAGCCGTCCGGATTAGAAAAATAGGCGACCACATCGGGTGCCTTTGCCTGAGGTGCGCCGCTGGCGATCAGACCGGCCAGACGCGGGCTGACAATGAACCCCGCCTCGGCCAGCTTGGCCGTATCTTCGAAGAGGCCACTCCACGGCAATGCACCGTGATCTTTTTGCGCCATGAACAGCATCACCACAGCCCCCGGCACCCCAGCCGAGCGGCCTGACAACACGGCCTCAAAAAAGGGCAAGGCGCTGCCATCGTCGCGCAGAAACAGTCGGTCCTTCGCAGCCGCCGGTGCGGTTTCGCGACCATCATAGGCGGTGACCTTATGGCTCTTGGCATCGTAGACAACCATGAATGCCCCACCGCCGATGCCGGAGCTCTGTGGTTCCACCAACCCAAGGGTCGCTTGCACAGCCACAGCTGCATCCACAGCTGAACCCCCAGCCTTGAGCACCTTTAGACCCGCCTCCACAGCCAAGGGATTGGCCGCATCGACCATGGCATGACCTTTGGCCAGTAGGCGCTCTGGCTCCGCAGCCAAGGCACCCGTAGCCAACAGGCAGAGGGTCAGTGCGAGTGTCAGCCGCATGTCGAATCCTTTTTGGGGTGAACGCCAGGACGTTACATTAGATGGGTTTGCCCTGCAGCCCAATGAGCCCGTCGATTTACAACCCCCACCCAAGCGTGGCACCGAGGGCTATGACCCAGGCGAGATGCGGCCCGCTCAATCTGATTACCGACGTTGCTGGTCTGGCGGTCGGTCAGGCGACAGATGCCGCCGCTCGCACCGGCGTGACGGTGATACTGCCCGACCACCGCGCCGTCTGCGCGGTGGATGTGCGCGGCGGCGCGCCCGGCACGCGAGAGACCGACGCTCTGGCCGCTGATACCCTGGTCGAGGCAGTGGACGCCGTCGTGCTTTCAGGAGGATCGGTCTACGGCCTGGCCGCTGCCGATGCGGTCACCGCCTGGCTGGGTGCCCACGGCCGCGGCTATGGCATGGTCGAACGGCCGGGCGTGCCCCGCTCTCCGGTCGTGCCAGCCGCCATCCTCTATGACCTGGCGAATGGCGGGGACAAGGCCTGGGGTCTGGAGCCACCCTATCACAATCTGGGTTTGCAGGCGGTGGTTGCCGCAGGTCGCGATTTCACCCTGGGAACGGCCGGCGCGGGCACCGGTGCCATGGCGGGCGCACTGAAGGGTGGCACAGGATCTGCCTCGGTGATTACCGCAGACGGCTTCACGCTCGGCGCACTAGTAGCCGTTAATAGCTTCGGCTCGGTCGTCTTGCCTGGTGGAAAATGCTTCTGGGCTGCGCCGTTTGAACTCGATGGGGAATTTGGCGATATCGTCCACGCCGCAGCCCGCGTCGGCCCCGACGACTGGGGCCTGGCCAAGGCCCAGGCTGACGGGCGTCAGAACACCACCATCGCCTGCGTCGCCACTGATGCAATTCTCACCCCTGCCCAGGCCCGACGTGTGGCGATCATGGCACAGGATGGCCTAGCCCGCGCCATCCGTCCCGTGCACGCCCCCTTCGACGGCGATGTGGTCTTTGTACTCTCGACCGGACGCGTCCCCTTAGGGCCTGACGCTGCCATGACCCTGACCCGCCTGGGCACCCTGGCCGCCGACACTCTCGCCAAAGCCGTGGCGCGGGGTGTCTATGAGGCGGCGGCGTGGCCCGGGACGGGACCGGAGACTGGGATTGTCTGCTGGCGGGACCTTTAGAGTTGTAGCGCGGCTTGTCCGGGGGTGGGTGTCTATGCGACTCATACCCGTCGAGCGGTCCGCTCTTGCCTGCGGGTCTAGCCGTTTCCTTGCCAAACACTGTCGATACGCTACTCCCTACAAGTAAGGATTTCTGAGAGGATATCGGTGATGGAACTGGCGCGCATAACCT
>JAYTXQ010000030.1:0-10942 GCA_043742825.1 Caulobacteraceae bacterium | reverse complement strand
CCCTGCTCGGCGAGGGGTGACGGAGCCCAGTCGGGCCTAACGCGGGACCGCCGCCGGCGTGACGATCATCGAGTAGGGGATGTAGAGCGCCAACTCGAGCGGGCCGGCGCGCGACCAGGCGATCTGACGCTCCAGCCCCTGCAGGATGACGCGATACTCCGGCCCCACCGCCTTGACGGTGTCGGCCGCGTCCTTGGAAATGGCGGCGACGATCTCCGGGCGGTACTGGCGCGGCGAGACCAGCGTCAGCTGCCACTCGCTGCTGCGCGAGGCCTGTGAGCGCCCCGTCGGTTTGATCTTGTGCAGGAAGGCGTCGATGCGTCCCGTCGCGGCCTCGAAGGTGTCGCCCTCGCGGATGTGAGTCTTGACGATGATGCTGACGCGTGTGGTGTCGGCGCGCTGGCCGGGGCTGAGCAGGGCGCCCAGGCTCTCCAGCCTGAACGGCACGACCACGCCGGCGGCGGCGTCGACCACGCCCAGCTCGATGGCGCCGTCAGCCTGGGCGGTCTGGACCACGTTCGCCAGGGTCAGGCGCAGCTCGTTCAGCCGGTCGCTCTGATCGCGCGTGTCGCACTCGACGACCATGTCGACGATCAGGTTGTCGGCGCGGCGGAAGACGACGACGTGCGGCTGCGGGATCGCCGGAGCGCCCGGCGTGCTCTGGTAGCCGTTCGACGCGGTGCGCGAGCCCGTGACGACCATCTCGCCGACATTGCTCTCGCGCTGGGCCAGGGCCGGCGTGGCGATAGCGATAGCCAGTCCGGCCAGGATGATGGTGCGGAACATGATGGCGCCTCCCCGAGGTGAGTCGCCGTGGAGCCTAGCGCGGCGCGGGGGTCACCGTCATGGCGTAGGGGATGTAGAGCGCCAGTTCGAGGGGGCCGGAGCGCGACCAGGCGATTGGCCGCTCAAGGCCGGTGATCTCGACGCGGTAGTCGGCCCCCAGGGCCCCCGCGGTGTCATTGGCGTCCTTGGCGATCGCGGCGACGACCTGCACGCGGTACTGCCGCGGCGAGACGATGGTCATCTGCCACTCGTCGCTGCGCGTCGCCTGGGCGCGGCCCACCGGCTTGATCTTGTGGATGAAGGCGTCGATCCGGCCGGTGGCGGTCTCGAAGGTGTCGGCCTCGCGGATGTGGGTCTTGACGATGAAGGTCACCTTCGAAGTGTCCGAGCGGGCGCCGGGCGACAGCATGGTGTCCAGCCCCTCGATGTGGAACGGCACGACCACGCCGGCGGCCTCGTCCTGCACGCCGAGCTCGATGGAGCCGTCGGCGGAGGCGGCGGCGACGACGTTGCGCAGGGTCGCCTTCAGCTCGTTGATGCGGTCGCTCTCGTCGCGGGTGTCGCACTCGACCACGAGATCGACGATCAGGTTGTCGGCGCGGTGGAACACCACCACGTGCGGCTGCCGCAGGGCCGCGGCCTCGTCGCCGTCAGCCCGCTGGGCGGTGACGACGATCTCGCCGACGTTGCTTTCGGACTGCGCCAGGGCAGCGGCGGGCCACCACAACAGGGCCAGAACGGCCAGAATGAGGGCCTTCAGCATCACAGTCTCTCCCTTCGCGCTCGCCGCGACCTAGGCGGCCATCTCAGCTCGGACTTTCGTGCGCAGCACGTCGATGGGGGCCAGGCCCTTGTCCGTGCGGATGTGCCAATAGGTCCAGCCGTTGCAGGCGGGTTGGGCCTGGATCATCGCCCCGACCTTATGAATCGAGCCGGTGAGGTTGCCTGCCGCCAAGCTGCCGTCAGCGCGAACCCTGGCGGATTGATCGCCCTTGGGGCTCCATACAAGGTCGCCGGGCCGCAACAGACCCGCTTCGACAATCTGACCGAAGGGGATGCGGGGTTCGGACTTTTTCGACCCCATAACGTCAAGGTCGGCGGGAGCCACGGGGACGACCTTGTCAATGCGGGCCTTGGCCAGGGCGGCATAGGTAGGATCGCGCTCAATGCCAAGGAACCGGCGCCCTAAACGCCGTGCTGCCGCGCCAGTCGTGCCGACGCCAAAAAAGGGATCTAGAATGACATCGCCCACGCGGGTGGATGACAGGATCACCCGATGCAGCAGGGCCTCGGGCTTTTGCGTCGGGTGGGCTTTGGCCCCGGTAGCATCTTTGATCCGTTCCTCGCCTGTCGCCAGAGGAAGGGTCCAGTCAGAGCGCATCTGCACGTCTTCGTTGGCCATTTTCATGGCGTCATAGTTGAACGTATAGCGCCTGGCACCCCTGCTTTTCGAGGCCCAGATCAAGGTCTCATGGGCATTGGTGAACCGTGTGCCTTTGAAGTTGGGCATGGGGTTGGATTTGCGCCAGACCACGTCGTTGAGGATCCAGAACCCCAGGTCCTGCAGAATACGGCCGACGCGGAAAATATTGTGGTAGCTGCCGATAACCCACAGGGCCCCGTCGTCCTTCAACACCCGCCGGGCAGCGGTCAGCCAAGCAGCGGTGAACTCATCATAGGCGGCAAAAGACTCGAACTGATCCCAGACGTGGTTGACGCCGTCGACCCGCGAATTGTCCGGACGTGTCAGATCGCCGCCGAGCTGGAGGTTATAAGGGGGGTCGGCAAAGACCAGGTCCACTGACTTTTCCGGCAGCTTGGCCATCTGCTCGATGCAGTCGCCAATAAGGATGTCGTCCAGGGGAAAGTACATATGCGCCTCAGAAATAGTGACGCAAGCTCGCTCAATCAGATGAAGATGGGATGAACGCACGCTGTAAGGACTGATAAACACCCGGACTCGACTTGCGGCCTCAGCGCGCGCATTTGCTTGAGCCCGACGCAACGACAGGTTCGCTTCATGCTGAGACTACCGCCGCCGATCTGGGCTCTGTTCTTCCTGTTCCTCATGGGCACCGTCAGTTATTTCACCGGCTGGTCGGCCAGCCCCTACGTGCATAGCCTCCCGGCCGGGATCGTCATTATCGCTGTCAGTCTCATCGCCCCGATCTGGGCCATCGTGCTGTTTCGCCGCGAGCAAACCCAGCTCAGTGCGACCTCGGAAATCAATGACAAGCTGGTCACTAGCGGCCCTTTCCGATTAACCCGCAACCCCATGTATCTGGGGCTGGTCATCCTCAGCTTGGGCGTGGCCGTGGCATCGGGCGCGCTGGCGATGTTCGCCGCCCCCGTCCTCATCTTCGCCACCGCCAATTGGGTCCACATTCCCTTTGAGGAAGCCAAGATGCGGCGTCAGTTTGGCGCGGCGTTCGACGACTACACGCGCCGTGTGAGGCGGTGGGTGTAGGGGGCGACATCATGACACCCGCTCGATATCGATATCCAGATATGCTGATGCTGGAATCTGTCTGACCAATGGAAAACAATCACGCTTGTCGGTTTTTTCTCTGACTGCTAAAGCCACAGTAAAGGAAGACCCTCTCGAAGGATACTTCAGTGGCACCCGGCGATCAGATGATCGGTGAGGGAATCGCCCGTATCTTCATCTGGCTCATCTGCGGATCAAATTTCACTTCGACCGACTTCCAAACACTGCCCCCTAAACTGAGAGTCTCTTGCAATGCCCGACGTCACACCGCTTAAAATGCCCAAGTGGGGCCTCTCCATGCAGGAGGGTGCCATCGTCGAGTGGTGGAAACAGCCCGGCGACGCCGTCGCTGAGGGTGAGGATCTGGTGGATATCGAAACCTCCAAGATCAACAATGTTTATGAAAGTCCCGCTGGCGGCGTATTGCGCCGGATCGTTGCCGACGCGGGTGAGACCTTGCCGATCGGTGCCCTGATGGGAGTTTTGGCGGGCTCTGAAGTCTCTGATGCCGAGGTTGACGCCTTTATCGTCGATTTCCAAGCCAGTTTTGTCCCCGAAGTTGCGGAAGAAGGGGCGCAGGGGCCCTTGGCGCTCACCACGGTTGAAGTCGAGGGCAGGACCGTGCGGGTCGGCCGCGCCGGGCCCGATGCGGGAACGCCGGTGGTGCTGATCCACGGTTATGGCGGCGATATGAACAATTGGCTGTTTAATCTTGAGGCCATCGCTGCCAACGCCCCGGTGATTGCTGTGGACATGCTGGGCCACGGTGGCTCGTCCAAGGATGTTGGCGATGGTTCACTCAAGACCCTGGCCGACGCGGTCGGTGGAGCGCTGGATGAGCTGGGTGTCAAGACGGCGCATCTGGCCGGACATTCCCTGGGCGCGGCGGTGGCGGCACGTCTGGCGGCGGACAGGCCGGCGCTTGCCCAGTCTCTGACCCTTATATGTCCGGCATATCTTCCGGGGACAAGCCTGTCTGACGATTTCCTGAGCGGCCTGATCGATGCGCAGCGAGCCAAGGACCTTAAGCCCGTCCTCGGTGAGCTTCTGGCCAACCCGGACGGCGTGACTAAAGACATGGTCGAGGATATGCTGCGCTTTAAGCGAACTGACGGTGTGGAAGAGGCATTGGGACTCATCCGTGGACGGATGCTGGACGGCGCAGACGGTTCCGCGTTGATCGCTGACCTGACCGATCTTCCCGCAACGCTTGTCATCGCCAGCCAGAGCGACAAGATTGTCGGCGCGCCCGACGAGAGCGCTCTGCCGGTCAACATCCGCGTCGTCTGGATCGACAACGCCGGCCACATGCCGCACCTGGAACAGGCAGGTGAGGTGAATGCGCTGTTGGTGGCGAACCTGGGGTAGGCGATGCGAAAATAAGTCGCTGAGCCTTGGCAGGTGTTCGGGCGCCGCTTAGGCTCTGGGAACTGATCGCTGCACCGCACCGGAGAGATACCCATGGATCTGAGTTTTAGCCCGCAGGACCTGACGTTCGGTGGCGAAGTTCGCGCCTTTATTGCCGAGGCGTTCGATGATGACATGCGCGCCCGGTCAGCCCGGTCGAAGACCAGCGCTATCGGTCGCGCGCCGCAAGTGCGCTGGTACAAGGCGTTGGCCGCCAAGGGCTGGCTGGGCATCGACTGGCCGGTCGAGTACGGCGGCACCGACTGGAGCGACTCGCAGAAATTCATCTTCAATATGGAAATGGCCCTGGCCGGGGCACCGACCACATCGAATATGGGTCTGCGCATGTGCGCGCCGGTGATCATGGCCTTCGGTTCAGACGCCCAAAAGGCGCAGCACCTGCCCAAGATCCTGTCGGCCGATGTCTGGTGGTGTCAGGGCTATTCGGAGCCGGGGTCGGGTTCGGACCTGGCCTCGCTGGCGATGAAAGCCGAACGGGACGGCGACGACTATGTGCTCAATGGCTCAAAGATCTGGACCACCTACGCCCAATATGCCGATTGGATGTTTTGTCTGGTGCGCACCTCGGTAGAGGACCGCCCGCAGAAGGGGATTTCGTTCCTGCTACTGGATATGAAGACGCCCGGCATCACCATCCGCCCCCTGCCGACCCTCGACGGGCCGCCGGACGGCGAGCAGGAAGTCAATCAGGTGTTTTTTGAGGACGTCCGGGTACCCATAGCCAATCGCATCGGCGACGAGGGTCAGGGCTGGACCTATGCCAAATACCTCCTGCAGTTCGAGCGTGGCAATGCCTATGCCCCAGGGCTCACGCATCAGCTGAACAGCGTCAAGACCATCGCCGCGGCCGAACAGTCGGAAAACGGCGGACGGATGATCGATGATGCCGATTTCCGCCGCAAGCTGGCGGAGCTGCAGATCAAAGTCGAGGTGCTGAACGCCACCGAACTAAAGGTATTCTCCGGCAGGGCCGCCGGCGCGGCTATGGGCCCGGTCTCCTCAATGCTGAAACTTGAAGGTAGCCACGCGCAACAGGCGATCACCGAACTGGCCCTCGAGGCGGCCGGCATCTATGTCCAGCCGTTTGTGCAGGACACTTACACCAATTTGCACGGGGAGCGGAACGAGCCCGATGCCGGCCCGCCCTATGCCGCCACCCTCGCACCGATGTATTTCAACCAGCGCAAGACGACGATTTATGCCGGCTCAAGCGAAGTGCAACACAACATCATGGCGAAGATGATTTTGGGGGTTTAGGCGTAGAGGTGAGTTCGAGTTCTGCACCCGACGGTCGGCGGGGTCGGTTTCCACTTCGGATGACCCATTTTCTCAATAAATTTGGTCATCCCGGAACGACATGAAGTGCAGCGCGGCGGCTTATCCGGGAGCCAGTGGCAGCATTCGCGTCATTCGCCTTTGCACTTCTGAAAACTGTCACCAATCCGTTAAGTCCCGGCTCTCCGGTTCGCTTCGTTTCCCCTGCGGCCGGGATGACCCAACTTGCGCAGGAGTTCGCGTCAACTTGAACGGAAAACGCCCTAATACCGATAGTGATCCGGCTTGAAGGGGCCCGCTTCCGGCACGCCGATATAGTCTGCCTGCATCTTTGACAGCTTCGTCAGATTAACGCCCAGCTTGGCCAAGTGCAGCGTGGCGACTTTTTCGTCCAGATGTTTGGGCAGGGTATAGACCTGGGTGTTGTAGGCCGCAGTGTTGGTCCACAGTTCGATCTGGGCCAGGGTCTGGTTAGTGAAGCTAGCACTCATGACGAAACTGGGGTGGCCGGTGGCGTTGCCCAAATTCACCAGACGGCCTTCCGAAAGCACGATGATCTTTTTGCCGTCAGGAAATTCTACGTGGTGGACCTGGGGCTTGATCTCGTCCCACTTGTGGTTGCGCAGGCCCGAGATCTGGATCTCGCTGTCGAAGTGGCCGATGTTGCAGACGATGGCGTTGTTCTTCATCGCCCGCATGTGATCGACGGTGATGACGTCCTTGTTGCCCGTGGCGGTGACGAAGATGTCGCTGTAGGCGACCGCGTCTTCCAGGGTCAGGACCTGATAGCCTTCCATTGCCGCTTGCAAAGCGCAGATGGGATCAACTTCGGTGACGATCACCCGCGCGCCACCCTGGCGCAGGGATGCGGCCGAGCCCTTGCCGACATCGCCGTAACCGCAGACCACAGCAACCTTGCCGGCCAGCATCACATCGGTGCCGCGACGGATGGCATCGACAAGGCTCTCGCGGCAACCATACAGGTTATCAAATTTTGACTTGGTGACGCTGTCGTTGACGTTGATGGCGGGGAAGGGCAGCTCGCCCCGTTCGGCCATCTGATACAGGCGGTGCACACCGGTTGTGGTTTCTTCTGACACGCCTTTAATGGCATCGCGAATAGCCGAATAGAAGCCGGGCTTCTCTTTCAGATACCGCTTCATCACCGCATAGAGGGCTTCTTCTTCCTCGTTCTGCGGATTGTTCAGCACTGTGACGTCCGCTTCGGCCCTGGGACCCAGAACGCACAACAGTGTCGCGTCGCCGCCGTCGTCGAGGATCAGGTTGGGATAGCCCCCGTCTGACCATTCAAAGATCTTGTGGGCATAATCCCAGTATTCGATCAGGGATTCGCCCTTGGTAGCGAAAACCGGCGTGCCGGTGACCGCAATGGCGGCGGCGGCATGATCCTGTGTGGAAAAGATATTGCACGAGGCCCAGCGCACGTCGGCACCCAGGGCTTGCAAGGTCTCGATCAGAACTGCGGTCTGAATTGTCATGTGCAGAGAGCCGGCGACGCGGGCTCCTTTGAGCGGCTTGGCCTCCCCAAACTCATCACGCAGCGCCATGAGGCCGGGCATTTCGGTTTCGGCGATGTCGATTTCTTTTCGACCCCAGGGGGCCAGGGCGATGTCTCTGACGATATAGTCGGTCACGTTAGATTCCTTGAACGATTTTCCGGCTCTATAGCCGCCGACCGCACGCGTGGCAAGGATCATATAAAGATATCTTTATATGAAGAAGTTGAATGCAGGAAGCGATGCGATAAAGGGGCGTTGAACAACTTTCCTACCGGCCTTCGTCGAATTTTTCGGCGACCAGACGGGTGAGGGCGGTTAGGGCGGCCTGTGCGTCAGGCCCTTCCGCTACGATGTCGATCATCGATCCAAGACCTGCCGCCAGCATCATCAGGCCCATGATCGACTGAGCATCGACGGTCTGCTCGTCCTTGGTTACCTGCACCGAAGCTTCAAAGGTGGTCGCCAGCTTGACGAATTTGGCCGAGGCTCTCGCATGCAGGCCCCGTTCGTTGACGATTTCGACGCTGGCCCTGGCGATCACTTATCGCCGGCCAGAACATAGGAGGCGACACGGATATAGCGTTTTCCCGCTTCCTGGGCATGCTGAACACACGCGTCCAGGGACTCAAGTCCGCGTACACTGGCAAGCTTGATCAGCATCGGCAGGTTGAGGCCGGCGATCACCTCGGCATGGGTTTGTTCCATGACGGAGATCGCCAGATTCGATGGTGTGCCGCCAAACATGTCGGTAAGCAGGATGACGCCCGCACCATCGTCCACCTCGCCACAGGCGCGCAGAATGTCACGGCGGCGCCGCTCCATGTCGTCGTCCGGTCCGATACAGATCGCGGTCACGCCGGTCTGCGGACCGACCACGTGTTCCATGGCGGCAACAAATTCTTCGGCCAGTCGACCATGAGTAACAATGACCAGGCCGATCATGTGATGCGCCTCAACGGCAAGTCCCTTCTGTGCACAACGGCGGGCTTGATACGCTTGTTGTGGCTATAGTCCAAGGGTCTCCAGTGCACAGTTCAACATCTGTGTGGCACCAGCCGCATGGGGCCAGATATCGAGGCCAGAAATCGTCACACCGGACAGTTCGACATTACGTGGTTCTGGAAGACGCTCAACCTGATCGGGACAGGAGACGCACGTGACCACAAGGTCAATTTGCGCCAAGTGAAGGGGAACCAGCCACGTCACCCCAAGGCCGCGAACCTCAATCTGTCCCACAAGCCTGTCTGGCGCGCGACCGAACAGGCGGCCCTTTGCCGCGAAGACGTGGGTGCGATCGTCGCTGACCAGACGAAAGCCCAGATTAAGTGCACGCAAGGCCAGATCGCTTTTGCCGACACCTGCCGGCCCTTGGATCAACACCCCGCGCCAGTAGCCGCCGAGGCGCCGGGCGATCAGGCCCGCATGCAGGATCATGCTGCCGGTAGGGCGAACAGGAAGCGGGCACCGACAATGGTGTCGGCCATCATCCGATTTTGCGCCCAGATGCGTCCACTGTGAGCATCAATGATCTGACGCGCGATCGCCAGGCCCAGGCCGGAATTGCCACCAAAAGCCACACCCTTGGGCCTGGAGGTATAGAAACGCTCGAAAATCGTCTCCAGGTTTTCCGGTGGCACCCCTGGCCCATCATCATCCACGATGACGATGATTTCGTCTTTAACCCGTTCCAGACTGACGCGCACCTCGCCCCCGCCGGCACTGAAGGATCGGCCATTATCGATCAGATTGCGGATCACCTGACTAATCGGGCCCTCTCGGCCCAGAACCCGTAGGGCTTGCTCTCCGTGAGGGGCAAGGAATCGGACATGCACGTCGGTTGGTCTGGCGGTGGCTTCGTAGAGGCCGCAGATATCTGTGACCAGGCGGCTGAGGTTCATCGGTCGGGGCGCGGCGCGGGAGAGCTCGGCGTCGAGGCGTGACGCGTTGGAGATATCTGTGATCAGGCGCTCAAGACGGCCGACATCCTGTTCGAGAATGCTGAGCAGGCGCTTGCGCGGCACGGCGGCTGTGACCAGCTCCAAGGTTTCCACTGCGGAGCGGATCGAGGTCATGGGATTGCGTAATTCGTGCGCCACGTCAGCGGCGAAGCGTTCGGTGGCCTCCATACGGTCTGACAGTGACTGTGTCATATCCTCGAGCGAACGGGCCAGGTCGCCCAACTCATCGGTGCGAGCCGCCAGGTCGGGAAGAGCGATGGCGCGGGCGCGCGAAAGGCGAACGTGATCTGCGGCGCGGGCCAGACGCATCACCGGATCGGCGATCAGCTGGGTCAAAAGAAATGAGGAAAACAGCGACACGCCGACGGCGATGACGATAAATGGCACCAGGGCCCGCCTCTGATCGGAAATAATCTGTTGCACATCCCCAGCTTCAAGGGTCAGGACCCCAACAACCGCCCGAACGTGTTGGATGGGAATAGAGACCGAAACCACCTGCCGACCGTCCTCGGTCAATCGCATATTGGTCACGGCATTGCCAGAAAGGGCCGTAGTAATTTCGCGGCTGAGACCTGCTCGCGCCACGGTCAGTCTCTGGGCTGGCGACGGTGCAAACCTATTCATCCCCAGAGACAGTCGTCCACCTTGGCGAGTCGCGGGTAACTGGCGCGCTTCAATCCGGCCCGCCAGGGTCCACGTATCGGCCAAAAGATACCCCCGGGCGTCAAATAGGCGCGCGCGCTGGCTGCTGGGGACTGCAAGGGTGTGCAGAACGGCCCCGGCGCTGTCGGCCTCAAGTCTGGGTTGGGGGTCTCCGAGGGTGGCATATTGGTCGATCACCTTGGCGATCACCACCCCTTCGGTTGCCAGGCTCTCCAAGCGGGCATTGACCAGACCCTGACGCAATTCGTTCAGGATCAAGGCTCCGCCGACGAGAACAACCAATCCGAGCAGATTGAGGCCAAGGATGAGCCGTCCGAGTCGTGAACCCAGGGGCCAGCCCCCAGAACGTGTTCCTGCAGAGCGAGCACTGCCAGCAGGCGCGGGAGCACGCTGAAACTCTCCGGATTTCTGCGGCCCGCCCGGCGTCACTTAAGATCAGGTCTCGCGATAGCGATATCCGACGCCGTAGAGGGTTTCGATCGAATCGAACTCGGGATCGACCTCTCGGAACTTTTTCCGCATGCGCTTGATGTGACTGTCGATTGTCCGATCATCCACATACACCTGGTCTTCGTAGGCTGCGTCCATCAGATTATCGCGGCTCTTCACGAAGCCGGGGCGTTGGGCCAGAGCTTGCAGCAGTAGAAACTCTGTTACCGTCAGGCGTACCGGCTTGCCATCCCAAAGGCAGTCGTGCCGAGCTGGATCCAGCGACAGGCGCCCACGTTTCATCGCCCGCGCACCCAGATCCGCGGTGTTGATGTGGGGCGCTTCTTCGTCGGGGTTGGCCCTGCGCAACACCGCCTTGACCCGTTCAATCAGCA
>JAYTXQ010000029.1:0-5744 GCA_043742825.1 Caulobacteraceae bacterium | reverse complement strand
AAGCCGCTCAGGCGTGCCGCTCTGGCGATCATCTGCCCCACCCTGCGACGCGGGTTAAGCGAGGACACGGGATCTTGAAAAATCATCTGAATGCGCTGTCGCCCGCGCCGCAATCGCGACCCCGATAGCTGGGTCAGGTCCTCACCGCCGACCAGAGCCCGACCTTCATCAGCGCGGATCAGACCGACCAGGACCCTGGCGAGAGTGGATTTACCAGAGCCGGACTCTCCGACCAGCGCCAGAGACTGACCGCGCCGCACCTCAAGGGTGACACCTTTCAAGGCTTTCGTCCTGCCAAAGGACTTTCTGAGATTGTCGCACTCGAGGGCGGGCCGAGCTGGGGAATCGGCCACGGTAGTCCGCGCGGGCGGGGTGAAGCTGGGCACTGCGGCGATAAGAGCCTGGGTGTAGGGGTGTTGCGGTGCGCTCAGGACCCTTGCTGCATCGCCAATCTCGACCAGAACACCCTTTTCCATCACCGCTACTCGGTCGGCGATCTGGGCGACGACGCCGAGATCATGAGTGATGAACAGAACCCCACGGGCGTGCGCATCACGCCGGCGCACAATCAAGTTCAACACCTGGGCCTGGGTGGTAACGTCCAGGGATGTCGTCGCTTCGTCGGCGATCAAGACGTCCGGGCCCAGGGCCAAGGCCATGGCGATACAGATGCGCTGGCACTGGCCCCCGGACAACTGATGCGGGTAGGCCCGTGCAACGCGTTCAGCATCGGCCAGGCCCATGTCGGTCAGCAGGTCGATCACGATATTGCGGCGAGCCTGGCGCGGCAGGTGTCGATGGATCTTTAGCCCCTCCTCAATCTGAGCCCCCACGCGCATGGAGGGATTGAGCGCGGCGATGGGCTCTTGTGGGATCAGTGCGACACGGTTACCGCGAAGACCCTGCCAGCCCACCTGCGAAATTCCGCTGACCTCCTGGGTCTTCAGCTGCAGGCTGCCCGAAATCTGTCGCAGGCCAGGTGCCAGTGCGCCCATGAGCGCTGAGGCCAGAACCGATTTTCCTGACCCGGACTCGCCCACCACACAGAGGATTTCGCCGGCATTCAGCTGAAACGTCACGTCTTCGATTGCAAAGGCGCGGTCACCGCCCGGCGGCAGGGCCACGGTCAGATCGCGCACGGCAAGCACGGGATGCATGGCGTTCGTCACGATGTGCCCGCGCGCCGTGCCTGATTCAGCCCGTCGGCGAAAAGACTAAGGCCCAGGACCAGCGAGCTGATCGCCAGACAGGGAAAGATCGCCAGGTGCGGAAAGGCGAAGGCCATGCTGCGCCCATCGGCAACCATGCTGCCCCAGTCGGGGGCCGGTGGTGGCAACCCAAGCCCTAAGAAACCCAAGACCCCGATGATAATGGTGGTGTAGCCAAGGCGCAGGCAGTAGTCGACCGTCAGTGGGCCGGTCGCATTGGGCAATATGTCCAGAGCCAGGATGCGCCAGGTCGGCTCGCCCTGAGTGACCGAGGCGGCGACAAAGTCTCGGCTCTTCAGGTCTGCCGTAAGCGTGCGGACGATGCGAAAGATGGCCGGTGCGCTGGCGAAAGTCACAGCCAGGATAACGTTCGCCGCTGAGGCCCCCAGGGCGACAATGATGACGATATAAAGAATGAGGACCGGGAAAGAGAGAGTGACATTGGCGACGAATGACAAGACGACATCAATCCAACCGCCGAAATACCCAGCCAGCAGACCGCCGCAAATGCCCACTACATAGGCCGTTGAGGTGGCAATGACCGACAATGTCACGACCGGTCTGGCCCCCCAGATCAGACGCGAGAGGATATCACGCCCAAGAAAATCCGTACCCAGCCAGAAGGTGCCGCCGTCTGGTGCCGATGCGCCGGGCAGGGCCAGGGGTACCAGGCTCTGCAAGGGATCAAAGGGGGACAGCCACGGAGCGCAGAGGGCCACCAGAACCCAGGCCACGACGACGATCCCGCCGCCGATCATGGCGAGGCTGTAGGGCCTTGGCTTTGGTGCCCTCATCGCCCACCCAGCCTTGGGTTCAGCCAGCTGTTGATCAGGTCAGACAGTGCCTGGCTCAGCACCACGACGATCACCCCAACCATGGCGCAGGCCTCGATCAGATAAATGTCGCTGTTCAGCGCCCCTTGATAGATCAGAGTGCCAAAGCCCGGGTAAGCAAAGAAAACTTCCACCACAATCACACCTGACAACAACCAGGGGATCTGCAGGAAAATTACCGTGACTGGCGTCATCAAGGCATTGCGCAGCACGTGGTGCCAGATGATGCGGCTCAGGCTCGCCCCCTTAAGCCTGGCGGTTCGCACATAGGCCGATGCCATCACCTCGGCCACACTCGCGCGCGTCATCCGGGCGATGTAGCCGGTGGAAGATAAGACCAGGACCGCGACCGGTAGGGCGAGTTCAGAGACAGAAAATCCAGAGGAAAGCGTACTCACTCCTGGGAGCCAACCTAGCAAAAAAACAAATATGGCGCTGAGGAAAACCGCTGAGGCGAATTCCGGAACCGACGTGGTGACAATCGCCAGAAACGAAACGCCCCTGTCGATCCATGTGCCTTCGCAAACCCCGGCTGCAACCCCCAATGCCAGAGCCAATGGCACGGTGATCCCCAGGGCGCAGCCGGCCAGAACGCCCGACGCCGCAAGGCGCGGCAGGATCAGCTGCAAGACATCGGCGTGGTAGTAGATCGACTGACCCCATCTGCCACTGACAAAGCCAAGCAGCCAACGGCTGTAGCGCACCCAGACCGGATCAAAATAACCATGTGCCGCCAACCAAGAATGGCGCTGATCAGGAGCCGAAAACTGGCCCAAAACCTTGACCGCGACACCCTCAACGTTGATCTCGAGCACCAGAAACACCAGCAGCGAGACCGCCAGCATGGTCACCAGCATGCCGACAAGTTTGCGGACTACGGTCATATAGCCTTCATACCAAACCCACCTTGTCCATCCGGAAATAATCGGATGGGTGGGGGCGGTGGCCTCGGACACGGGTGGAGACGGCGGTGAATTTCTCGCCCCAATAGGGTTGGACCATGACGGCTGCATCGCGGAGGATCGTTTCTGCCTTAGCCATGTGGACGGAGCGAACCTTTGGATCCAGAACCGCCATGGCCCCATCCAGAGCCTGGTCAAAGGCGGGATCGGCAAAGTGGCTTTCGTTCCAGGCGCTACCGGATCGGTAGGCTAGGTCCAGGGTCATGATCCCCAGTGGCCGGTGGGCCCAATAGGTCAGGCCAAAGGGCGTCTTGTCCCATTGTGACCAGTACTCGGCTGCAGGGACGATATTGAGCTTTACCCTTATGCCGGCCTCAGCACAGTTCTGTTGCAAGATCTGAGCACTATCCTGTTCGGAGCGTCCGACGGTGTTTCCCAACATCAGGGTGAGATCCAACCCCCCGCCATGACCCGCCGCCTCAAGCAAATGTCTCGCCTTGGCCACGTCTCGGGACTGTTTAGGCAGGGCGGCATAGTCGGGCTGGAATGGCGCGACATGATGGTTCTCCCCAACCACGCCATAGCCCCTCCAGGCCAGACGTAGCATCTGTGCATTGTCAGCCACCGCCACCACCGCCTGACGAACGCGGATATCGTCAAAGGGCTTTTGGTCGTGCTGCATCCGCATGACCATGGTCTGTGCCGCCGGTGCCCGCAGCAGCCGGGCGTTGGGGAGTTTCTGCACCAGGTCCAGTTCTGAGACAGTGATACGGTAGAGGATATCAACCTGATCGGCCGCCAGGGCGGCGACATGGGTTGCGACATCGGTTCCCAGGTCCAGATAGTCGATTCGGGCTAGCACCGCCGGGGCCCCCCAATAGCCAGCACGACGCTGAAAACGCGCGGCCCGTCCGACCTCATAGTGCGTGAGCTTGAAGGGGCCCGTACCTACCGGGTTCTTCGGCCAATCTGCGCCCTCTGCCTCAAAGCGCCGGTGCACTATGGCACAGGTAAAGGCATAGAGCTGCTCAGGCAGTGAGCAGACCGGCCGGCTCAGATGCAGCGCAAACCGGTGGTCATCCAGGCGTTCGAAACCGTTAATGGCCGTGAAAGCGGTGCGATTAACCGACGCAGATTTGGCATCTAGCCAGCGGTGAAAGTTGAAAGCCACATCATCAACGTTGAAATCATCGCCGTTAGACCATTTGACATCCCGGCGCAGCTGAAAGGTCCAGGTCTTCAAGTCGTCAGATGCCGACCAGCTTTCCGCAAGATAGGGCCGGGTGATATTGTCGGCATCCACCTCGGTGAGAAATTCCAGGCTGTTGCGAAACAGGTTTGAGGCCTCTGTCCAGGCATTCAGGGCCGGGTCGGTGAGTTGTTGAACGGCGCAGACAAACCGCAGCCGATCATTTGAGGGTGTCAAAGCCTGTGGCGCACAGGCGCTCATGCCCAGCAGGCCCAGGCTGCCAGCCGCCGGCGCAGCGCCCAACCAGGCTGCGGCGCGCAGGAAATCGCGCCTTCCCACCTCGCCGCGCAGCATCTGCTCGTAAAGCGATGCTAGAGCTGGATGATGTTGCCGATGGTCCAGAGTCCTAAACCCTTTCCCCAATGGCCGAGGGATGCCCGGGCCCCTCTGAGACCAATGCCGCCATCGGCCCTTTAAAGCGATCAATCATCCAGGATCGAAACTGGGCGATGATCGGATCGCTGAGATCTTCGGGATGGAACTTCAGATAGTAGCCATATCCGTCTTCGAGCACGGCCTCATAAGGTACAACCAGCCGCCCCGCCTCGATATCGGCGGCGAACATGTCAATATCCGCCAGAGCGACTCCCTCGCCGGCAATGGCCAGTTCCACCGCCGACACCGCTGTGTCGAAAGCCAGACCCCGGTTGGTCTCCACCTCCAGGCCCAGTTGCCGGGCGAATGCTGCCCAGAGCAGGGACCTCGGTTCGCTCTCAAGCTTCACATGGAGAAGTTCGTTGTCACTCAGAAACTGCGTCAGGCTCCTGCCGGTGTGACGCGCTGCCAGGGCTGGAGCGCAGACTGGCGAAACGCGCACCATCCACAACAGGTCGGTCACCCGGTCATCGACGTGCGGGCGATCAAACACCACTGCCACATCCAGGTCCTGGGCCGGCAAGCCCGTCACGTGCGCGCTTGAGATATCCAACAGGATATCGGGAAACTGTCGTTGAAATTCGCGCATCAGCGGTAAGGCCAGCTTTTGCAGCAGTGATGGCGGAATGTGCAGACGCAAGGTGCGGCTAGATCGAGGCCCATCGCGAACTTCATTCATCGCTTGTTCGATGCGGTCAAAGGCCTTGCGCACGACCGGTGCCAGAACCCCGCCGGCCTCTGTCAGGACAAGACCGTGAGGGCGCCGCTCCAGCAACTCCCGCCCCAACCAGGCCTCCAGGCTGATCACGTGTCGACTGAGCGCGCTTTGCGACACATTCAGCGCTGCGGCCCCGGCGGTGAAGCTCAGGTGCTGGCCAACGGCATCAAACGCTCGCAGGGCATTGAGCGGTAGCCAGCGGCGATTGGTCATGGGCGTAAGGCGCTCCAGAGGCGATTGCACTGCGCAGAGTGTAAGCGATGAGCGGGCCACGGCGAAAGGGGCTTGATCCGCAGATGGCTCAGATTCCAGGATATCAGTAGCGACGCGCTTCACTTAAAAATGCGATCACGTCCTGACCTCGCCACCGGAGCGCCGACGCTCCGGAACTAACCCGTCACGTTCCTCTGGTGGTGTCGATTTAGCTGAAGCGACCAACAAACCGGTCCGGCAGTCTTG
>JAYTXQ010000028.1:0-10367 GCA_043742825.1 Caulobacteraceae bacterium | reverse complement strand
TGCTTAAACCCTAGGAGCGGCTGCGGGTATCGGTCAAGCCGCCCTTCGGTTCGCTGGACCAGCATTCTTCCCCGCAGAATTGGGTATCGCGTACTGCCGCCGGCTCGCCGGTTCGCATTCACCGCGCGCGAGTGAATGCGTTCGGGTAAAAATGTCCGCGAGACGCTGGCGGTACGAGCGGGGCGCAAGCCAAAGCTAGTGCAAATCGACGTTTGCAGCTGCGTGGCTTAGGCCATAGGGGTGATGACTATTGAGCCGGATCCCCAGTGGCCTCCGGAAGGATATGGGGAGGGAAGTGTGACGAACCTACGTAGTTTGCGCGGACAGGTGGCGGCGGTGGGGGTGGGAGAGACCGCCTATTATCGCCATGGCAAATCGCCCGATCCGGAGTTTGTCCTTTGCCTGAAAGCCATTCTGGCTGCCTGCGCCGATGCCGGGATTGATCCCAAGGACATTGACGGTTTCGCTTCCTACAGCAACGATCGTAACGACCCGATGAGCTTGGCCACGGCGCTGGGCACGCACGAGCTGCGGTTTTCCAATATGCAGTGGGGAGGCGGTGGCGGCGGCGGAGCCGGGGCCATGGCCAATGCGGCGGCGGCGATTGTCGGCGGTTTGGCCGATTGCGTGGTGGTTTATCGCGCTTTGGCTCAGGGACAGTTCGGCCGGTTTGGTCAAGGGGGCAAGATGGCCACGGTATCGGGCGACCTGGCGCTCGGCTATCCTTATGGCCAGATGTCGCCGGCGCAGTGGTATGCGCCTAAGGCCATGCGGTTCATGCATGAACACGGTATCGGCCAGGAAGCCTTGCGCTCCATAGCCATGGCCTCTTACCACCACGCCCAGGCCAATCCGCGCGCGGTGATGCACGGCCGGCCACTGACCGAGGAGGGGTATGATCAGTCGCGGTGGATTACGGAGCCGTTTTACCTTTATGATTGTTGCATGGAAAATGACGGTGCCGCAGCCATTATTCTGGTTTCGGCTGACCGGGCCAGACATCTGAAGCAGACCCCTGCCTACGTGCTGGGTGCAGCCATAGGCGCAGGATACCGCGTACACAGCACTCCCGCCGGGTTCGCGACGCCGGATCTGGCCAGCTCACACTTCAAGACCGTAGCCAAACACATGTACGAAATGGCAAAGGTCGGACCGGCGGATGTCGATGTGGTGCAATGCTATGAGAATTTCACCGGCGGGGTCTTGATGAGCCTGGTGGAGCATGGATTTTTCGCTGCTGAAGAGGCGATGGATTTTCTCAAGCTTGAAAACCTTCTGGCACCGAGCGGCAAGCTGCCGCTGAACACCAGCGGAGGCAATCTGGCGGAGTGTTACATGCACGGCCTGGAATTGCAGATCGAGGCGGTCCGGCAGATTCGGGGTCAGTCCACCAGCCAGGTGCCGGAGGTGAACGTCTCGCTGGCGGTGGCGGGTCCCATGGTAACGCCCGTCAGCACCATCCTCTTTGGTTCGGAGGCCACGCTGTGATGTCGGATGCCTATCTGCCTGCCGGCTTGCCCATCCCGGTTCCCGAACACGACCAACTGTCCGCGCCGTTCTGGCTAGGCCTGCGTGACGGGCGGCTGTGTGTACAACGCAACGCCAAGACCGGCGTCTATCAATTTCCTCCGCAATGGATCTGCCACGACACCCAGACCTTTGATGTCGAGTGGGTGGAAGTGGAACCCATCGGTGTGATCTATAGCTGGACGCGGGTGTGGCACCCGGTGCACCCGGCGCTGAAAGATGTCGGACCCTATATCGTAGTGGTGGTGGAGTTGCCCGATGCCGGCTGCGTGCGCATGCTGGGCAATCTGTTGGGCGATCCCCAACAGGTTGTCGAGATCGGCGCGCCGGTAAGGGGCGTGTTTGAGCATCATCACGACGCCCAACCGCCTTTCAGCCTGCTGCAATGGCGCGCGACGTGAGGAAAAAACCATGACGATTAACTACCAGGACGCCATGTCGAAAGCGCAGCTGGGTCAGACCAGCGCCTACGGCGACACCCAGACGATGCTCTACGCCCTCAGCATCGGTATGGGCCGAGACCCGCTTGACCCTCGCGAATTGCCGTTCGTGTTTGAGGGGGCGGGGCTGAAAGCGGTGCCGACCATGGCAGCCGTTCTATCGCGCAACGCTCTGGTGAGCGAACTGAACATCGACATGGCGCTGATGTTGCACGGTGAACAGCGTCTGACGCTGGACCGACCGCTGCCGGCCAAGGCGTCTCTGATTTCAGAGGTCCGGGTTAAAGAGATCCTGGATAAGGGTGCCGGCAAAGGTGCGCTGATTTTCCTCGAAACGGTCCTGCGCGAAGTGGGCGATGATCGTCCGCTGGTGACCCTAGGATCAACCCTGTTCGCCAGAGGCGACGGCGGCTTTGGCGGGCCGACGTCACCAGCGCCCGCGCCGCACCCCATACCCGAACGCGCACCGGATCAAACCCACGTCACGCACACGCGGCCCGACCAGGCCCTACTCTACCGCCTCAACGGCGACCGCAACCCGCTGCATGTCGATGCTGACCTCGCCCGGCGCGGCGGCTTCCCAACGCCGATCCTGCACGGGTTATGCAGCTACGCCATAGCCTGTCGCGCCGTCTTGGCCACCGTATGCGATTATGACCCGGACCGGATTGCCAGTTTCGATGTCCGCTTCACCTCGCCGGTCTATCCTGGCGAGACTATCACCACCGACATCTGGGTCGACGGCGAAGTGGTTTCGTTCAGGTGTCGGGTTGAGGCGCGCAGCGTTATCTCGATCAACAACGGTCGGTGCCTGCTGCGCTTCACGTGACGCGTCTGACAGGCTACCTGGGCAATTAGAATATCTATATGTTCAGGACTCAATGACCGAAGCGAAATTGATTGATGGCAAGGCGAGGGCGGAGGCCCTGCGCGCCCGCGTCGCGGCGGATGTTGCGGAGCTGAAGACGATCCACGGGGTAACCCCCGGTCTGGCCGTCGTTCTCGTTGGGGAAGATGCGGCCAGTCAGATATATGTGCGATCTAAGGGCGAACAGAGCCTCGCCGCAGGTATGCATTCGGTTACCCACAGACTTGATGCCCAGGTCTCTCAGGACGATCTGGTCGCTTTGGTGCAAAAGCTCAATGCTGACCCAGCGATCCACGGCATATTGGTTCAGCTGCCACTGCCTGCCGGATTGGACAGCAGCGCCGTCATCGCCGCCATCGATCCGGACAAGGACGTCGATGGCTTGAGTGTCGTGAATGCCGGTCGCCTCGCCAGCGGGCTACCTTCGCTCGTGTCCTGCACGCCGCTTGGCTGTCTGATCTTATTGCAGGACACACTTGGTGACCTGACCGGCTTGCGTGCCGTCGTGCTCGGTCGCTCAATCCTGGTGGGACGCCCGGTGGCGCAACTGCTGTTGGCTGCCGATTGCACCGTGACGATCGCCCATTCTAGGACCCGCGAACTGGCAGAAGTCTGCCGGGAGGCGGATATTTTGGTCGCAGCCGTGGGACGGGCAGGCATGGTGCGGGCCGATTGGATCAAGCCGGGTGCTGCCGTTATCGATGTGGGCATCAACCGTGTGCCCTTCAGTGATCCGGTCAAGGCTGCCGCCGGGCGAACCAAAGTGGTGGGTGATGTGGATTTCAAGGGTGCCAGCAAAGTCGCCGGCTGGATCACGCCCGTGCCAGGCGGAGTCGGACCAATGACCGTTGCCTGCCTGTTGCAAAATACCGTGACTGCCGCACGTCGTCAGCACGGCATCGAAGCGCCGCGGTAAGGGGTTAGGGTAGCCCTCAGTGGGCAGCAGCCACCGCGTCAGTCCAGGTTACGACGCCCCCCAAGGCTTGGCCGGTTGCCTGGTTGAAGGCGCTGACGATGGCCCCGACACGATTGTCGTCGGCGCGGACCGCAGTGAGAATATGAGTGCGATGTTCGGGGGCACCGCTGAGCGCCAAGCTGGCGTCAAGATCGACGATTATATTGGGAGCCAATGCCAAGCCTTGATCATAAACCGCTTCGAACCGGCGCACCTCCAGCCTCAGACTGCCACCGGCGTGGGTTGTGGCATCGGTGGTCAGGCGTGTCGAATGGGCCTGAGTGGCGAAGGCCTGGGTGAGAGCTGCGTCGAAAAGGGTGACAGCCGGCGTAACCCACCGAGCCCCGGAAATGTAAGCCACCTGTTGATGGGTCACTGTCAGGATCCGATCACCCGCCGCAGCGCTGTCAAACTCGATATTTGTTTTGCTGATGGCTAGACCTTGATCTCCGGGATTAGCGGCGGCTTCGGACGTACGCGTCTCGATACCAAAACGATACAGTTGAGCCGGCTTGGTTTTCGGCAGCACGGTGACGCAGCTATTTAGTAAAAAGCTCGCCAGAATGATGAAACAGAGAGCCGCTGGTCGGCGAAGTGCGGTCATGGCTTGACCTCTATTTCCTTGGCAGCGGGTTTGGTCACCAAGCCGCTTGGGCTGCTTTGCAATTCGCCGAGCAGACGATCAAGTTGGTTAGTCGTCCTGTGCAGACTGTCTATTTCCGCCGATATCTTCGGCAGGCTCTGGTTGGCGAATTGGGTTGTCGGCCCTTGTAAAGCCTGAACGGCCACACGCAACGCCTTGCTCGCGGCCTGGATTTCCATCGCTACCTCAGCCAATTTAGAGATGGCCTGTTTACCATCGCTATCGACAAGCGCCTGACTGGACTTCGCAAGCTCGCCAATGCGCTCCAGTGTTGTGTCTGCCGTCTGCAACGTCTTCTCAGCCTCACCTATGATCGATTTTCGCGCTCGCAATTCTGAAGTGAGGTCGTGAACATCGCGCATCGTGCCGCCCAGAGTTGCGATGTTTTCATCTGAGAACACGCGGTTGACCCTGGCCAGGGCGTCGGCGGCGCGCTGCACGATTGTGCCTCCACCAGCGAGGATGTCTGACACGGCGTCACGACGACTGCCCAGACGCGGCACGCTCATCAGAGAGACTGTGGATTTCAATAGCGGTTTGGAGGCCGTCCCGGCAGATATCTGCACATAATTGACACCGGTGATGCCCAAGGGCTCAAGCACCGCATAGGAGTCCTGGCGGATCGGCACATCGGATGTGACGCGGACCCGGGCGATGACAAAGCGTGAATCTGCCGGATCGAGCGTGATCGCCCTAACCTCGCCAACCTTAATGCCGTTGAAGTGAACCTCACCACCTTGCGAAAGGCCGCGTACTGGCCCCTCGAAGATGATGTCATAAAGGTCCTGGCTACGATTGAGGTTGAAGCCGGTCAACCAGACCACAAAGACAACCAGTCCGACAAGCAGGGCGGTCGAAACGACACCTACGACGGCATAGTTCGCATCCCTCTCCACTTAAGCCACTCCCTGTGACGCAGCATGCGCAGCGCGGCCGCGTGGGCCCTGGAAATAATTTTTGATCCAAGCATGTTCAGAGTTTTGCAATATGCCGACAGGCCCCACGGCGACAACCTTTTTTTCGGCGATAACTGCAACCAGATCGGTGATCGTATAGAGGCTATCGAGATCGTGCGTAATCATAAACACAGTCAGATTTAGGGCTCGGGAAAGCTCTAGGATGAGTTGATCGAAGGCGGCGGCGGCGATGGGGTCCAGGCCGGATGTCGGCTCATCCAGGAACAACAGTTCCGGATCTAAAGCCAGAGCTCGCGCCAGGCCGGCTCGCTTGATCATCCCCCCTGACAGTTCAGCGGGCTTCAAAGCACCAGCGAAAGGAGGAAGGCCCGCCATGGCAAGCTTCAGATCGGCCAGTTCCCCGATCTCTGCTTTCGACATGCGCGTGTGTTCGTGCATCGGCGCGGCAACATTTTCTCTCACTGTCAGGTTCGACCACAGGGCCCCGGACTGAAACAAAACACCCCATCGCCGCTCGATGGCCAGCAGGGCTTGAGTTGAAGCGGTTTTCATGTCCTGGCCGAACACTGACACCGTCCCAGCATCAGGAGTTCTTAAGCCAATTACGGTTTTCATCAATACCGATTTGCCAGATCCCGAGCCGCCGACCACGCCTACGACCTTGCCAGGCGGAATAGTCAGGTTGAGATCTTCGTGGACGAGGTGATCGCCGAAGCGCGATGCCAGACCCCGCACTTCGATCACCGGTGTGCGCAGCTCTGGTGTTTGCTCGCTCACAGGTTCAACTTCATATAGATCAGGGCAAAAATCGCATCGATCAGGATGGCAGCAAAAATGGCGTGCACCACGGCGGCGGTGACGCGGCGGCCCAGTGATTCGACGTCACCCCCAACCGCCAGTCCGTGTCGACAGCCGATGCCCGCGATCACCACGGCCATAACTGGCGCTTTAGACATGCCCACCCACAGATTAGTTATTCCGACATAGTCTACCAGTCTCTGCAAAAAAGTCTCGGGTGCCAGTCCAAGGGCTACGACACTGACCATGAAACCGCCAGCCAGGCCAGTGATCGTGGCAACGAAGGTCAATAGGGGTATCGTCAGCAACAAGGCGAGGAAACGGGGAATAACCAGGGCGTCAAAGGGATCGATCCCCAGGACGCGCATGGCATCTACCTCTTCGTTCATCTTCATCGCGCCAATTTCAGCGGCAAAGGATGACGCCGACCTGCCGGCCAACAGCAGTGTCGTGATCAGGACGTTGAACTCGCGCATAATGGCCAAGCCAACCAGATCGACCACATAGATCTGCACCCCAAACTGGGCCAACTGGTTCGCGCCAAGCAAGGCGACCACCGCACCGATGAAGAAGGTCGTGACCCCGACAATGGGGATGGCGTCCAGACCGGCGCGTTCGGCCAATGAAACAACCGCCGCCCAGCGGACTTTCGTGGGATGGCGCACGGCTCGGCCCAGGGCGACCAACAGGGTCCCATTGAAAACCATGGTGTCGAACACAACTCGGCCTAGGTCCGACACGCCGCGGCCGATCCGCTCAAAGCGGTCCAACAGATTCGCATTGCGGCGTGGCCCCAAGTTGGGCTCCGGCGTCGCGGCCCGGACGATATCCAGCACCTGATCAATCTGGGCCGTAGCGGTGATCGACACCGGCAGGCCTGAAAGCCTGATGGCCCCTAAAATGCCATGGGCACCGGAAGTGTCGCAACGTTCGACCCCCGTAAGGTTCAAAGCAGCTTTCGTCGCGATGGACAGGGCCTTGCCCAGGCGTTCATTGGCGCGGGCCATGCCGGTAGCTGTCCACTCGCCGGTAAGAGCGATGACCACCCCATCGGTCCCTTGAGTCACACGAAAATCAGCAGGCAAACCCATACTATAATATCGTCTTCTCCGCCTCGAATGAGGACCCTAGAACCTTTCTTCATGAAGTGGAAATCGGGTTTGCGTCGGATGGTTCCGGGATTAGTTGCCCGAGGCTGCACGTGACCGTGGCGCATGGGTGATGCGCAGCAGATTGGCTGCGCCGGGAGCGCCCATCGGGGGTCCGGCAATGATAAGAACTCGCATTCCGGGGGCAGCTAGGCCCAGGCTCGCTGCAAGGAGTGCGGCTTCTTCAGTCATGGCGGCGATTCCCCGGGGCTGAGAAGCAACGCGGGGTTCGAGGCCCCAGACCAGTCCAAGACGCCTCGCCACCGCCAGATCCGGAGCGATAGCTAGGATGGGCAGGGCCGGACGCTCTCGCGCCATGCGACGCGCAGTGCTGCCGCTCGTGGTATAGGTGACTAGGCAGGCGGTCGAACGGGCTTCTGCCGCGCGGGAGGCGGCAGCGATCAGAGCGTCAACGTCTTCATCGGCGTCCGGACCGTGCTCGGCACGCATCAGGCTAGGCCAAAGCGGGTCCGCCTCGACCCGACGAATAATGGCATCCATCATCGACACGGTTTCAAGCGGGTAGTCACCAACCGCAGACTCGCCGGAGAGCATCAGAGCGTCTGCGCCTTCATAGACGCCATTGGCCACGTCTGAGGCTTCTGCCCGCGTCGGCGCGGGGTTTGTGGTCATCGATTCCAGCATCTGTGTGGCAATAATCACTGGAACACCCCGTCGCCGCGCCGCCCGAACGATGGTCTTTTGCGCTACAGGAACCTCTTCTGGAGCGAGTTCAACGCCCAGGTCTCCCCTGGCCACCATCAAGCCGTCGCTGATATCGAGAATGGCCTCAAGTTCGGTCAGGGCCGCCGGTTTTTCGATCTTGGCCAGGATCGCGGCCCGACCGTTGACGATCTGCCGCAAGGCCGCCATGTCGGCAGCTCTTTGCACGAACGACAAGGCGATCCAGTCGACGCCAATTCGCAAGGCATAGGCCAGATCAACGAGGTCTTTGGCCGTCAGGGCCGGCACGGGGATGGTCGCGCTGGGGACAGCGACGCCCTTGTGATCGGACAGGCTAAGTCCAGTAATGACTTCAGCTTCAGCGGAAGTTTCGTCGGCACGCAGCACGCGCAACCTGACCTTGCCATCATCAAGTACCAGATCAATTCCGGGGCTGAGAACCTTGAGGATTTCCGGGTGCGGCAGCGAAATGCGCCGGTCATCGCCCGGCGTTGGGTCAAGGTCCAACCGCAGCTTTTTGCCGGCGCTTAGGGCAATGCGTCCGCCAGTAAATTCGCCCAGGCGGAATTTCGGACCCTGCAGATCGGCCAGGGCCGCGATCGGCCGGCCAACTTCCAATTCGGCGGCGCGTACAGCATCAAGGGCGGCTTTGTGATCGGCATGGCTGCCATGGCTGAAGTTCAGCCGAAAGACGTCGACGCCGGCTTTGGCCAGGGAGACAACCATATGTGGCGCGCGGCTTGCGGGACCAAGGGTGGCGACGATTCGCGTGCGGCGTTGACGGATCATCCAGCCTTCTAGCCATTTAATAACGCTGGGTGAATCGCCTGGCAAAAAGAAAACGGGTAGCGCGGCGCGGGTTCCGCAGATCATAGACTATTTTGGGTTTTCGGCGCTGTCGTTGTCGATGCGAAAAGCACGCTGACGGCGCAGGCAATATCCGACGATGCCGGCGCCGGTGAGCATCATCGCCCACCCAGTCGGTTCGGGCAGGCCATGAACGGCGTGAAGAGGATCGCTGTGTGTGGGTACGATAGGCTTGGCACCTGTCGGCTGGGTTGCCGCTATCGCCCTATCGCTGGCCATGCCGCCAAAAAGGCATATTGCAATCAGGACTAAAGCAAAACCTGCGACTGCAGAGCGATACCGAACAGTATATGCGGGGCGGTAACAAAGTCGTGCGCGGACGCTTAACATATGATCGGGCCATCACTGACAGGCTCGCCGGTAAATACTCACATTTGTGACAAGTGTAGATTAAGCCTATTTCGCGCTCATATGCGACGACACGCCACAGCTTCAACCAGGGTTGGGCGATCCTGAAACAGTCAAAGCGTCAAGTTTCGCCGCCACACTCATCAGTACCATTGCCGTGCGCCCGATATAATCCTGAGCCTCGGCCCACTGGTGCGCCTCAATCGCCTCACGCACCCCCGGCAGGGTCTTGCCACCGTAGCCATTGAGCAGCCCTGCGGCAAAAATGAGATGTTTGTACCAAGGCCGGCCTGGCAGACCTCTGGCGTCGGTCAAAGATTGCTCAATGGCCTGTAGAGACTGGTTGGTTGCCAGCAGAACGTTGCCCTTCCACGGCATCAGCGCTGCTGTGGTATCGTAGGCTTCAGCGCTGCGGGTGAGACGCGCCGCAACAGTTGCTAGAGGTGCAAAATCCAGGTCGGGTGTTATCTCAGCAGGCTCTGGCTCCACAGATGTCTGGGTGGGGTCTGCGGCGAGAGTGAAGGCCTTTGTCTGGATCAGGCGATTAACGGTTTTTGCCTGTTCGCGCTGAGATATCATCAGACGTTTCAGCTCTTCGACCTGGTCGGCGACGGTCATGGCGAGATTGCCGAATTGCAAAGGAAGAACCTGCGCCTGTGCCGAGCGCAGCACCATATGTCCGCCCATTTTTGCCATAGCTACACCGTAAGCAAAACCAGGGTCACCGAAACGGGTGAAATGCTCGTAAGTGTCATAGGCTGAGTGATAGGCGCCGCCCGACTGGCCCTCGCCGCCGAATCCGAAATCGATCGTCGCGATACCCAGGTGTTCGGCAAAGGGTGAAAAGTCCGAGCCCCCGCCTAAATCACCAATCGGCAGGTCGCCGCCTTCGCGCAGGGCTTTTGCAGCCGCGCGCAGATCTGGGCCCGCGCCGGCCGAAATCGCCATCACTTCGAATTGCGCGAGGTCACGCGCCTTGAGGCTGACACCCGTCTGCGGGTCCAGCACGTCGGCGGCCGTCTGGTCGATTAGACGCCTGACGCTATAGGTCGCACGAGCTTGTAGGAACCCGCGACCATTCTCATCACTATTTACGTAAAGCGCGGCCTTGGCCTGCAGTTCCTGGGCGTGGGTTTCGGCCCATTCAGTTGATCCCAGAAGCCCCGGTTCTT
>JAYTXQ010000027.1:0-14914 GCA_043742825.1 Caulobacteraceae bacterium | reverse complement strand
AGGGCATCCGTCTTGCAGCGATGTTCACAACTAACGCTGGCCTGTGGATTGTCTGGGTTGGGACCGGCTGCGTGCCTTCGGACGACGTCGTGACTGACTAACTGCGTCAAAAATAGGTCAATTTACCCTGAGGTTGCCTCGCAGGCATAGACCTTGGAAGCAAGCGGTGCTTGAGTGCCTTACCGTCCCAAGGTGGTCTTGTAGCGCGGCCTTACGTGCGCGGCCCGTATCAAAGGAGAGACTGATTTGTCTGGTGATAATCGTGTTACGGTTTCTGGCCTTCCGGTTGTGGGTTCCGCAGAACCAAGGTTTCTGGTCAAACTCGGCGATAGCTATTTCCTGACCCTCGGCGTCTGGGAGTATAATCTGAAGAAGGCCAAAACCCCTGAGCAGATAAGTGCCTGCAAAGCGGTCATCGATTGGTTTAACACCCATACCGAGGATGGCGTGGAGGCGAGGCAAGTGCCGCCTCCTGAACGCAGCACGTTCTCTGGCGGTCACATCGGCTAATCCAGACGCGGCAAACGATCAATTGATGCTATCGATGCTATCGATGCTGTCTCGAGCGCGTTACGCGGCCGCGACATGTGGCGTAACGCGTCTGGCTGAGGTGACCGGACTGGACGTGACCGGCGTTCCGGTGTTCCAGGCCGTGAGACCCTGGAGCCGTAGCCTTTGTGTGCACCAGGGTAAGGCCCTCACAGCCGACGCGGCCCGTATCGGTGCTCTCATGGAGGCGATCGAATGTGACCACGCCGAGGGATTCGTCGGTGATCCCGTGATCTGCGCCTTTGCTCAATTGCCGCCGACTGACCGCGTCAGCGATCTGTCGGATTTCGCAGCGCATCGCCTAAACCTACCTGGCAGTGAGGAGCCTGTAAGATGGGTCGCTGGCGAACGGCTGTCGGGTGACGGGGTGCTGTGGATCCCGTTCGACGTCGTTTCCTTAGCTTTTACCCGAAAGGAAACCTCGTTTGAGCGGACCAGCAACGGTCTGGGTGCCGGATTTTCCAAGGATGCCGCAATCCGAACTGCAGTGTTAGAGCTCATCGAGCGAGATGCCCTGCAAGGCTGGCTACAGCGCTCCGTTGAACTGCGAACCCTTGATCGCATTGATACCGCCTCGATCCCCTATCCATGGTTTGCCAATATCGCCCGTCGCCTGGATACAGCCGACCTCAAACTGGCGATCTATTGGGTACCCGCCATCGTCTCCCTGCCGTGTTTCGTCACGGAAATTCGTGAGTTGTCTCCGGAAGGCGCATTACGTCTTTCGGTGTTTGGCTCCGCCTGCCGCGCCTCGTTGCAAGAGGCGTTGGAGCGCAGTCTTGTCGAGGCGGCCCAGTCGCGCCTCACAGCGATCTCTGGCGTGCGTGACGACATCTATCTCCAGACGGGGAAGCAGGCGACTGAGATCTTCGGAGGGTTCGGTTTGCCCCTACCCAGCCATTGGTCCGGCCTTGACCTTAGCAGCCTGCCCGATCCCTCGGCGGCTGGCGCGGAGGTTGGTCCTGCGGAAATCCAAGACCTGCTCGATGGTGCGGGCTACCCCTTGGCGGCGGTGGTTGATCTCACGCGCCCTGAAGCTCAGGTGCACGTGGTCAAGGCCGTCGTACCGGGGCTCGGAGCTTTTTCTCGTGTTCGCCGCGATTGGATGTGACGAGGATGGAGACTGCCTTGCGTGGTCAGATTGTCGTCTTTGCCGGCCCGTCCTTACCTTTGGAGCGGCGACCGCATGACCCAGGATTTACCTGGTGCCCGCCTGCAGTTGCCGGCGACGCATGGGGGTTGTCAGGTCGTTCGCCCAGAGCCGTCGTGCTGATCGATGGTCTGTTCGATGACTCCCCTGCGATTCGGCATAATGAGTTGTTGGTTCTGATCGCGCAGGGCATCCCGCTGATCGGAGCGGCCAGCATGGGTGCCCTTCGCGCGGCAGAGTTGCATAGCCTGGGCATGATTGGCGTGGGGCGCATATTCGCCGCTTTCGCTGGCGGACGTCTGGAGGGCGATGATGAGGTCGCCCTCTTGCACGGGCCTGCCGACTGGGACTGGGTTCCCCTGACCACGCCTCTGGTCAATGTGCGCGCGACACTTTGGGAAGCTGTTCGTCAGCGGGTCATTGGCGGAGCCGACGCTCGCGCCATCCTTCGGCTCGCGCAGGCGACATTTTATAAACGCCGCACTTGGCCGGCCTTGCTTGAGGCCCTGCAGGCCCAGGGTACGCTAGCCGCTGAGCGGTGTGAAAGGTTCGGCAACTGGCTTGCCAGGGGCGCTGTCGATCTTAAACAGGCCGACGCCCTGGCTGCCCTTGATCATGCCCGCATCGTCGGCACCCAACCGCCGCGTCCCATGCCACCGGACACCCTGTTTGCCCAAGAATTGCGGCGGAGTGTATCGGAGCGCAGCGGGCGACCAGGCGCGGTTTTGCAAAATTCAACACCGAAGACGAAACCAGAATTTTAATCTAGCCTTGGCCGAGCATCCTACGCGCGCCGAGCAGGAAATATCCGGCGTGGGCCTCGTGACGGAAAGGGTGGTGGCTGGCGATCCAGGCGACCATGGCTTCTAAGTCCATCTCGGTGCGTCGAGGCCAGATCTCAGCGATGCGGCTGCGGACAAGGGCAGCCTTTTCATCAACTTCGCCCCCAGTCATCTGCGCGGCGATGGCACCATAGACCAGGGCCCAGATTCCCGGATCTGCCACCAATTCAAAATAGTTGACGGCGCGATCAGGCGCGCCGCGCATAAGTGCCAACAGCCCCAGATCGACAAAGAAGTCGTCTCTCGGCGAAGGGTTAAGCAACAGGCAGCGATCAAGTAATTTTTGCGCGGTGTCCAACTCTCCCAGGAAGACCATGCCAAATCCGACCTCATTGACCCTCAGCGCGTGAAACGGATTCAACTTCAGGGCTTGGTCGAAGTTCTCCCGCGCCAGCTCCCATTGGGCCTTATAAAGATGGCTAAAGGCGACCTGCGTATAGCTGTTGGCGTGTTCACGGTCGAAGGTGAGTGCACGGCGGGTCAGCTGCAGCGCACGCGCCCGTTCGGTCGGCCCGCTGCTGCCGGCCAGAGTGAAGCGAAAATCGGTATTATAAAGAGCGGCCAGAGGCAGGTAGGGCAGGGCGAAGGTAGGAACCTCAGCCACCAGAGCCTCAAGCTCAAGCTTTGCTGCGGTCGCCTGAGCAAAGGTCCTGGCGGCAGTGGCAGCTTCTCTGGCGGCGACATACCTTTGATAGATAGGGTCAGTAGGCAAATGGCTCGGCCGGCGCAACAGGTCGGCATCAATGGTGGGAACCACCGCGCCCACCACTTGCGATATGATATTATCGATGGTCTCAACGACGTCCAGACTTGAGACTTCAAACCGTCCAGCCCAGACAATCTGCCGGTCACCGAGCCTGACCAGGTGAACCACCATGTTCGCGCCTTGAGCCGCTGCCCGCAGGTTTGCCCCCAAGGCATAATCACCAGAAAACTCGACTGACCCCTTCGTGCCCATCACGTCGAGGCCTCGTGGATCGGTGATGACGCGCAGATCGTGGAACCGCGACAGCCCCGATACGACCTCTTCACGCAAGGTTCTGGCAGAATTCGCCATGTCGCCCATTGGTGGGTTGGAGGAAAACACCCCGACGACCACAAGCGGGGGCCCCACCCAATGGGTCACCTCAGCAATCGCCGTGCGTTCGGGCTCGGCGATTGGGGGAGCGCCGAGATCCTGACTGAGGGCCACCTGCAGGATTTCGAAGCGGCGGTATGCCGCAGAGGTGTTACCGGTCGCCGCATCGCCCCGAATCGCGGCGGCCGCCACCACTTCATCTAGGGGGCTGCGTTGGAGGAAGGCTTCAGCGAGCCGGCGCACCTGCTCCCACGCACCTAAGTCTTCCAATCGCGACAAGTGCGCCTGAACACCGGCAGTTATCGCGTGATCGAGGCGCGCACGTTCCTCGCGCAGCCAGACCTGGAACGCGCCGCCGATCTCAAGGTCTTCGAGCAAGCGACCGTTGCCGATCAGAGTCAGGGCCTCGGTCAAGGCGTCTGAGTCATCCGCAGTCAGGGCGGCGCGCAACAGGCTGACGTCCGACGCTATCTGACCATCGGCCCAACCGATAGTCTCCCGTGCTGCCTCCAGTCCCGGAAGGTCGGCGGCGGCGAAGACGTCTCGCAGCTCCACGAGGCCTTGGCGCAGGCTCGCGCGCGCCTGCGGCTCCCCTCGGTCACTCCAAAGTAAACTGCAAAGCCGGCCACGAGCGGCCTCGCGACCTGGTGCCAGGTGAAGATAGGCCAGCAGGCCACGCCCCCGCCGGCTACGGATTGTTACAGGCGAGCCAGCCTGTCCGCTTAAATCGAAGGCACCGATAAGGCGAAGGCGAAAGTCTTTGCGTGAAGTGTCGAGACTGACCATCCCTGTGACGTTAGTCGAAGGGACGCTTAGATGCTACGCTTTCGCCGACTCGCCGGACGTCGACGTTCTTCTAGGCTTCAGTCCCCAGGCCGTCCTGTTTGCCGGCCCCACCCTCGACCATATCGGCGGCGGCTTGCGCATCGGCGGCACGATCTTCTTCGAATTGTGAGGTGATAACGTTTTCACCGCGGGCCTGGCGTTCGGACTCATCCATGCTGCGGGCGATGTTGATCTTCACCGAAACAGTGACCTCGGCATGCAGGCGCACCTTGATTTCGTGTACCCCCAAGGTCTTGATCGGCTTGTCGAGCACGACCATTGCCCGGTCGATCTTACCGCCTTCGGCATTGACCGCATCTGCCACGTCGCGGCCCGAGACCGAACCGTATAGCTGGCCCGTCTCGCCGGCCTGGCGGATCATGATATAGGACGTGCCGTCTAGTCGCTCACCGGATTTTGCCGCCGACTGGGCCGAGCGCGCGTTGCGGGCTTCGATTTCGGCGCGCTGGGCCTCAAACACTTTCATGTTCGCGGAGTTGGCGCGCAGAGCCTTCGACCGGGGAAGCAGGAAGTTGCGGGCATAGCCGTCTTTAACTGTGACGGTCTCGCCAAGCGCGCCAAGGCGCTCGACGCGTTCGAGAAGGATAACTTTCATGTCGGCGGGATCCCTATTGCACGACGTAGGGGAGCAGGGCGAGGAAACGGGCGCGTTTGATGGCGCGGGTCAGTTCACGCTGCTTCTTGGCCGAGACGGCAGTGATGCGAGAAGGCACGATTTTCCCGCGTTCGGAAACGTAACGTTGCAACAGTTTTACGTCTTTGTAATCGATCTTTGGCGCACCCTCACCTGAGAAGGGGCAAACCTTGCGGCGGCGGAGAAAGGCACGGCGGCCGCCGCCTGCGGGGGCGTCAGCGGTGATGGAATCGTCGGTCATGATGGGTTTTGGCCTTGCAACTTAAACAGGGACGTCTTCGAACCGGCGCTCACGCTCGCGGTCACGGCGGGCGAGCACTGGCGAGAGCTCAAGATCAAGCTCTTCAACGCGCAGGGTTAGGAATCTGAGCACATCTTCGTTGATGGCCAGTTGGCGCTCCATTTCCTTCACCGCAGGTGCGGGGGCATCAATCGCCAGCAGGGAATAGTGACCCTTACGGTTTTTTTTGATGCGATAGGTCAGGTTGCGCAGACCCCAATATTCGATCTTAGCGATGTGGCCGCCGAGGGATTCGATGAGGGCTTTGAGTTCTTCATTCAGGGTCTCGGCCTGGGCCGGGGATATATCCTGACGCGCGATCAGCACGTGTTCGTATAGAGCCATACTATCCTTCTTCCGTTAGCGGAGGCGGCGTATCCGGCGCTCGGAAGGGGCGTCCGGAAACGATGGTTCTTTGCCGCGTCGGCTTAAGGGACTCCCAAGCCAGTCAGGTTGCGCGAAAAGACCGCTCTCCATGAGGAGGGGCGCTGATAGGGGAAAACCCGCGCGAGCGCAACCTTTCGAATCTCACCCCTTTGGGTGGGAGGTCCGCCATGTCTTCAGGGCTGCGAGGGTCAGATTGACGTGCTGATCTGGGGCATAGGCTGAATAGACGAAAATCACCTTGCCGCTAGGCGCGATCACATAGGAGGTGCGGTCGGAAAGGCCCATCAGGGGGATGGTCGACTTGTAGCTGCCGGCAATGGCCGCTTTTGGATCGGCTGCCACTGGGAATTTGGAGCGGCATTCGCTGACGGAAAATTCCTTAATCCGGTCGATTTTTCCTGAGGTAACCCCGATCAATGTTGCTCCCAGTTTTTGGTAGTCGGCTGACGCTTCGGCGAACTCATGCGCTTCGATCGTGCAGCCGCTGGTGAAGGCGGAGGGGAAGAAATACAACACCACTGGTTCCTTCTTCAGGGCATCAGACAGTTTGAAGCCGAACTGCACACCGCCTCGAGAAGCCTGAGCTGAAAAGTCGGGAGCTGTCTCGCCAACTTTCAAGGCCGCAAGGGCCGAGGTTCCCACCAAGCTTACTGTGACCGCGAGGGTGGCGATAAAGGAACGAACTTTCATAGTGAGGAGACTCCTGAGGTAACGAGAATTTGAATATGCGCCAAGGGCCCGGTGTCGCGCCAGAAAAAACGCACTCCTGGCGCACGAAGAGTCCGCAACGCAGTAGGGCGTCAATATCCTGTGGATCGGCATCGATGTGGCGTTTGGCGTCGTTGACGTTGTAGAGCCGACCGCTGAATGGGCCGCGCAATGCAACGGCGCTCTGACCCGTATAGACGAGCGATAGGGGCTCTCCGGGGGTCGGTCGCGACGAGAACCGTTGCGAAACGGCGGCGCGTAAGCGGGGAGCCAGAATGGTCGATTGGCGGCGGGATGAACAACAGGACATTGGAGGCAAAAACCCTTCAGGACGGGGTTACAGGTGGCGGTAGAGGCTCGATCACCGGAGGGCCGCCAGGAGAGATAAGCCGGGCGGAGATCTGTTCGATCAGGCAGGCCCCGCCGGAAATCGCTGGCCAAAGTGCCAGGCCGTCGATCCAGTTGCTCGCCAGCCAGACAGCGAAAGGTGCGGCGAACCACAGGTTCAAGCAATACGGGCAGTCCATCAACCGCCCCCAAACCGAAAAGTCGGCGGCGTGCCGCACCTTGGCCACCAGATCAAACGGCCCGTCTTCATGGGCCACGAGGTGACTCAGTCGCCAGGTCGCCAACACGGCCACCAGCAAGCCAAGCGACCCCGCCACAACTATACCGGCTCGTTGACGACGGAGAAGTCGGAACGCGGTGCCAAGTAGATGTCGTCGGGATCATACAACCACGGTGTGGGCAGATTTTCAGCGCTGTCCCAGCCACTAGGGTTGAATGCGCGACTGGAGGCCTGACCGCTGAATGTGTAGGTTCCAGGCGGTGCGCTGGCTGCCAGTTTGTACACAGCCGTCAGGGTCCGATGGGTGTCGGTGGTCAGGGCGTGCCAGTAGTCGTAGGTCAAACCGCCGGATGGTTCGAAAAAGCCACCGGAATCCCCGCTCAGTTCGGCACTGAACCCGCCGGCCCCGCAGTCGGAGGCCGACATGGACAGGGACCTTAAATGCGCTGCGGTCGCATCAAGGGTGACGCGGAAATAGACGTCCGCCGGCGATGTTCCCCGTCGTACCACAGGGCAGGTGCCGCTGATCGGGGTGAAAGGCCCGGCTGGCGAGAAGGCTGTCTCGACGGTGAAACTTGCCGTGGGCACACTGTTGTCCACCGTGAACCCGACCTCGGCTGAGACGGACGTCACTCCGCCTGCGTCACCCAGCTGCAGCGTCACTTTGTAAAGTCCGTTGGCGAACTGGGAACTGTCCCAATCGAGCAACAGGTCGGCCGGTAACCAATCGTTCGGGCCTGGAGGCAGCGCAATCAGATACCAGCCTTGTGCGTCAGCCGAGACGGTAAAAGCCTCGTTGATACCTAAACCGTTCAATCGATTGAGCGGCCAGGATTGGCCGACAAACGGTGCCGGGGAGGTGAACGTCGCGCCATTGTCGGCGCTATAACGATAGACCAGGCGATAGCGGGTCGCTGCCGGATCAGTCTTATTGCAGCCGTAGAGGGCCAGCCCGCCGAACATGGGTGCCTGCGAGTCCCTATCGGTGACCGGCAGGGTTTCAACAGATTTCCCAGAAGGATGCGGACGATTGGTGATCACGCCAAAACCATTGACCACATCATATATATTCGGGTCGTTGACGGGCAGAAAACCTACTGTGACAATTGCCGGAACGTCGCCACAGGGAATGTTTGTCGGACCGCACAATGGACCCGCGATGGAGTTCGGGCCGGCGTGCAATATCACCGGGCCGATAGGTCCTGCGTCCCAGCGGACGTCGAAATAGGTCTCACCGTAGATCTGCTCCAGATCGCCGTCGCCGTCGGTGTCCTGCCAGACGCTAAAGGTGATATCCGGAACATCAAAGATCGGCACCCACTCGGGAACGATGACATCGAAGCAGCGGTTAAAGGGGCCAATGAAACGCCGGGGGTCGACCGCCGCAAGGGCACGCGCCTCGAGGTCCAGACGTCCGGCGAGTGCCGTCACCCCAGGGTGCGGACCGTCGCCATCTTTGTGCGCCAGACGCATCTCCGCTGGCAATGGCGGGCGAAGGTGAGAGAGCAGCGCCGGTGCCCCAAGAGCGGCCTGGCTGGCGACCGTACTCGAGCCAAAGCCCGAGGTAGTCTGTGAACGGATCACCCGTAAGGAGGCATCACGACCAAAGCTGTTGCTGACCCGCTCTGCTAGGCGAGCGCGGTCTGCGATATTCAACGGTCCTGGATCCGGGCCTGGCCCGACCTTTGGGATGAACTGCTCAATGACATCCTGTAACGACGGGCGTTGGAAAATGATCGGGTAGCAGCGACGTTCGATGCGGAAACGTAAAACCCACTCGATGTCCCAGCCCGGGACCCATGCGCAGAATTTGCCGCAGGCGTCGGTCTGCACTGTCGCGATCACTTCGCGGTGGCAATGGAAGGGAAAATACCAGCCCCATGGGGCATCCACAGGGAAAAAACCCAAGAAGCAACAATCGGTGTCTTCCACATTCACCGTAGCGAAGGGTACCGGATAATCGGTACCGGTGACCGGATCGGTCTTGACCACAGAGCCGCAAACCTTGCGGAACCAGAAGTAAGTTGGGTCAATCACGGCGGCGAAACGCTCACGGGCTTCACTGACCGTCAATCCCGCTAGGGTATCAGCTGGAAGGTCAGTTAAAGCAGAAAGGCGTGTAGCAGATTGAACAGATATAGTGTAACTTGCAGGATCAACGCCGGAATGCGGATGAAAGGGCAATGACATAGTAATATCCTCCTGGATATCTGAATATTATTGATCAACGAATCTGTTGTTGTTTTCGAAATCACTTTCGGGGGCGATGAATATGATCTTCCGCCGATAGCCAATTTGCCGCAACTGGCCCGACGTCAAAACTCCGTCAAACGGGCGTCAAAACGCCTGCCCAAACATCTTTTGCGGACAAACGGCAGTCCGCAGGTGCTTGTCCGGCAATCGGCTTTCGCCTAACCGGAGGAAACACTGTCGTTTGAGGATTGGCCGATGGGTCTCGCAGTCTTGTTTCCTGGTCAGGGCAGTCAAGGGGTTGGCATGGGGGCCGAGCTGGCGCTGGCGTTTGCGGCCGCCCGCCGCGTGTTTGAAGAGGTCGATGATGCTCTGGGGCAAAAACTATTTAAGCTTATGAGCGAAGGGCCGATTGAAGAGCTCACCCTGACGCAAAACGCGCAGCCTGCACTGATGGCGGTATCCCTGGCGGTGATGGCAGTACTGGACGCCGACTTCGGCATTAGGATCGAGCGAGCGGCCTTCGTCGCTGGTCATTCACTTGGAGAATATTCAGCTTTGGCCGCCGTCGGAGCGATTGGCCTTTCCGACACGGCGCGCTTGTTGCGCTTGCGTGGCGAGGCCATGCAGAGGGCAGTCCCGATTGGTGAAGGGGCAATGGCATCCTTGATCGGGCCTAAAAGTGATGTCGCTTCGGCAGAGGCGGCTGCGGCGGCCGGCGCGGCACTTGGCGTCTGCGTGGTCGCCAATGACAACAATGCTGGCAACGTGGTGATTTCCGGTACTAAGGCCGCCGTCGATCTTGCCATCGCCAAGGCCAAGGAACTGGGGGCCAGGGCGATCCCACTTAACGTGTCGGCACCCTTTCACTGTCCGCTTATGCAACCGGCGGCAGAGGTCATGGCAGAGGCCCTGGCGCAAACCCGCATATCTGCTCCACGCGCACCTATTGTCTGTAATGTAACCGCTCTACCCACCCTCGACCCAGAGGCGATCCGCCGCCTGCTGGTAGAGCAGGTGACAGGACGCGTGCGCTGGCGCGAGAGCATGGAGTGGTTGGCCGGTGCAGGGGCGATCAGTCAGTTTGCCGAGGCCGGCGCGGGCAAGGTCTTGACCGGTATCGCCAAACGGATCGCGCCGGAAGCGGATGCTGTGGCCTTAAATACGCCGGCCGACCTCGAAGCCTTTGCCAAATCTCTCTAAAATACCTCCCCTGAACCACAAAGGAATCGAGAACCATGTTCGATCTAAGCGGCAAGGCAGCCCTGATCACCGGGGCAAGCGGCGGCATTGGTGGAGCAATTGCCAGGGCGCTGCACGCCCAGGGGGCAACGGTTGTGCTGTCCGGAACCCGTCGCGAGGCGCTGCAAAATCTGGCCGGTCAATTGGGTGATCGCGCTTTGGTCCAGGTCTGTGACCTTAGTGATTCGGCTCAGGTCGATGGCTTGGTCGCGGCCGCCGAAGACATTGCCGGCCAGGGTCTGGACATCATCGTCGCCAATGCCGGTGTAACCAAGGATGGCTTGCTCATGCGCATGAAAGACGAGGATTGGTCCCAGGTTTTGAAGGTGAATTTGGAAAGCTATTTTCGCCTCGCCAGAGCGGCCATGCGCGGCATGATGAAGCGGCGGTCTGGCCGCATCATTGGCATTACCTCTGTGGTCGGGGTCATGGGCAACCCTGGTCAGAGCAACTATGCAGCCTCCAAAGCCGGGATGATTGGGTTTTCCAAGGCTCTGGCCCAAGAGGTGGCGAGCCGGAACATCACCATAAATTGCGTTGCGCCGGGTTTTATCGATAGTCCGATGACGGATGGACTAACCGATGCTCAAAAGGCAACGATTCTCGCCGGCATACCTGCGGGAAAACTGGGCAGCGGCAATGATGTCGCCGCAGCCTGTGTCTATCTGGCCAGCGACGAGGCGGCTTACGTGACCGGACAAACTCTCCACGTGAATGGCGGCATGGCGATGATCTAAGCGCGATGCGGAAAAGTGGGCACCGGTTTCTGTTGAAATTCCGCGCCAAACACGAAAATCGAGCACGTTCTACGATGCAGGATTCAACTCAGAATATCCTGCTCTAGGCACGCCGTGGCCATTCGCTTCAGGTCCTCGATTCGAATCTTGGTTCCGTTTGTGCCGACGGTCACGGGAAAGGCGTCCAGGATCACGATTCGGGCCGGTGCCTTGAAAGCCGCCAGGCCTTTCCGGCAATAGGCGACCAGTGCCTCGCCGGTGAGCGCCGGATCGCTTACAGTGGTGAAGCCAACGGGTATGTCGCCTCGCTCCATCCTGACGCCCACGACGCGGGCCATCTCGACGCCGGGATGTGCCATCAGATGCTGTTCGATCTCTGCAGGTTCGACCAGAAAGCCGCGCAGTCGCAGGGCTTCGGTATTGCGGCACAAAAAAGTAAAGCCGCCGTCGCCGTCATCGCTGGCCAGATCGCCTGTGCGGTACCAGCCATCGGCGGTCATGGCGCGCTCGGTGGCTTCGGGGGCACCCAGATAGTGGATCAGCTGGTTGTAGCCGCGCGCCTGCAGCTCGCCTGTTGCGCCAGTAGCCAACACCTCGCCGGTCTCTGGGTCGGCAAGACGCAGGGATATCTGATCTGAAATCAGCCGGCCGCCGCCTTTCACCTGCGCGGCCATGTCCATCTGGACCGGCCGGGTCAGAACAAAGGCCAACAATTCGGACGAGCCGTAGATACCCGTCAGTTCAGCACCAAACGCCTCACGCGCCCAAGCCCCCAGCGGCGCGGCGCGACCCTCGAACTCGGCGATCGCCCCACGACGCAACCGGGGCAAGGCGACCGGTTGTTCGCGCCAGGCCGCGTGCAGCCTCCCCCAAAGATCGTCGCCGCCGAACGCTTGCGTTACCCCAAACCGGGCCATGGCCTCCAACACCTTGGGGGCGTCGAACACCGGATCGATCAACAGGCTTGCGCCGCTGGCCAGGGCCGATATGGCGACGTTGAGGCCGAACACACCGCAGAAGGGCAGAACGCCCAGGACCACGTCGCCCGGCTGCATGTCGAACCGGGCCGCCGCCAGTGGCGAGTGGATGACGACCGAGGCCTGGTCATGTCCCGCCAGCTTAGGCACCCCGGTGGAGCCGGAGGTGGTGAAATAATTGACCGGTGCCTCGGGCCTGCCGGCATCCACCAGCGGCGGCGCGGGGCCGTCCAACCGCAGTACGGCGACGCCGGCCCCTAGATCGAAGGCCTTGATACTGGTGCCTCCCAACCCGGTGACCAGCACAGTGGGCGCGGGTAGATCGGGTTGGACCTCGCGCGCTTCGGCGAAGGCAGCGGTCAGTCGGCCAATGAAATCAAGCTCGAGGAAGCGGTCAGGGGCCACGATCACGCTCAGACGAGCGGCGATCATCAGGTGCTTGAGTTCGAAAACGCCGTACCGGGTGTTGATCCCCAGCACTGCGGCGCCCAGGGCTGCAGCGGCGAACTCCACGGCCAGATAGGTCAGACCATTGGGTAGCCACACGCCGATCACCGCGCCCGGACCCGCGCCGGCGTCGGCCAGAGCGTTCGCAGCCGCGGCGATTGCCGCCATCAGCGCATCATGGGAAACTTCGACATAGGCGTCGCCGTGCCGCTCGATCAGCGCCGGGGCACCCACGGCGGCGTGGGTGCCGTCCTTTAGCATCGACAACAGGGTTTGTGTCACGTGGCCTCTATAACACAGGGACTGCAATGCACACGGTCGGAAGCCGCGCGCCGATTGTATGCTCGTATACGGTTCTGGTGGGGTAGAGCTATGCCTGGATACTCAGTGCCGGCTCAAGGAGGACGAAAATGGCGGACGAGGCGGCGGTCGCGGCCGAGGAGCGCCGACTGTTCGCCTGGGTCGGCGAAGTCTGCGGCGGATCCATCACACGCAGCGTCCAGGCCTCCGGTGGCAACCGTGCCCGGTCCTGGGCGCTTGATGTCGTTCGTGGCGATGGAACCACTGCCGAAGTCTTCCTGCGTTACAGTCTGCCGCGCCCGCCGAGCGTCGAGCCCTACACCACCGGCCGTGAGGCGCAGGTCTACCGTGCGATCGATGCCGCCGGCCTTGCGGCCCCCCGGCTGATCGCCGAGCATCCCGATCTGCCCGCTTTACTCACTGACCGCGCCAGCGGCATTGCCGAGTTCCGCCGGTTGAAGGACCCTGACGCCAAGACCCGGATCATTGATCAGTTCATGCAGGCCCTGGCGCGCCTGCACGCGATGGACGCTGCCGAGGTCAAGCTCGACGGCTGCATCGAGGCTGCGCGGATCATCGACCACGTTCGCGCCGAGCTTCGTATCTGGCGGGCTATGTATGAAGAGACAGCGGTCCGCGACCCCCTAATCGAGTTCGCCTTTCGCTGGCTGGAAGCGTCGATCCCGGATCCGGATGGGTCGCCGGTTCTAGCCCATGGCGATGCCGGGCCGGGCAATTTCCTCTTCGAGGGCGGCAGGCTGACGGCGATCATCGACTGGGAGCTGGCCCATCTGGGCGATCCGATGGAAGACATGGCCTGGTTCTCGATGCGCAGTGTGATGGAGCCGACGCCCGACTTCAACGGTGCCCTGCGCGCCTATGTGGCCGCTTCCGGCCGACCGCTTGACCGTTTCCGTATCCTTTACCATCGGGTTCTGGTGTCAACGCGCGTCGTGGTGATCCGGCACCGCAACGTCACCGGCGAGCCGGGCAACGCCATCGTCTCTCGCGCCCTCAACCGCCGGCTGCTGGTGCAGGCAATCGCCGAGGCTGCCGGCGTCGCAGTGCGCGCTCCGTCGCTCCCCGCTCAGCCAGCAACAGCGCGCAACGACCTCTACGGCAAGGTGCTGGACGACCTTCGCAACGTGGTGGCCACCCCGAGTGCTGATCGCGCGGTGGTGGCCGCTGCCAAGGCTGCGTCCAAAGTGATCAAATATCTCAGCGCCTATGATCGCTACGGCTCTGCCCTGGAAGCAAGCGAGATTGACGCGCTCGCTGGTCTGCTAGGCGAGCGGCCAGCCGATCTGACCTCGGGCCGTTCGCGCCTTGCCGAGGCCCTGGAACGAGGCGGCATAGGCGTGCAACCGGCATTGGAATTCTTTGCCCTGCAGACGGCGGGCGAGGCCCTGCTGGCGGCCGACGCCTCCGGCGGTATCGCCGACCGCGGCTATCCCAACCTTGAGATCGCAGAGCTGTCATGAGCATTTTCACCTCCAACGACGACAATTTCCACTTCGCCCAGATGAGTGATCGATGGTGGATGACCGAAACCAGCTGGTTCTCGTTCTGCAAGCCGGAAGAGAAGCTGGGCGGGTGGCTATATACTATGGCCCGACCGAACATCGGCACGGTCGCCGGCGGTGCCTGGGTGTGGGACGACACCGCTCACCTACCCTGGGAAGCCCTCTACAACGCCAACTATTCGGCATTGCAATTGCCCCGCGACACCGATCTGTCGGACATCCGCCTGCCGACCGGGGTTTCGATTAAGGCGGTCCAGCCCGGCATGGGCTACGACCTGGGCTTTCAGGATGGCGAACGGTGCCGGATCGCCCTGCGCTTCGACGGGATAATGCCGCCGCGCGCCTTGAAAAAGGTCGGGTCGCCCTTCGGCGCGTCAAACCATTTCGATCAGTTCGGCAGGGTCACCGGCCAGGTGCAGTTGGGCGAACGCATGGTCCAGATCGACTGTCTGGCCA